>JBDTXI010000087.1:0-23088 GCA_040006255.1 Sphingomicrobium sp.
GACATCTGCTCCGCCGGGGCAGCGAACGGGCTCGATCCGGCCGAGGTGATCGCCGACATCCTGCCGCATCCACTGTCAATGGTGCAGAAACTGCTGCCATCGGCAGAGCTCGTTGCGCTCGACTGGGCCTGCATCCGCTCAGCCCCGGGGGAATGGCTGCTCAGTGCGCCGATCGCAGAGGCGGTGCTTGTGATGCAGCTCAGCATGAACGGGCGGCCGACGCGCTTCATGACGCGGGTCACCGCCGGCGCCGGGACGATGGAGCTCGACAATTTCCACGATTTCGCCGTTTTGTGGCCGGGCAAGGTCTCGCGCGGGGCGAAGATCGTGCAGCCGTTCCAACGGAACGGCCTCGGCCTTCTCGCGGCGGGGATGAATCTCGCCGCCCGCACCGCCCGGCGCGAATTCGCCTATCCCGGACTGCAAACGCTCGTCGGCGAATTCTATCGCGCCGCGCAGAGCGGGGGGATCGTGCCTCCGCCCATAACCGCGGAGCAGTCGATCACCATCGCGGAGGCGCGCGACAGGATCGTCGCGCTGGCGGCGCATGGTTGAGGATCTCACCGTCATCGTCGTCGCGCTCATCGGCGGCGAGGCGCTCGACGAGTGTCTGCGCGCCGTCGCTGGGCAAGCGGCGACCTGTCTCGCCGTGCACCGCGACGGGACCATCGCCGATGGACGAGGCCAAACTGTAGGCGTGGCCGATGGCCTGGATATTCCCGCGAAACGCCGCAGCGCCGTCGAGCTGGCAACGACGCCGCTCGTGGCATTGTTCGAGGACACGATCATTCCGGCCGATGGCTGGGCCGACGCGGTCGCTGCGGCCTTCCGCCGCGAAGGCGTGGTCGCGTGCGGCGGTCCGGTCATCATCGCCGAAAGCCTGCCCCCTCAAACGCGCGCGCTGACCTTGTCCGAATATGGAAGGTACAATGATCGGCAGCCGGCGGGGTCCGTCGCCGCTCTGCCGGGTTGCAACTTCGCCTTCCGCCGCGACGCGCTCGTGGAGGCGACGCGCGGATCGGAGGGCCTCGTCGATCGCGAAGTTTTCCGACGCCTTGTCGAAAATGGCGGAAAGATCGTGTGGGCACCGGCGATGGCCGTCAAATACGGCCGCGCCTTTCCCGAGGGAGCCAGTCTCAAGACGCGCTTCGATCACGGACGGATCACCGTTAGTCTCTCAGCAACGAGCCCTCTGCGCCGTACGACGGCTGCGGCCAAATCCGTCCTCCTGCCTGCCGTTCTGACCGCGAGAACCTTGCGGCAAGCCGGTCCTCGCCAGCTTGGGTCGGCCTCGACATTGGGCTGGCTGTTGTTGCAGCACACCGCCTGGGCCGCGGGCGAATTCGTCGGCGCTCTCATGCCCCGGTCGCAGAGCGTCGACCAATGGCGCTGACCGGCGGCCTCACCATGGGCGTGGACGCCACGACCTGGTGCAACCAGCGTGGCTTCGGCCGATTCACGCGCGGCCAGCTTGGGGCGATGCTGGCCGATCCGCGCGGGCACCGGTTCGTGCTCTTCCTCGACCGCGAGCCGGCCGCCGAGATGCTTCGGCCGAACGTCGAGGTCGTGCGGGTGAAGACCTCCGCGACCGTCACCGACTCAGCTGTGGCCGACGGCAACCGCAGCCCACGCGACGTGCTTGCCTTCTCGCGCGCGGTTTCGTCGCGGAGGCTCGATATCTTCTGGTTTCCAGCAGTCTATTCGTGGTTCCCGGTCCGCCCCGGACTCCCCACCATCGTCACCTTCCACGATGCCATCGCCGAGCATTTCACCGATCTCGTGCTGCCCCAGATGCGCGGCCGCTTGCTGTGGAACCTCAAGGTCTGGCTGGCGCGCCGCTCGGCACGGCACATCGCCACGGTGTCCGAGGCTGCGCGGAATGAAATCGTGCGCTATCTCCACATCCCGCGCGAAAAGATCAGCGTCATCCTCGAGGCCGCCGATGCGCGGTTCGGGCCGGTACTCGACGAAGGCGCGAGGCGCTCGGCGCGCCAGGCCCTCGGACTTCCCGCCGACAAGCGGTTGATCCTCTATGTGGGAGGTCTCGCCCCGCACAAGAATTTGGCGGGACTGATCGAGGGCTTCGCCACGGCCGTGGCCAGCGACAAATTGAGCGATGTCGATCTCGTCCTTGCCGGCGATCCCAAGGGGGACGGGTTCCATTCCGATGCGGACGAGCTGCATGCGTCGGTAAAGGCGAAGGGCCTCGGGGGCCGGGTTCATTTTCCCGGGTTCGTGCCCGACGATATCCTGCCCGCGCTTTATTCGGACGCGATGGTAGTGGCGATGCCCGCCTTCAGCGAAGGATTCGGTCTTCCCGCGGCCGAAGCGATCGCCTGCGGAACTCCGGTGATCGCGACCGCGGGCGGGGCGGTGGCCGAGGTTGTCGGCCCCGCCGGGCTGTTCTTCGATCCGCACCAGACGGACGACATTGCGAGAGCGATCGAACAGGTGGCCGGCGACGCTTCCGCACTCGCCCGCCTCAAGCAGCAGTGCCGGCCGCGGTCGGCCGAGCTGAGCTGGGCCACCAGTGGCGCGCGCATGCTCGACCTCCTCGAAGCTTATGCGCGGCGGACCGCCTGATGCGTTTTGGCATGGTCACCACCTTCTACCCGCCCTTCAGTTACGGTGGGGACGCGACCTACGTTCGCAATTTGGCGAAAGCGCTGGTCGAACAGGGCCATGACGTTGACGTGATCGCTTCGACGCAAGCCTATCTCGTCCGCAGCAAGGACGAAGATCAGGTCGATCCGACGTGGGAAGACGGAGTGAACGTCCGCCGAATCCGTCACAACGCGGGTATGCTGGCGCCGCTCATCAGCCAGCAAACCGGGCTGCCGGTCCTGCATGCGCCCGCACTCGAAATCTTCTTTGCGACGCCGTTCGACGTGCTCCATTTCCACAATATTTCACTGATGGGCGGCCCCGGCGTGGTGCGTATGGGACAAGCCCGCGCGCGCATCATGTCTCTCCACGATCATTGGCTGATCTGCCCGACCCACGCGTTGTGGAAGAACCGCAGCTACGCTTGCGACAAGCGCACCTGCTTCACCTGCGCCATCCGCTCGGGCCTTCCGCCGCAGCTGTGGCGTTACACCGGCTTTCGCGACCGCTGCCTGGAAGTCCTCGATCGCCTGCTCGCACCGAGCAAGTTCACCGCCGAGATGCACCGGACAAACGGAATTAGCCGGCCGATCGAGGTGCTGCCATTATTCTCGTCCATCGCGGGCGTCGGAGAACTCCCCGCCGCTCATCCCCGCCGGATCCTGTTCGTTGGACGCGTGACAGCGCTGAAAGGAATTCAGAACCTCCTCCGAGTCGTCGCGCAAATGCCGGATATTGAGCTGCTCGTCATTGGCCAGGGCGAACTCAGGCCCGCGCTCACCGCGGAATATGCGAATCACCCGCACATCCGCTTTCTCGGCAAAATCGACCAGGAGCATCTGGTTGAACATTACGCGAGCGCGGCGGCGGTCGTCTTCCCGTCTCTGGTCCCGGAGACGTTTGGGCTGACGATCGTTGAAGCCGCGGCTTGCGGCACGCCCGCGATCGTCGCCAAATCATCCGGCGGGGCTGCGGAACTCGTCGCCACCACCGGCGGCGGGCTACTCTATGACGGAGAAGCGGAGCTGGCGGCGGCAATCCGCCGGCTGGTCGATGATGGGCCGTTTCGAGACGAGCTCGGAGCCCGCGCTCGGGCCGGCTATCGCGCGCGTTTCACAAAGGAACATCACATTGCCGGCTACTTGAGCCAGATCGACGAAGTCCTGCAGGGCGCAGGTTGATGCGCGCCGTCCTTACCTTCCATTCGATCGACGAATTGCCGGGACCCTTGTCCTTTTCCCCGGCGGGCCTGGAGTCGCTGCTCGATGCCCTGGCGGAAGTCGATTTGCCCGTCCTTAGCCTGGATGCGCTTCTTGGCGACCCCAACGCGCGCGGCGTCGCGCTGACGTTCGACGACGGAATCGCAACAGTGTTCAGCGCGGCGATGCCGATCCTCGCGAGGCGCCAGGTCCCGGCGCACGTCTTCGTGATTACGCGGCAGGTCGGCGGTGATAACCGCTGGGAGGGCCAGCCGGCGAACGCTACCCCGTTTAAGCTGATGGACTGGGACCAGCTCGAAAAGACACAGGCTTCCGGCTTCCGGATCGAGGCCCACACCGCGAGCCATCCTGATTTACGCACGCTTCCCGGCTCCGAGATCGAGGCGGAAATGGAAGAGGCCGACGCGGCGATCGAAGCCCGGCTCGGCAGGCGCCCGCGCTATTTCGCTTATCCTTACGGCCACCATAACGAACGGGTTCGGGCGGTCGCCCGGAAGCGCTACGCCGCATCCGTCACCACCAAGCTCAATTATGTCGGCGAGACGCCGCAACTCGACGCCGTGCCGCGCCTCGACAGCCATTACCTGCGCTCGCCGAACTTCGTGCGCACGCTGCCCAGTGGGAGGGCCCACGCCTACATCGCGCTTCGGCGCGCCGCCCGATTGCTTCGCGGCCACTAATGGAACCGAAGCTGAGCATCGTCGTCGCAATGAAGGACGGCGCGTCGAACGTGCAGGCGCTGCTCGACGCGCTCAAGGACCGGGACGGCGATACGGAAGTGATCCTCTGCTGCGCCGGTCCAGTGCTGGATTTGGCGGTTGGCGATCCGTTGCCGATCCAGTTTTCCTTTCCCACGGAAACACTCGCGCCCTCCTTATGGAGCGAAGGCATTTTGCGCGCCCGTGGGACCCGCGTTGCGCTGACGACCGGGCAATTCGTCCCCACGGCCGACTGGCTCGAGCGGCTGCGCGCGGCCGATCTCGACCGCTGGGTCGGCATAGGAGGAGCGATCGACAATGATCCGGCGTCATCCGCCAGAAATTGGGCGATTTTCTTCCTCCGGTATTCGGCTTTCGCCCCGCCATTGGCGGCGGGCGAGACCAATGAGATCGCCGCCGATAACGCGGTCTACGACCGCGCCGCGATCCTCGAGCACGCGGGCCTGCTTCACGAAGGGTTCTGGGAGCCCTCGTTCCACCGCCGCTTTCGCGCCGCGGGACGAAGGCTGGCGCTCGATCCCGAACTCGTCGTCGTCCATCACGGCACCGTGTCGGCGCAGAACTTTGCCTTTCAACGCTATCTCCACGGCCGGGCTTACGGGATCGAACGGGCCGAGCGCGCCAGCTTCGGACGTAATCTGCTCCTGCTTATGTCGAGCCCGCTCGTCGCGCCCCTGCTGCTCGCGCGAATTGTCACGCGGATTGCGCGACGCCCGCGCTACCGGGACATGCTGCTGAAGTCGGCTCCCTGGCTAGTTCGCTTCACTTTCGCTTGGGCCAAAGGTGAATCGTTCGGCTACGCCTCCACGCTGTTCGCGCCCCGGCGCAATGTCGCCGCCGCATCTTCGAAAAGGCACGCATGACCAATATCGCAGTGGTGCTCGGTCGAGTCAGCACCGAGGATACGGACCGCGTAATCGAAACCATCGAGGCGCTCGATCCGACGGTGAGCGGCGAGCGGTGCGAAATCGTGATCGCCGACCGGCTGCACGACTCACTGTCGGAGCGGATTCGCCGGAATAACCCGCACGTGCGGCTGATCGATTGCCCCCCCGACATGCCGCTCCCCGAGATGCGGACCCTGGCGTTCGAGGCGAGCAGCGCGCCCATCGTCGCCGTGACCGAAGATCATTGCGTGCCCGCGCCGGGCTGGGCGAAGACAATCAGCGCCGCCTTCGCGCAGGGCGGGCCGGACCTCGTCGCGGTCGGCGGCAGCGTCGTCAACGGAGTCGATGACACCGGCCTCGATTGGGCGACCTACCTTTGCGAATACAGCTTCTTCTCGCCGCCGGTCGCCGAGGGCGACAGCGCAATTCTTCCTGGCATGAACGTCGCCTACCGCCGCAGCGCCCTCGAAAGCGTGCCGCGCGACCTTCTCACCAGCGGCTTCTGGGAAACGACCGTTCACCCTGTCCTGCTCGAGCGGGGCGGGCGCTTCATGTCGCTGAACGAGCTTGTCATGCTGCACAAGAAGCGCTTTTCCTGGGGCCTCTTCGCCTCGCAGCGCTTCATTTACTCGCGTTATTACGCCGGGCTGCGATTTGGCAATGCGCCGCTGCCCAAGCGCGCAGCGGCTGCACTGGCCTCGCTCGCGTTGCCGCCCTTGCTGCTCGTCCGCGCAGTGCAGGCAGCGCGCCGCAAGGGCCTCGGCCGCGAGATGTGGCGCGCTTCCCCCCACCTCCTTGCTTTCTATTGCATCTGGGCCGTGGGCGAGAGCGTCGGAGCGCTGCGCGGGCCGGGCAAAGCCCTCGCGATGATCGAGTGACAGCCTTCGTCTGTCCCCAGTGCCGCGGCGGACTCGAGCAGGAGGATGGCGGGTACTGCTGCAATTCCTGCGCGCGCGCCTTCCCAATCCTTTTCGGCATTCCCGATTTCCGCCTTGGCGGCGATCAGTATCTGACACTCGACGAGGAGCGGGCGAAAGCCGCGCGGCTGCACGCTTATGCCCAGGACCATGACTTTCGCGAGCTCGTCGCTTTCTATTATTCGATCACGGACGACGTCCCCGAGCAGCTCGCGCCGATTTTCGCCGACTATGCCGTGAACGCGCCCTCTCGCGCCGCGCGGGCGATCGAAGCCCTCGCCCAGGCGGGACCCGCGAGCGCGTTTCTCGATCTCGGCTGCGGGAGCGGCGGAGCGCTGGTCGCGGCGCGGGGCATGTTTCAGGATCGGACAGGCGTCGACATCGCCTTGCGCTGGCTGGTCATCGCCCGAAAGGGGCTCGAGGAAGCAAGCGTCGCGGCACAGCTCGTCTGCGCCGACGCCGAAGCCCTCCCGTTTCCGGAAAGCTCGTTCAGCCATGTCCTCGCCGCCGATCTTGTGGAGAACACCCGCTCGCCCACCGGCGCGGTTCAGGGAGCGGCATCGGTGATGGCGGACGGCGGCTATCTGTTTCTGACATCGAGCAATCGCCGGTGGATCGGGCCGCATCCGGCGACCGGCGTGTGGGCGGCGGGGCTGCTGCCGGCTTCCTTTCGCACGGCCCTTCTCAGGCGGCGCCACGGTGTCGATCTGTTGCGCGCCGTCAGCTTCGTCAGCCCCGGCTCGGTCCGCCGGATGGCTGCCGCAGCCGGGTTGCGGCAGCTCGACGCGCGGCCTCTCGATATCGCGCCAAGCGCGCTCGATCATCGGTCGGCGCTCTTCAAGGCGTTCGGACGCGCCTATGCGATCCTTGCGCGAGCGCTGCTCTTTCGCTCGGTCCTGCTCGTCGCCGGGCCCGTATTCCAGTCCCTGTACGTGAAGGAAAAGAAATCGTGAGCGAAGTGATGCGGTTTGGCCTGATCGGGGCCGGGGGGATCGGCAAGATCCGCGCCGACGCGCTTGCGAATTCGCCCGTGTGCGAACTCGTCGCCGTCAGCGACCTCGACGAAGCGCGGGCGCGCGCTGCGGCTCCCGGCGCCACATTCTATGCCAACGCCAACGACCTCGTCGGAGCGGCGGACGTCGACGCCGTGATCATTTCGACGCCGCCGCCGTTGCATGAGCCACTCGCGGTCGCTGCGGCGTCCGCCGGCAAGCACGCGCTGGTCGAGAAGCCGATGGCCGCGACCGCGGACGCCTGTGCCCGGATGGCCGCCGCCGCGCGCAAGGCCGGCACGCTGCTCACCGTCGGCTACAACCATCGCTACTTCAAGGCGTTGAAGTTGGTTCGCGACACCGTCGCCTCGGGCGAGATCGGCACCTTGTCCCACGTCCGCGCCTACACCGGGCACAGCGGGCTCGCCGAGTTCAAGGCGCCCTGGATGTATGACAAGACGGTGATGGGCGGCGGAGCGCTCATGGACAACGGCACCCACATGATCGACCTCGTCCGCTACATTATCGGCGATCCCCAAGAGGTGTTCGGCTTCGCCACCCACAAGGTGTGGGGCCTCGGCGTCGAGGACGAAGGCGTCGCGCTACTGCGGACCGCCGACGGCGTCACCGCATCGATCGAGGCGAGCTGGCACGAATGGCGCGGCTATCGCTTCCACATCGAAGCCTATGGTGACCGCGGCATGGCGCGGGCCTATTACGCCCCGATGATGGCGACCGTGATCCGCCTCGACAAACCGGGCGGCAACAAGTCGGTCGAGCGGCACTTCTACCCCGGGACAATCCTACGCGAGAAAGTGAAGGGGTGGCAGAGCACGGTGATCCAGACGTTCGTCGAGGAGCTTGCCGATTTCGTCGCCGCGGCCAAGGGCGCGCCGCACAGCGGGCGGCTCGCGGTGGCGAACGACGGACTGCGGGCGGTGCAGATCGCCCACGCGACGTACGATAGCGAGACCAGCCGCGACTGCGTCCGGCTTCCGCAGCTGGACTAATCGAGAGCCGAAGCGTCGCCCGACCGGCCTGTCAAATATCCGGCCAGCTCTCCTGCCGACCAGCGGCTTTCAGCCAGGAGGATCGCCGGCAGCCAGCGCAAGGCCGCGAGGCGCAGGCTCTTGTGGCGCCAGGCGTGCCGCATGATGCGCGCGGTACGGATTACGGGCAGAGCGGTGGTCAGCGGGATCGCGATCCACATCGAAAGGCGCGGCGTCCGCGCGGCGGCATAAGCCCGGCCATGGCGGAAGCGGCGGCCACGATAGTCGCCGCGCCGCAGAGGACGCGCGTGCAGCACCACGGCGTCATCAACCCACTGTGGGGAAAAACCTTCCTGGAGCAGGCGAGTTTTCGAAAAATCGGCCGAAGATGTGAGGCGCGCGCGCGGAAGCACGAGATTGTTGCCGGGGACTTCGCTCAGCCGGGGATCGCGGGGGCGATGGAACTGAACATATTCGGTCAGATAGCCGATCATGCGCGGGTCCGACGGTCCGAAGGCGGGCTCCACGGGCCCGATATATCCGTCGGCCAAGGATTCGCGCGTGATCGCTTGCGACATCGCCGTGAACCAGCCGGGGGCCGGAAGCGCATCGGCATGGAGGATCGCAACCCAGTCGGAATGGGTCTCGGCGACGGCGAGGCCCCACAGCCCAAACAAGGACTCGTTCGCTTTGAAATGAACCGTCAACCCGTCAGGCACCGTCGCCGGGGCATGCTGCGGGTCGCAGGCGACGTGAATTTCCGTGGCCGAATTGGCGCCGGCGCTCCGCAAAGCGTTGAGCAGGCGGTCGGCGTCCCACTCGCCCTTGACGGCGATTGCGAGCGCGAGGGTGGTCAAGGCCGTCCGCCCCCCGCCTCCGCGTAGCAGCGATAGATTAGGTCGAGCGTATCCCGCGCTTCGGCGATGCCGTTGGGCGGCTCTCGCCCGGTTGCGATTGCTTCGAAGAAAGCGCGATAGAGCCGCGCCGTTGCGTCTGGGTAGAGATCGAGCGGGGCTCGTCCGAGCGTCGTAAAGCGGTCGCCGTGATAAAGGCGGGCGACGCCGCCAAGGTGCATGCCCCATTCGGCAAATGGCTTTTTCCCCTTGGGCCGCAACCCCAACGTGACTTCAGCGCTGCCGCCAAGACTGGTCTCGATCGTGCCTTTCTCGCCGACTAGGCGGAGGTCGAGGTAGCGGTGCTTTCCTTTGGTCAGCCGATCCAGCGTGATCTGTGCGACTCGGTCTTCGCTGAAGTCGAGCCGGACGAGATTGAGATAATCGGGTCCGCCCCCCGCGAAAGGGCGCGGCATGCGCGCGCTCATACCGATCGGCCGCTCGGCGAAGAACCCCTTGCACAGGTCGATGACGTGAGTGCCGAATTCCTTGAACGTGCGCTGCGGGTCGTGGCCGCGCCAGCCGGCCTCCGTTTCGTTCGTCACCACGAACGTCTGGTGCGCTTCGACGAAAAGCAACCGCCCGAAGCGTTCGCTGCCGATCTCGCGCGCTGCGGCGAGGTGCATCGCCATGAACGGAAACTCGCTGTTGACGCACACTTGCCGGCCCGCTGCTTTCGCCGCGACGGCGATCGCGTCGGCTTCCTCGACGCTGTTGGCGAGCGGCTTCTCACAGAACACATGCGCGCCCGCTGCCAGCGCCGCTAAGGCGACCGGCCGATGCGCCTGGGGTGGAGTGGCGATCACGACCACGTCCGGGCGCGTGTCGAGCAACTGATCGAGCGTCACGAAGCTCGGAAACGGCGATGGCTGCTGCTGAGGGTCGAAGACGCCGACGATCTGTGCTTCCGGAAGCTTCTTGAGCGCTGGGATGTGAATGGTCTTGGCGGCACTTCCGACGCCGGCGATTGCGACCCGAACCTTCTGCATTCCGCGTCCTTAGATGCCCCTCGCGCGAAGAACCAATGACGCGGTGAGACTTTCTCGCAAGCGTCTTCATTTAAAACGGCGGTCGAATCGGGCCTTCATCGTCGGAAGGATTGGTGATCGAACCAATCCGGGCCAATATTGCCCTTGGCGCAAAAGCGGTTACGGTTGTTTCCTTACCTTGCAGGAGAGAGTGTTTGAATTCGGAGGGTGCCGCGGCTCGGGACGCGAATTCGAGTTCATACCAGGATCAATCGTTCGCTCGGGTTTCCCTCGATAGACGCTTGTCCATGCTCACCCTAGTGGCCGCGCTTTTGTTTCTGTGGCCGCTGCTCGTTTACGGCCATCCCGGGTACATTCAGGACAGCGCCGCTTATTATAAGGGCGGCCGCGCGGCGGTGACGTTCGCGCTCGACAAGATTCAGCACCGCGATGCGCCCTCCTCGACGGTGCAGACGGCCGCTCCGGCCGTTCCGGCATTTCATCCCACGAAGGAAGGCAAGCCCGACGTTCGCGGGGCCCGCGCCGTTTCCTACAGCATCGCAGCCTATGTCTTCGGCGCTCCCAATGCCCAGATGTTGCTGCTTGCCGCGGTCCAGGCGCTTGCGGCGGGATTCGTTTGCGCCGTCACGCTCCTCGTCTTTGCCGGAAAGGCGCGCGGCTTGTGGTGGCGGCTCGCCGTGCTCGCGGTAGCGACGCCGATCGCCTTTGTTTCGTGCCTCGTGATACCCGATATTTTCGCTGGGATCGTGATTCTCGTGATTACCTTGTTCGCGACCGCCTATCGACACTTGAGCCCCGGGGTGCGGACGGTCAGCGCGCTGGTTGCCGCCGCTGGTATCGCGTTCCACGCCAGTCATCTGCCAATCGGGGTGGCAATGACTTTGTCCGCCATGGCGTGGATGGCCTTTCTAATATGGAAGAAGGAGCCGGTGCCGCGCAGCCAATGGGCCTGGGTGGCGGCTCCCTTCTTTTTTGGGGCCGCGGCAGCAGTCGTGCTCAACCTTGCCGCGTTCGGCGGTCCGAGCCTGACCGGCAAGCGCTATCCGCTGACGCTCGCCCGATCGATCGCCGAGGGTCCGGGGAAATGGTATCTCGAGAGGAATTGCGGTCATCTCAAATATGCGGTTTGCGAGCTTTATCCGCACGCCGTGCCAAGCACGATCAACAGCTTTCTGTGGGGCCCCGACGGCGTGAAGGAGCGCGCAACGCCCAAGCAGATGGACCGCATCCGGGCGGAGGAATCCGATGTTGTGCTCGCGGCAACCCGTGCTTACCCGCTGACCGAGGCGCGCCTCGTGGGCAAGAGCTTCGCGCGTCAGCTGGTGCTCTTCTCGCCGGGGGTCGGGCTCGAAAAGCGGATGGTCCTGGACGCCGACCAAAATCCACTCCTCGCGCATGCGGATTTCGACCCGACTTGGATCAAGCTCGTTCACCTGCTTTCGATCGCCGCCGTGATCGGATCGCTGATTGTTCTCTATCGCCGCGCCCGGCACGATCACCCGATCCGGCCGATCCTCGCTCTGTTCGTGGCCGGAATTGTCTTTAACGACGCGGTGTGCACTTATTTTTCAGGAGTCACCGACCGTTACCAGGCACGGGTTATCTGGTTGCTTCCGTTACTTGCGCTCGCGGTGCTGGCGCAGGCCGCTCGGCGCGGCTCCGCAGCCCCAGCCGCGTCGCCAGAATGACGGACGCATAAGCGGCGCTGGCGTATATGTGGTAGCACAAGTGAAGGCCCAAAGCGGCGAGTAGCTGCACGGGGTTCATCCGGCGAGCTAGGACACGCAGGAACGGCCCAATTCCGATCGCATAGGCGACGATCGCCGCGAGTGCAGCCAGCCACAGGTAATGGAAGAAAAATCCGCCGACGAGCGCGGCCGGAACCGTCAGCGCGAGCACGGCAAGCACGCGTTCCTTGCGCGCGAGGTTGAGGTCCGCCTGGGCGAGTTGGCCATCCGCGATCAGGCGCGACCAGGGGAGGGCGCGGCGAACGACATCGGTGTGCCAGACGCGCCACAGCGTCCAGTCCTTCCAGTGCGTGCCTTGGGCCTCCGGAACGAGCCGGATCCGCTTGCCCGCGTTAATGAGCCGCATTCCAAGCTCAACGTCCTCGATGCTCGGGTGGGCGAAAAGCACGTCGTCATAGCCGCCAAACTCGTGAAAGACGTCGGTGCGCATCAGGCCGATGCCCGACCAGAACGTCGTCGCTTCGCGGCTTCCCGACTGGTGCACGAAATGGTGGCGCAAGTTGGCGTACAAGGCCGGCAGGCGGCGCGAACGGGGATGATCGTCGTACGATCCGAAGGCTGCCGCCGCGCCGGTCCGCTCGACCTCTTCGACCAGGTGGCCGATGGCGTCGGGGTGGAGAATGACGTCGGCATCGACGAACAGCAGATAGGGGCACGTGGCGCTTGCCGCGGCCATGTTCCTGCCGTGCCCCGGGCCTTTGGGCGATCCGGGATTGATCACGATCCGGGCCCCTGCGGCCTCGGCAATGCTCCGCGTCGAGTCGGTTGAGCCGTCGTCGAACAGGATCAGTTCATCGCCCGGCTCCATCGCCGCCCGAAGTGCCCTCAAGCACTCGGTGATCGTCGCTTGGGCATTGTTGGCGGGAACAATGACGGAGACGGGCTCGCGCACGAGATCAGGCTTCTGCTCGGACTCTCTCGGGCTGCAGCCGCTCGGAATGCTGAGGCGGTCGCGAGGTCTGCTGCTCGTCTTTCCCTTCCTCGTGATACTCCTGCTCGACGTTCACCGACCACAGATCATGGCTTTCACCAAGAATGTTCTTCACCGCGAGCATGGCGGTGAGCATCGAATGGTCCTGGTTGTTGTAGCGGTGCATGCCGTTGCGCCCGACGACCTGAAGGTTCGGGAAATTGTCGAGCCAGTCGCGGATCATCTGCAAGGCGTCGCGATAATGCTCGTCGTAGACCGGGTAGGCCATGGGCTGACGGATCACGGTTCCGTCGATCACTTCGGCGTCTCCGACGAGGTTGAGCGTGCGCAGCTCCCGCTCGGCCTGAGCGAGCAGATCATCGTTGCTCTTGGTCCACAACTCGTCGCCCTCATTACAAAAATATTCCATGCCGATGCTGGAATGCTCGGCGTCGGGGAGCATTTCCGGCGACCATGAGCGGAAGTTCTGGATTCGGCCGACCTTCACTTCGGGCGAGTGGATGTAGATCCAATTGTCCGGAAACAGGTCTTTCTTCTTGAGGATCAGAGTGACCACGAGGAAGTCGCGGTAGCGCAGCCGGGCGGCGGCGTCGCGCACCTGCGGGGGCGCCGGAGGGACCATATTTTCGATCAGTTCGGCGAGCGGCATCGATGAAATGAACTGGTTCGCGCTGAACACGTAACTGGAACCGTCGCCGGCATTCTCGACCTCGACGGCGCGGACGCCGCGGTCATCGCGGTGGATCTTCGCGACCTTCTGTTCCATCCGCACTTCACCGCCCTTTTCGACAATGCGGTCGCGGAAGGTTTCCCACATCATGCCCGGCCCAAGACGCGGATAGTCGAATTCCTCGATCAGGCTGGTGGTGTCATTGGAGCCGGAAATCGCATTCCAAACGGCCTTGCGCAGCGACAGGTTCTTGATCCGCTGCGCCGCCCAGTCGGCGCGGATTTCATTGCACGGAATGCCCCAGACCTTCTCCGTGTACGATTTGAAGAAGTGCCAGAAGAGGCGGCCGCCGAAGCGGTTGGTCACCCACTGGTCGAACGTGCTTTCGTCCTGGTTCGGGCGAACCTGCCACTTGGCGTAGCTGAGCAGGATGCGGCAGGATTCGTACGCGCCCATGTTGACCAGCGCATTCAACGGCTTCAGGGGGTAGGCGAAATATTTGTTGCGGTAGAAGATGCGGCTCATCCGCGGGCGCTTGAGGAAATCGTTGGGAAGGACCTCTTTCCACAGCGCCTCGACCGATTTCACCTTGGTGAAGAAGCGGTGCCCGCCAATGTCGTAGCGGTACCCCTTGTAGACCTCGGTGCGCGAGATTCCGCCCACCATGGCGCTTTCCTCGAACACGACCGGGTGATGCGAATCGCTATGCTTATGAAGCTCATAGGCGGCCGTCAGCCCCGCCGGTCCGCCACCGATGATGGCAACCGTCGTCACCCCCGGCTGTCGGTCGAAAGGAACGACCTTGCCAAGTGTTTTCGCCCCCGGCTCGAGATTCATCACATGCCCCTGGTGAACTGATCTTGCAAAGTTAACAGGGACTTGGGGGGCGGGCAATGAACAAAGGGTCACCGTCCCAATTTGGGGCTTCCGAAATCGAGCGCCGTCCCATAATAAAACCCGTCCGGGGAACGCGTCGCCCCCGGAAGTTTGACTCGGTTTTTAGGCGGGGCGCGGCTCGATGTGCGGCTTCGAGATCTTTGGGGGATATTCCTCGGCGGCTCGGCGTCGGCGAGGTCATTGGCGACGCTTCTACCCCTATCAGGCGAACACCTCCTCCAGATTGTCGAGGCTTCCGCCTTCCTTCCACTGGCGCAATTCGACGTACAGCGATGACTGGATCGTGCCCCACAGCGCGTTGCAAAGCGTACCGATGATGACGCTGCCGAGCATGTTGGACATGGTCGGCCCTGGGGGGCCGCACTTTCACATCGCCGGGAACACCCCTTTGCTACGGATGCGCGGCCGCGCTTTGGTCGACGATGTTCCAACCGCGAAGATTGAGCGACGGCTGGGCGGTGGCGCTGGCTGGGTAGCGGATGGTCAGAGTCTTCGCTTCACCCGGAAGCAGCGACACGTAATTGTCGCTGTAGAATGCCGGGAGAATGCGCTGGCCTTTGCCGTCGACTAACGTGAGCTTGGCGTTCAGGGCGGGGGTTCGGCTCCGGTTGGACAGGGTTGCCGTCACCACGCGTTCGGAGCCCTGCAGTGCGGTTTGGGCCGTGAGCGTCAGCGGTACTTTTGGCAGGCCGTCGAGCTCGCGGTAGGACGACGGTTCCTTGCCGCGCCAGTAGAAATTCTCCGAGACCAATTTGCCTTCCTGGTCGAGCAGCTGCAGTTCGACCAGGACCATGTGGTTTGCCTCCATCAAGCGATCGAGTGGCAGTGGCGGAAGCTCCACCGTTCCATTGGCTTTGGCTTGCAGATGATCGGTGCGCGCGAACAGCTCGCGATCGTCGAGGCTGAGCACACGCGCCTTCGCGACAAGATCGCCGGCATCGGCCCGCGTGGTATTCACCACGACCAGCTCGTTGCCCGGCAGGTTCAGCTGAACGTGGAGCGGTTCGGTCGCCTTCTTGGCCCCGTAATATGCGGCATGCGTGTCATAATCCCAGCTGTAGATTTGCCAGCTGTTGGAGGGCCATGACGGGTGCGTCATCCATAGCAGGCGGCCGCTGTTCTTCGTCCACAGATGCCCCAGAAACCCCTCGTACATCGCCTTGTGCGTCTCGAGGTTCATCATCTGCGCCTTGCGCTCGAAATCCTCGAAGCTCGTGGGCTCTCCGAACTTCGAGGCGAGGGCCGCCATGAACGTCTTGGAGTCGCCGTTCCCGCTGAAGTGCCAGTCGTGATAGGCGAGGACATCCGACAGCGGCCAGCGGTCTTGGGCCGGCACATAGCTCGACACGGATTCCAGCGTCGAAAGGGAGGGAGTTCCGGTCTCGACTGAGAAGCCCGTCGCGAGATCGGTGAAATAACCGACCGGCGGACGGTAATTGTAGGGCCCCGAGCCTTGCAGGTTCACCGCATTCGAGCTGCCCGTGTACCAGCGCGTACCGTCGAGCTCGGCGACCGCGTCGTCGAGCCCTTCGTTCAACGTCGGATAGGGCACCCCTTCATTCCGCCCGAACCAGATGATGATGGACGGGTGATTGCGGTAGCGGGCGATCGCATCGCGCGCGTTGGCGATGAACAGCTGGGGGTCTTCCGGCTCAACCTGGAAGTTCTGCGTCGACTGCCAGAAGTCGTTGAGCACCATCATGCCGTTTTCGTCGGCCAGGTCATAAAATTGCGGCTCGGTGTTGGTTCCCATCCAGTTGCGGACGATGTTCATATGGGCTTCCCGCTCGAGCCGGAAATAGGGCTCCAGGCGGTCACGGCCACTGCGCTTCATCGCATCGTCCATTCCCCAGCTTCCGCCCCGAGCTGCGATCTTCACGCCGTTGACGCGGATCACCAAATGCGGTTCGGGCAGCGCCTCGGCGATTTCGACCACGCCCGGTGAATGCTCTCCGGCAGCAGTCAGCGATTCCGCGAAACCGCGCGGGCTTTGCTTGATCCCCGTGTGCGTGACGTCGATCAGCTTCTGGCCCTTGAGCCCTCCGTCGGTCGGCTGGACGTTGACCCGGCGCAGCCGTCCCGCGCTGTCGAACAGCGACAAGTCATAACTGACCTCCCGAATGCCGAACCGCAGGCTCGTGGTGTCGGAGACGGTTCCGCCAACCCTTGCTGTCAGCCTGAGGTCGTGCAGCGCCGGCTCGCCATAGCCGTTCGGCCACCACAGCCGCGGATTGCGCACGTGCAGCTGCGGGAACTGCGCCGGCCTGAACTCGACTACACTTGTGCCGGGAGGCGCGTCGACGGTCTGCTCGACTGCAATATCGTCGAACCGAGCCGCAACCGTCACCGCCTGCGCCGCCCGCGCTGCGTTGCGCACCGGGACCGTGATGTAGACGTCGGCGCTGTCGGTGCGCGGCAGCGGCAAATCCGTCACCACATGCGGGTCGCCGATCTGCACGTCGCCGCTCGCCTGCAGTTCGACCGGCAGCCAGATGCCGGTGTTGCGGTCGCGGATGCCGGGGATCCAGTCCCACCCTTCGGTGGCGACAAAGGTCGGCCCGTCGATGGCGAGCTGTCCGCCATTCTCGCCGACGCCCGCTTTGATCGACTGCTCGTGCGGAATCCCCGGGTGCGGTGGCGGAAGCACCTCCACCGCGACGACATTTTCGCCGGCGACGGGGCTAAAATCGAATTGACCGCGCATGAAAGCACCCTTGGTGCCGCCGAGCAGCTGTCCGTTGGCCCAGACGCGGGATTCGTAATTGAGCCCGTTGAAGACCAGTTTCAGCCGCTTGCCCGCCGCTTCGGGAGGAACGGAAAAGCGAGTCCGGTACCAGTAATTCTGGCGCGCCAGGCTCTCGGGGATGCGAAGGTTGTTCAACCCATAGTAAGGGTCCGGATAGACACCGCGGTCGACCAACGTGGTCAGCACCGTTCCCGGCACGGTCGCGGCATACCATTTTCCGGACGGCCATGTCCCGGTACGGCTGCCCGGGCGCGACAGTTCCGCGCCCCCGGTACCCACGTCCGGAGCGGCGGCCAGCTCCCATCCATTGATGACCCAGCGATCCTGACCGACGGGCTGCAGCCGCGGCGCGTTAGGCAGCGGCCTGGCCGCGGGCGGGCTGTAAGCGACCTTGCTCTGCGGCAGGGTCCACGGGTCCTGTTGCCGCCAATAGCCGGTGTTGGCGGTCTTTTGCCATTCCCAACCCTGTCCGACGTTCCACACCTGAACCAGCGCGAAGTCGGGCCGGTTGCGATAAAGGCTCCCGACCTCGGCGGCCGACAGCGCTCTGTCGTCGATTTTGGCCTGGATCAGGGTTCCGCCGAAATGCGGTCGGCCGGGCACGACGGGGGCGATACCGATGCGGGCCGCTACTGCCGCGGCTGGGGCGGTGAAATGAGCTGCATCCCTGCCATCCACATAGACACGGCCATGCGCGCCATCCGAAACCACGGCTACGTGGGTCCATCGCCCGGTCGGCAACGTCGCGGACAACGCCGTCGCGGTACCGTCGACGACGACCAGGCGGCCGTTTTCCATGTCGAGACAACGGCATGCGCCATCGGGATCACCGACCGCAATGAGCGTCGACCTGCCTTGCTGCCCTTTCGTCGGCCGGACCCAGGCCGAAATCGTGTAGGGTGCGCCGGCCGCCCCAAACCGATCCGCCCCTTCCAGCTTGCGGTCGATGCCGATGCCGCCCCGCAGGAACGCGGCATTGTAAGGGCCATTGTTCGCCAGGGTGTCGGCGTAGAGCGGCGCCGTACGGGCGAGCAGGCTGCCGGCAAGAATGACTAGAGATCCGCGCATCAATTCACCCCCACAAAGCATCCGGCGTGCCGCCGGCCCGCGCCGCTATTCAATATCTTGCTTCCAGCGAGAACCAACCCGATTCGTTGCCCGAGCACCGGAGGGTGCCGGCCTCATGGGCGAAATTGTTTTGCGACGGTGGAGGTGCGGGCGAGCGGGAAGGCCGCATCACCACCCACAGTTGAATGGAGGCCCGAGCCGGAATCGAACCGGCGTGCAAGGATTTGCAGTCCTCTGCGTAACCACTCCGCCATCGGGCCGGAAGAGCGTGGAGGCGCCCTTGTGGCGAGCTTCGCGCTTGGGTCAAGCCCGGGCGCTCCGCCGCACCGGACCTGCTCACTTCCGGTTTAGCGGGCAAGCCCCACAGCCGCTCGTCTTTCGATGAACGAAGGTTGGCGCGCGCCGTCGCTGCCGATATGAGCGCAACTGAACTGTCCACGGCGGCGTAATGCGGCCGTGAGCAGGACGAGCCTTGATCTCCAGGTGTATTAGCGGCATACAACAGCAATGACGATTCACGCTCCGATTCCCGACTTTGCCGCCGCCCGCGCGGCGATGGTCGAAAGCCAGCTGCGGCCGCAGGGCGTGAGCGATCCCGCCGTGGTGCGGGCGATGGCGTCGATTCCGCGCGAAGAATTCCTGCCGGAGCACTCGCGCGCGCTCGCTTATATCGACCGCGCAGTGACGATCGGCGGTGGACGCTTTCTTGTCGCGCCCGCGGCGCTCGGCCAGCTCCTGACGCAGATGATGCCGGAGCCCGAACAGCGAGCGCTCGTCGTTGGTGCCGGCAGCGGATATTCTGCGGCGGTGCTGGCGGCCATGGACCTTGATGTCGTCGCAGTCGAAAGCTCGCCCGAGCTGGCAGCCAAGGCGCGCGACCTTGGAATCACGATCATCGAAGCGCCGCTCGAGGCGGGGCACCGGGACGGCGCGCCTTACGATCGGATCCTGATCGACGGCGCGGTCGAGGCCATTCCCGACGTCATTGTCGGCCAACTTGCCGACGGTGGATACCTCGGCACTGGGTTGCTCGACCGCGGAGTCACGCGGCTGATCGTCGGACGCAAGTCCGGCGGCGCCTTCGGCTATCTTTCAATCGGCGATGCGGGGGTTCCGGCGCTGCCCGGCTTCACCCGCGCGAAAGCTTTCACTTTCTAGGGGGCGTGGGTGTTTCGTAAGCTTATTGCAGGTTCGCTGATTGTGTCGCTGATGGCCGGAACGGCCTCGGCGGACACTTTGCGCCAGGCGCTGGTGTCGGCCTATCAGACCAATCCGACACTGACCGCCCAGCGCGAGACGCTCCAGGCCACCGACGCCACCGTCGCCATTGCCAGGGCCGCGGGCCGCCCGCAGGTTAGCGCCACGGTCGGCCTCAACCGCGATCTCAGCCGCAGCGGGATTCTCAATACGGGTGGGAAGGGGCCGACCGTCTCCCTCGGAGGAGACGTTAGCCTCCCTTTATTCAACGGCGGCAGCGTCAAGAACTCGATTCGCGCCGCCCAAACCCGCGTTGAGGCGGGCCGCGCCACGCTTCGCGCCGTCGAAGGCGACGTCTTCACCAACGCAGTCTCGGCGTACATGAACGTGATCCGCGACCGCGCCGTGGTCGAGCTCAACCAGAACAATGTGAAGGTGCTCGATACCAACCTCGAGGCCACGCGCGACCGCTTTCAGATCGGCGATCTCACGCGGACCGACGTCGCCCAGTCCGAAGCGCGGCTTCAGCTCGGCCGGTCGCAGCTTGCCACGTCGCAGGGGCTGCTGACGGCGAGCGAAGCCACCTATCGCCAGCAAATCGGTCACGCTCCCGGCCAGCTCGCGCCGCCGCCGCCGCTTCCGCCGCTTCCGGCGACGCCCGAGGAGGCGGTGCGGATCGCGCTTGCGAACAACCCCGACCTGATCGCGATCAGCCGCCAGGCCGTCGCCTCGGGTTACGACGTGCACGTCGCCGAGGCGAGCCGGTTGCCGACACTGTCGGGGGTGCTCAGCGAAACCTATGTCAACCAGCTCGGGGGATCGACGGGCGCGTTCCCAAGTACGGGCACGCAGACCACTGCCGGACTCAACGCGCGCGTGCCGATCTTCCAAGGTGGATTGCCCGCGGCTCGTATTCGGGAGGCGCAGGCGCTTCAGGGCCAGGTGCTCGAGCAGGTGGTCGGCACCGAACGCGCGGTCGTTCAGGCAGCGCGCGCGGCCTTTGCCACCTACGATGCGGCGCAGAAGGCGATCCAGTCGAACACCGTCGCGGTGCAGGCCAACGAGCTCGCGCTCGAGGGCTCGCGGGCGGAGCAGAGCGTCGGAACGCGGACCGTGATCGAAGTGCTGAACGCGGAGCAGGAGCTTCTCAATTCGCAGGTCGCTTTGGTGACCGCCAAGCGCGATGCCTATGTCGCCGGCTTCCAGCTGCTCAACGCGATGGGTCAGGCGGAAGCGCAGGATCTTGGGCTCGATGGCGGACCGCTTTACGATCCGCTCGGCAACTACCGGCGAGTCGCCAACAATTGGAACGATTGGGCGACCGACCGGACCTACATTCCGGTTGCGACCCGCACCGTCGGGCCGGAGGAGCTGCCGCCGAATCCGACGGTGACCCCCGAGCTCATTCCGGGCACGACTTTGACTGAGCCCGTGGTCACGTCAGGGGTGACTTCGCCAAAGCAATAAGCGATAGCGCGCCGATGCAATCCGCCGGCCGCGAACCCTCGATGGAAGACATCCTCGCGTCGATCAAGAAAGTGATCGCGGAGGAGAAAGAATTGCGCACGGCCGCCCCTGCCGAAACCGACGAGGATGCGCCGCTCCCGGAAGAAAGCGCCGACACTGGCGACGAAGACGTGCTCGAGCTCGACGAGCCGCTCGCCCCACCGGTCGACCTTGGGCCGCCGTTGGTCGATGAGCAGGTCGCCGGGCAGAGCCGCCAGGCGCTCGACCAATTGCAGACCATCGCGGCGAGCGTGCCCGCGGCGCCCCAGGTCAACCCGCTCGAGGAAATGGTGCGCGAGATGCTGCGGCCGATCCTCAAGCAATGGCTCGACGACCATCTTCCCGGGATCGTCGACGACCACGTCAAGCGCGAGATTTCGCGCATCACCGGCAAGCCGCTTTAGTTCCTCCCCAGCCTCCGGCTAGGGAGGAAGGTTGATGCTGCAGCGCGGCATCGCTAACCGCGCTGTCGCATGACCGAGCTTCCCAAGACCTTCGAACCGCGCACGATCGAGGAGCGCTGGTACGCGCATTGGGAAGGCGCGGGCCTCTTCCGTCCCGAGCGCGGCGATCGCGACCCGTGGACGATCGTCATGCCGCCGCCGAATGTCACCGGTTCGCTCCACATCGGTCACGCGCTCGACATCACGCTCCAGGATGTCCTCACCCGCCGCGAGCGGATGCGCGGCAAGGACGCCCTCTGGGTCGTCGGCACCGACCATGCCGGGATCGCGACGCAAATGGTGGTCGAGCGCAACCTCGAAGAGCGGCAGGACAAGCGCACCAATTACAGCCGCGAGGAATTCGTGGCCAAGGTGTGGGAGTGGAAGGCCGAGAGCGGCGGTCAGATCACGCGCCAGCTTCGGCGCCTTGGCGCCAGCTGCGACTGGGCCAACGAGCGTTTCACCATGGATCCCGGCTTCTCGAAAGCGGTGATCAGGGTGTTCGTTGAGCTGTGGAAGCGGAAGCTGCTCTACCGCGACAAGCGCCTCGTCAACTGGGACCCGAAGTTCCAGACGGCGATCAGCGACCTCGAGGTCGAGACGCGCGACGTCCAGGGCAAGTTCTGGACGTTGAGCTACCCGCTCGCCGACGGCTCGGGCGCGATCGAGGTCGCGACGACGCGGCCGGAAACGATGCTCGCGGACATGGCGGTCGCGGTGCATCCCGAGGACGAGCGCTACAAAACGCTGATCGGCAAGCAGGTGAAGCATCCGATCACCGGCCGGCTGATAGCGATCGTCGCCGACGAGCATGCCGACCCGGAGCTCGGCAGCGGCGCGGTCAAGATCACGCCCGGGCATGACTTCGACGATTTCGAGGTCGGCCGCCGCGCGGGATTCAAGCCCGCCGACATGCTCAACATGTTCGACTCGAGCGCGCACGTGATCCAAACGAGCGACGGCCTGATCCCACCCGATTTGCTCGGCCTGACGCGCGACGAGGCGCGCAAGCGCGTGGTTCAGTTGCTCGGGGAAGAGGGCGCTTTGGTCCGCGTCGAGGACCGCGTGATCCCGACGCCCTACGGCGACCGCTCGGGCGTGGTGATCGAGCCCTGGCTTACTGACCAATGGTACGTTGACGCCGCCAAGCTCGCGAAGCCCGCGATCACGGCGGTGAAGAAGGGCGACATCAGGATCGTGCCCGAAACTTGGGCCAAGACCTGGTTCAACTGGCTCGAGAACATCCAGCCCTGGTGCGTCTCGCGCCAACTGTGGTGGGGACACCGGATTCCGGCTTGGTACGCCGACGATGGGCAAGTCTTCGTCGCCGATAGCGCGGAGGAGGCCGCCGTCCAGGCGGGTGGCAAGCCGCTGCGGCAGGACGACGACGTGCTTGACACCTGGTTCAGCTCCGCCCTGTGGCCCTTCGCCACCCTCGGCTGGCCCGATGATTCCAGCTCCCCCCTCGTGGGGGAGGATCAAGGTGGGGGGCGCGGCGCGTCTGCGTCGCAAGAGAGTCTTTCAGCCGCGGACGCGGCTGGCCCCCACCCGAAACCCTCCCCACCAGGGGGAGGGACATCCGAACTCGCCCGTCACTATCCCAACGACGTCCTCATCTCCGGCTTCGACATCCTGTTCTTCTGGGACGCGCGCATGGCGATGCAGGGCATCG
>JBDTXI010000088.1:0-21316 GCA_040006255.1 Sphingomicrobium sp.
GCGGGAAGCGGCGCGCTTCGCCGGCCTTGTAGAGGAAGATGATGTTGCCGTCGGGGTCGCGCAGGCGGGCTTCGCGCCACATCCACGGCTGGTTGCGCGGGCCGTGTTCGAACGCGACGCCGCTGCGCGCCAGCCGCTCGACGCGCTCGTCGAGATCCTCGCATTCGAGGTACACCGCCGTGGTCGCGATGATTTTCTCTTCGGGGTCGATCTGCACCGAGAAGGTCGCTCCGCCGGCGGTCTCGAACCGGGCATAGTCGGGTGGATTGTCGACGATCTGGCGGAGGCCGATTTGGGTGTAGAATTCGACGGAACGCCGGTAATGCGTGCCGGTCACCGTCACCTGGTTGAGCCGCGGGCCCGCGCCGACGTCGAGCCGGACGTTGGCCTGGCCGATCGGTCCAGACCCATGCCCCAGGTGCGGCGCATCATGAAGCGCGACCCGCACGAATTCGCGCGCCTGCGCGACCGCGCTCACGAGGGTCTCCCCTTCGGCGAGGAAGAAGGCCATCGCGCTGGCCAGGGTGCAGCCCGTGCCGTGGGTGTTCGTCGTGTCGATGCGCTGGCCCTGCCAGCTGGTCATATTGTCTTCTTCGATCAGCGCGTCGGCGAGTGCGTCGCCTTCCTCGTGCCCGCCCTTGATCAGCACCGCGCAGCCGTGCGCGCCAACCAGGTGAAGCGCCGCGGCCACGGGGTCGTCCTCGGACGTCAGCTGCTTCAATTCCGGAAGATTGGGCGTGACGATGGTGGCGACGTCCATCAGCTTGCCGAATGCCGCCACCGTAGCTTCATCGGCGAGCGGCGCGCCGCTGGTGGCGACCATCACCGGGTCGAAGACGATCGGCAGGTCCGGCTGGAGCGTCTTCAGCTGGACCAGCCGCCGCGCCACCTGTTCGGCGGCAAACGCACTGCCGAGCATCCCGATCTTGACCGAATCTACGCCGAGATCGCTCACCACCGCGTCCATCTGCGCCAGGATCATCTCCGCCGGCACTGGATGGACGCCGGTGACGCCCAGCGTATTTTGCGCCGTAATGGCGGTAACGGCGGTCATCGCATGGCCACCAAGCATGGTGACGGTCTTGATGTCCGCCTGAATCCCCGCGCCGCCGCCCGAATCGGACCCGGCGATAATGAGGATACGGGCGGGTTTCGTCACCGAATCCGCCTTCGACCCGCTCCCCGGGGCGAAATTTTCCATGTGCACAATGAAATGGTTTGCGCGACAAATACAAACAAAGCGTTCACGCCGCCGACTGAACGGCCTCGCAAATGTCGTCGACGACGCGTTTTACGAGCGCCGCATCGTCCCCTTCGGCCATCACGCGGATCAGCGGTTCGGTGCCCGATTTACGGATCACCAGGCGGCCCCGGCCCTCGAGTTCCGCTTCGGCGGCCGCGATGCGCCGCCTGACGCTGTCGGTTTCTAGCGGAGCGCCGCCGCCGAAGCGCACGTTCTTCAACAGCTGCGGAAGCGGCTCGAATTGCCTGAGAAGCGCGCTTGCCGGCGCCTTCGCCTCGACCAGCGCCGCAAGCACCTGGAGTCCCGCCACAAGCCCGTCGCCGGTCGTCGCATGATCGGCGAGGATGATGTGTCCCGATTGCTCGCCGCCGACATTGCAGCCGCTCTTGCGCATTTCCTCGAGCACATGGCGGTCGCCGACCTTGGTGCGCAGGAGCTTAAGTCCCGCTTCGCCGAGCTTCCGCTCAAGGCCGAGGTTCGACATGACTGTGGCGACCACGCCATCGCCCTTGAGCTCGCCCCGCGCTTGCAGCCCCAACGCGATCAGCGCCATCAGCTGGTCGCCGTCGACCATCCGCCCCGCTTCGTCGACCACGATCAGGCGGTCGGCGTCGCCGTCGAGCGCGAGGCCGATGTCGGCGCCACTCGCGACGACCGTTTCCTGAAGCACTTTCGGATGCGTCGAGCCGCAATTGTCGTTGATGTTGGTGCCGTCCGGCGTGACCCCGAGCGGGATGACCTCGGCGCCAAGCTCCCACAAAGCCTCCGGCGCGACGTGATAAGCCGCGCCGTTGGCGCAATCGATCACGACCTTGAGCCCGTCGAGCCGCAGATGTTCGGGGAAGGTCGACTTGGCGAAGTGGATGTAGCGCCCGCGCGCGTCCTCGATCCGCCGCGCGCGGCCGATCATCTGCGGCTTGGCGAGCCGCGGCTGCTCCTCGAGCCGCTTTTCGATCGCCTGCTCGTCCTTGTCGCTGAGCTTGTACCCGTCCGGACCGAACAGCTTGATGCCGTTATCCGCGAACGGGTTGTGCGAGGCCGAGATCATCACCCCGATGTCGGCGCGCATCGAGCGCGTCAGCATCGCCACCGCCGGGGTCGGCATCGGCCCAAGCAGCACCACGTCCATGCCGACGCTGGTGAATCCGGCCACCATCGCCGATTCCATCATGTAGCCGGACAGCCGCGTGTCCTTGCCGATCACGACCCGGTGACGATGGTCGCCGCGAAGGAAATGCGTGCCGGCGGCCTGGCCGACCCGAAGCGCGGTCTCCGCCGTCAGCGGCTCACTGTTGGTGGTCCCGCGGATACCGTCGGTGCCGAAGAATTTGCGTGTCATCGTGACGCCATAGCCGTCATTGCGAGCGGAGCGAAACAATCCGATGCTCGATTGCAGCGGCGCTACGCTCTTCGCAACGTCTCTAGCCGATCCAGCGCCAGAAGCCCGCCGGGACCGGATGGATCCGAGTGATGAGGAAGAAGAAGATTGTCCCGCCGATCAGGGCGACCGCGCCCGGATTGGCAACCCCGCGAGTGAAAGGCAGAAACGCGGTCCGGGCGGTCCATTCGTGCCATGCCTCACCCATCAACCTGGCCTTCTTGCGGTCCTGCCCCGCCGCTCCGCCGAGCGCCAGGATGAAGATCGCGGCGTCGAGCACCAGCGCCTTGGGCATGGCGACGACCGCGAGATGGACGGCCGCCCAGAACGCAAAGCTCCACATCATCGGATGCCGGGTGATCTTGAACACGCCGATCGGTGCGCCCTTCGGGCCTCGCGCTCCGGGGAACGCAGGGTTCTTGAAAAAAGAGCCGACTAGCAGGATCGAAGCGAACCACATCAGCAGGCTTGCACCGAGCCACACCCCGTTTCCGGCGACCCACAGCGGCGGCTCGCGGCCGATCGCATGATAATAATAGACCATCAGGCCGAAGGTGATCAGGGAGACGGCGGCGTAGATTGCGCGGAACGGCCCCTCGCCCACGCTGCGCACGAATGGCTCGCGCAGCGGGTGCGACAACAGGAAATGCGTTCCGACGAACAGGATCGCCCACAGCAGAAGCGACATCTGCAGGGTCAATGCCGGTACGCCTCGGGAAGGTCGCGCCGCGGCAAATAGCGATAGCGCTCGAGCAACCGCGTCTGGTGCGTTTCGAGCGGCTGGCGGACGCCATCGATGAACACCTGCTCGGCCGCGCTGCTGCCTTCGAGCGGATCCCCCGACCAGATCACCACGTCGGCGCGCCGGCCAGCGGCCAAGCTGCCGATCTCGGCGCCGAGTCCGACGGACTCCGCCGCCTTCGAGGTGATCATTGCCAGCGCCTCGCCCCAGCTAACTCCGGTCGCGCCGGGCATACGCTGCAAAGCGACGAGGTTGCCGGCATATTGCCGTTCCTCGAAGATGTTGCGCGTGTCGGTGTCGTCGATCATTCCGATCGAGACCTTGACCCCCGCCGCCCGCATCCGGCCGATGTTGGACTGGGTCGCCGCAAGCTGTTCGAACGAGGCCGGCAAATCGTTCACCGCCGAAGCGATCACCGGCACCCCGGCGCGCGCAATCGGACCGGCGACGGTCCAGCCTTCGCTCGCCCCGACGAGAACGATCTTGAGCGACGGGAACTCGCGCTTGAGCTCGAGCACCTGCAGGATGTCGCTGGCGCGCTCGACGTGCACCAGCAGATACTGGCGGCCCTGGATTACCGGGACCAGCGCGGCAGCGTCGAAGCGCGTCAACAGTACATCGTCGCTGCGCCGTGCGTCCGGCCCGTAGAGCCGCGATTCGTTGGGACTGCGAATCACTGGCCGTTGGCGCTCAGCGGCTGCTCCGCCGCGCGCGCTTTGCATCGGGGAGGCATAGCGCCCGAGCTCAGCCGCCTCGCGCAGCGCATTGCGGAACAGCGCATGCGCCGACGAGCGCGAACCGCCCGCCTTGTCCTTGCCGGTTTCGCCGAGTTCGACGAATTGGAACACCCGCGGCCGGGTGATTGGGTCCATGTCGGCGCCGGTGTCGATCACCGCGCCCTGACCGGCAAAGATGCTCTTGCCGGCATTGGGTACGACGAGCGCGCGCGTGACTCCGTCGGCGCGGCTGACGGCAATGGGTTGCGACAGCGGATTGACCGACGGCACCACGTCGAGCGCGGCACTGAAGGGCCCGTTGGCCGTCGTGTCGTCGGAACCTTCGGCGGACAAATCCACCTCGCTGAGCCCGAGGCGAGTGAAGCCGGCGACGATCCCGGGAGTCACCCACTTGCCGGTCGCGTCGATCACCGGGGTGCCGGCGGGCAGCTTCATGCGGATGTCCCCGGCGGCCACGATCCGCCCGTCGCGAACGACGACCAAGCCGTTCGGGATCGGCTGCGACCCATCGCCGAGCGCGACCGTTCCGCCGGAGATGGCGAAGGTTTGCGCGCCGGCGGGCGCAGCGGCCGCAATGAGCACCGCGGCAAGCGCGCCCCGGATCATTTGACGTCTCCTTCGCCGGGCTGGCCGAGCTCGAAGTCGCTCACCGGCCGACGCTTGGGATCGTTGGCGTCGTACATCAGGGCGCCGTCGATCCACACCCGCTCGGGGCGCGTGTAGTCGCTGTAGGGGTTGCCGTTCCACAGCACGACGTCGGCCATCTTGCCGGGCGCGAGCGTGCCGGTCCGGGCCAGGATTCCAAGCGCTTTCGCCGGGTTGCGGCTAAGCCATTCCCAGGCGACCTCGTCGGAGACGTTAATCCCGGCGCGGCGGCCGTCCGCAAGGGCCTTGGCGACCTCCTGGTTCAGCCGCTGGATGCCGTTGGCATCGTCGGAGTGGACCATCGCGCAGGCACCCGAATTGTGCACCAGCGGGATATTCTCCTTGATTGCGTCATAGGCTTCCATCTTGAAGCCGTACCAGTCGGCCCACATCACCGCGCAAATGTCATTGTCGCGCAGCAGGTCGGCGATCTTGTACGCCTCGACGGCGTGGTGGAACGCGGTGATCTTGTAGCCGAACTCCTTGGCCATATCGATCATGTTGGCCATCTCGTCGGCGCGATAACAATGGTTCTGGACGAGGATCTTGCCTTCGAGCACGCCCTTTAGCGTATCCATCGCGAGGTCGCGCTCCGGCATGTCGCCGCCGTTCTTGTAATATTTGTCCCACTTGCGCTTGTACGCCTGCGCCTTGATCCAGGTCGCCCGGGCAAGCGCGATATTGCCCATGCGCGTCTGCGGCATGGTGCCCTTGGAACCATAGACCCGCTTCGGATTCTCGCCGCACGCCATCTTCAGGCCGTAAGGCGCGCCCGGGAATTTCATTCCCTGCGCCGTTCGGGCGGGGACGTTCTTCACCACGACCGAGCGACCGCCGAACAGATTGGCCGAGCCGGGCAGGATCTGCAGCGTCGTCACCCCGCCGTTGACCAGCGCGCGCGAGAAGCCGGGGTCCTGCGGCCACACGCTATGCTCGGCCCATACTTCGGGACGCACCGGCGAGGTCGCCTCGTTGCCGTCGGAATTGGCCTCGACCCCCGGCGACGGATAATCGCCGAGATGACTGTGACTATCGATGATCCCCGGAGTCACCCACTTGCCGGTACCGTCGATTTCCTGCGCGCCCGCCGGGCTCGCCAGCTCGGGTCCGCCGACCGCCTGGATGAGCCCGTCGGCGAGGATCACCGTGCCATTTTCGTAGCGCCGACCGTCACCGTCGAACACGGTCGCGTGGCGGATCACGGTGAGGACGCCGGGATAGCGGAGGTAGGTGGAGGGGTACGGATCCTCGTTGACCACGATCGGCGGGGCCAGCTTGGGCTTGGTCTCGAGCGCAGCGCAGCCGGCGAGCGCCAGCGAAGCGGTCGCCATTGCCAGCAGGCGGCGCGTCATTTGACCCCGTGCATCAGATATTTAAGCGGCCAACTGAGCAGCAACAACAGAACTCCGGCGCCGATCGCGAACATGCCGATCTTCTCGAACACGCCGACATAGGTGGCAAGACTGACCTGCAGGTTCGTCACTTGCCCGCCAACTGTCTCGACACTGGCAAATTGCGCCACGACTCCGGCGACATATTGCGCGACCGCGATCGATAGGAACCACACACCCATCATCATCCCGACGATGCGTGCGATCGACAATTTGGTGATCATGCTCAGACCAACGGGCGAGATACAAAGCTCGGCCACCGAGTGGATGAGATACAACCCCGCCAGCCACCACAGTCCGACCTTGAAATCAGGTCCCGCAAACTGCGTTCCCCAAACGAGGAACAGGAAGCCTGCGCCCACACCCATCAGCGCAATCCCGAACTTGACCGGAATGGTCGGCTCGATCCCTCGCCGAGCCATGGTGTTCCACATGATCGAGAAAAGGGGCGCCAGCGCGACAATGAAGAAGGCGTTGAAGAACTGAGTCTGCCCGGCCGAGATGCTGAACAGGCCGAAGACGCTCATGTCGGTGTTGCGGTCCGCGAACAGGGTCAACGACGATCCCGCTTGCTCGAACAAGGTCCAGAAGACGGTATTGAATGTGATCAGCACCATCGCCGCGACCATCATCTGGAATTCGCGGCGGCTTCCATCCTTATCGCGTGCGCCATTGACATAGGACCAGATCAGGATCGCCGGGACGGACACCAGGAACGTTCCGAACATCAACTTGCCCATGATCGGAAGAGTCATGAAATAGCCGACGATACCCGATCCGGCCTCGGGCTTTACGTAGCTCATGAGGTTGCTGAACAGGAAGTACACCACCGGCAACGCGAGCACCGCGCCACCATAGACCAGCACGTCGCGGTTGGTCGGCGCGTCCGCCGGACGATCGCCGTAACCGTCAAGCTTGCCGCCATCGAACTGGAACAGCAACCACGACACCGACATCCCGGCCGCGGCAAGCGCGAATCCCGCCCACCAGCCAAGGCCGCCCCAGCTACCCATGCCCACCGCCAGCAGTGGGCACAGGATCTGCGAGAACAGAGAGCCGAGATTGATCCCCATGTAGAAGATCGTAAATCCGGCATCGCGGCGACGATCGCCTTCGGCATACAGCGACCCGACGATGGTCGAGATATTGGGTTTGAAGAATCCGTTGCCGATCACGACCAGCCCCAGCCCCATCAGCAGGAGGAAAACCGACAGCGGGTTGCGCTCGCCGTCCGGCTTGAACCCGCCGTCCGCAATCTTGCGCGCCTCGGATCCGTCGGAATTCAGCAACGATACGGATTTGTCATCGTTGCCCTTGATCAACAATCGTTGGCCATGGTCGACGACATACTGCTTGGCGGCCTCGCCTCGACCTTCCAGCGCGACCTCGTACCGTTGCCCGTCGATCGTCGCGAACGGCTTGGCCGGCGCGCCGCCAAAGCAAAGGATCAGATATCCGAGGCTCATCAGGATCGCGCCGAACTTGACCGACCTCTTGGCGCCGAGAATGCGATCTGCGAGCAGCCCGCCGATCAGCGGGGTGAGATAGACCAGCGCGGTGAATCCGCCATAAAGTCCGGTCGTCGTCGTATCGGAAAAGAGGAAATGCTGCGCCAGGTAGAGCGTCAGCAGCGCGCGCATGCCGTAGTAGCCGAAACGCTCCATCGCCTCGGTCGTGAACAGCCGCGCCAGCTGACGCGGATGGCCAAACCATTCCCCTCGCCTCGCCGGATTGACGTGACTGATGTCGGGCGCGCCTGGTTCTTCGATTGCCGGTGTGTCGACCATGTTCTCTCCCCAGAGCGACGCGGCACCGTAACGGCCAAAATTCGCTTGTGAAGCCGGATTGTTGCGCCTCACAGGGGTCGCTATGCGCCCCCTCTCGATGCTCAACGATCGGTCATCCATCGTCTCGCTTCTCGAGACCCGCCGCTCGGGCAAGCCGCGCGAGTTCGTCGGTCCCGCGCCGAGCGCGGAAGAGCTCGATCGAATCCTCACCCTCGCGGTGCGCGTGCCCGATCATGGCAAGCTGACGCCGTGGCGACTGGTCATCGTCAGTGACGAGCAGCGCGAGGTGCTGGCGGAGCTGCTTCGCCGTGCAATGGCCGAAGAGGATCCCGACGCAGGGGAGGCCCATCACGAAAAGGAAGACGAATTCGCGCGCTCGGCAGGCAGCCTCGTGGTGCTGATCTCGGCCCCCATTGAAAACCACAAGGTTCCAGCGTGGGAGCAAATCCTGTCCTGCGGCAGCCTTGGCATGAACCTCCTCATCGCCGCCCACGCACTGGGTTTCGTCGCCGGATGGCTCACCGGCTGGCGCGCCTACTCGCCGACCATCAACGCCGCATTCTGTGCACCCGGCGAGCGCATTGCCGGCTTCGTCTTCATCGGTCATCCGGGCCGCGAGCTGGACGACCGTCCGCGTCCCCCGCTCGGCGACATCGGGCGGCCTTGGCAACCGCCGACGCCTTGATTTTTCGATTGAATTTCACGCGAGTCGCTGTATTATGACAGCATGACGCTTCGCACCCCGCACGAAAAGCCGGTTTATGTCCGGCTGCGCGAAACGATTGCCGATGCGATCCTCGCCGGCAAGTTTAACGACGGCGACCCGCTCCCCTCGGTGCGCGCGCTCGCCGCCGAAGAGCAGGCCAATCCGCTGACGGTGGCGAAGGCTTACCAGGGTTTCCAAGACGAAGGCCTGATCGTGGTCAAGCGCGGCGTCGGCATGTTCGTCGCTGCCGGCGCGCGCGCGAGATTGAGCGAATCCGAACGGTCTCGCTTCCTCAAACAGGAATGGCCCGAAATCCGCGCGCGGATGAACCGGCTCGGGATCGACCCCGCCTCGCTGCTCGAACGCGAACGCGCCTAGTATTCCTGCGCACGCCGGAATCCGGTAGCCGCGTCGCATGGAGACGCGGGTCCTCCCCTTCACCGACGAAAGCATTGCCGAAGCGGCCCGGCTGATTCTCGCCGGCGAGCCGGTCGCGATCGCGACGGAGACCGTCTACGGCCTCGCCGCCGACGCCACTGATGCGGCCGCCGTTGCCCGCATCTACGAGGCAAAGGGCAGGCCGAGCTTCAACCCGTTGATCGTGCACGTGCCCGATTTCCCTGCAGCGGAGCGCATCGGCCTGTTCAGCGCCGAGGCCAGCGACCTGGCTGAGGAGCATTGGCCCGGCCCGCTGACGCTCGTCGTCCCGTTACGCGAGGGCGCCAGCATCGGCTCAATAGTCACCGCGGGACTGCCGACGATCGGGCTGCGCGTTCCGGCGCACCCGGCGATGCAGGCGTTGCTCCGCGCGACAGATCGACCGCTTGCCGCGCCTTCCGCCAATGCCAGCGGCACGATCAGCCCGACTCGCGCCGTGCATGTGTTGCGGAGCCTGGACGGCCGCATTCCCCTGATCGTCGACGCTGGACCAACCCAACGCGGTCTCGAATCGACCATCGTCGCCGCGACCGGCGGCCCGCTGCGGCTTCTCCGGCCGGGGCCGATCGCCATCGCGGCCGAACTCGCCACCGGCCCCCGCATCGAAGCCCCCGCCACCGATATTGAAGCGCCGGGACAGCTCCCCAGCCATTACGCCCCGTCCAAGCCGCTCCGCCTGCAGGCAACCGCGGCGGAAGCGGACGAATATTGGATCGGCTTCGGCCGCGCGGCCGGCGATTCCAGCCTCAGCCCCGCAGGCGACCTGACCGAAGCCGCGGCACGCCTGTTCGATTTGCTCCACACCGCCGATGCGTCGCCAAATCCGCGGATCGCCATTGCGCCGATCCCGGACGAAGGCCTCGGCCGCGCAATCAACGACCGCCTGAGGCGCGCTGCCGCCTAGGCGGTGGCCCCGGCGCTTTTTACCCGATCCCGGAAGCTCTTGCGCAATTTCTGCAGCTTCGGGGGGATGACGGACATGCAATAGGGGTTGCGCTGGCCCTCTCCCGCCCAATAATCCTGGTGATCGGCCTCGGCCGGCCACCAGTCGCGCATCGGCTCGACCGTGGTCACCACGCGACCGCCAAGCTGCTGGTTGGCCCTGGCGATGGCCTCGACCGCCTTGCGCTCCTGCTCCTCGTTCTGGGGGAAAATGGCGGACCGGTATTGCGTCCCGACGTCATTGCCCTGCCGGTTGAGCTGCGTAGGGTCGTGGGTCGCGAAGAAGATATCGAGCAAGTCGTCGAAACTCAGCTGCGCATTGTCGAAAGTGATCCGGATCGCCTCGGCATGCCCGGTGTCGCCGCCGCAGACCTGCTTGTAGGTGGGATTGGCGACCTCGCCGCCAGTGTAACCGCTCTCGACCGATTTGACGCCGACAACGTCGAGGAACACGGCTTCGGTGCACCAGAAACATCCGCCTGCCAAAATTGCGACTTCTTCGGCCATCTCATTGCTCCTTCGACAGGAGTTCAGAGATAGGTGTCGCCCAGGCGAACGGCAAATGCCGCCGCTCAATCCTGCTTATAGCTTGCCTTCAAACTGGCGAGTTCGAGCCTTTTGCCGACCCATTCGGCGAGCTCGTCGAAGTCGAGCGGCTTGTCGAACACGATTCCGGCGCGGCGGTCCGAATACCAGCGCACTTCGCCGCGGATCGGACGAAGGCTCTCGACCACCACGATGACCTTTTTGCCGACGCAATATTCCTCGATCGGCGCGACCTTCATCCCACCGAGCGAAATATCGTGCACGTCGACGCTATAATAGAGCTTGCCGACGCGAACCGACGCCTTGCACGGAATGTGGAGGCGCGGCGGGCGCGGACGAAAGCCGTGACGCTGTTTGCGGCCGGCCAGAAGCTCACCGAGGTCGACATTTTGGTCGAATTTGAGGCCGACGACGTCGTCCCGGATCCATACGACCGACGCCGGGATTTTCTCCGACGAAAGCTCGATGGCGACGTGCTGGCCGATCTGCGGAACCTTGCCGACAATCGCCATCAGTCCGCCAGCGGACAGATTTTTGACCTTGACCAGCTGCTCCTCGCCCGAGGAATCGTCGGTCAGCTTCGCCAGCCGCAGCATCGCCGACATGCGATCGTCGGAGCGGCGTTCGGACGGCCGCGGAACCACGGTCGACAGGGAGACCGTCGTCGATTCGAACGCAGCGTCGCTGCTGCCGTCGAGCGACGGGCCTGATTTTCTCCTGATGAGCGATGCGAACATTGGTCACGACTCCGCGCGAAAATCTCGTCAACCTGGGACTTTATGGACAGTGCGGTTAAAAAGGCGTTTCATCGGCTTGACCTTGCGCGCGCTTGATGCGCACGCCGGGCCGCGGAGGAAGGAACGCCAATTGGCTCAGCCGCGACTGCTGCTGATCGACGACGAGCCGGCGCTTGCCGCTTTCCTTGCGGATGCCGCGCGCGGCTGCGGATTCGAGCCGGTCGTTACCTCCAACGACGCTGAATTCCGCGAGCAATTCGTCACTGTGCAGCCCAATATGGTCGCGCTCGATCTCGGCATGCCGGGAATGGACGGGGTTGAGCTGCTCCGCTTCCTCGCGAAGCAGAATTACGATTCCCCGGTGCTCATCGTCAGCGGATTCGACCGCCGGGTTCTCGAGTCCGCCTTCAGGCTCGGCGAAGCGCTCGGTCTTACCATGGCCGGACCGGTGGAAAAGCCGGTGCGGCTGCAGGACCTCGAGGCCGTGCTCAATCAACTCCGGGCGACGCTCGATTCATGAGCTGCAACGGCAACGCGCGGCTGGTCGCGGGATTGCGCCAGGCCCTCGAAGAGCAACGGCTGAACATGGTCTATCAGCCAAAGATCTCATTGCGCGACGGCAATCTGACGCGGGTCGAAGCCCTCGTGCGCTGGGAGGATCCGGAGCTTGGCCCGGTCGAGCCTTCGCGCTTCATCCCGCTGGCCGAGGAACACGGGCTGATCGACGACCTCACGCATTGGGGCCTGCGCAATATCCTGCGCCAGTGGCTCGATTGGCGCGAGGAAGGCATCGACACCAATATCGCGTTCAACATCTCGGCGCTGAGCCTGCAGCACCTCGATTTCCCCGACCTGGTGGAGCGGATGTGCCGCGCGCTGGAGGTCCCGTGCGATCGCCTTGTGCTCGAGCTCACCGAGGGCGCGACCCAACCGCTGGTCAAGCTGATGGACACGCTGACCCGCTTCCGCATCAAGGGTATTGGTCTTGCTATCGACGATTTCGGCACCGGCTATTCGTCACTGATGCAATTGCGGCATTTGCCGTTCACCGAGGTCAAGATCGACCAGGCATTCATCGCCGATGCCGACCGTTCGAGCGATTGCCGGCTGATCATCCGGACGATTACGGATCTCGCCCACGGCCTCGGCCTGATCGCGACCGCCGAAGGCGTCGAAACGCTCGAACAACTTCGCCACGTCCACGACCTCGGCTGCGACTTCGTCCAGGGCTATCTGATCTCCCCGCCGATGGAGCCGCAAGCGCTCAAAGGCTGGCTCGCCGACTTCCGGCCGCGTTGGCCGGCGATGCTCGCCAAGGAAGAGCTCGCTTTATGGCGAGACGTCGAAGCGAATTCCCTGAGCTAGGGGCAGGTCCGATCCATAATTGATGGTGTTGGTCTGGCGCCGCATGTACGCGCGCCAGGCATCGGAACCGCTTTCGCGCCCTCCGCCCGTCTCCTTCTCGCCTCCGAACGCGCCACCAATCTCCGCCCCGGACGGGCCAATGTTGACGTTGGCGATCCCGCTGTCCGATCCGGCAGCGGATAGAAACCGCTCGGCCTCGCGCAGGTCCGTCGTGAATATCGATGACGAAAGGCCCTGCGGCACCGCATTCTGAAGCGCGATCGCCTCGTCGAGCTCCCCGTAGCGCATGACGAAGAGGATCGGCGCGAACGTTTCCTGGAGCACCACGCCTTCCTGCCGATCCACCTCGACGATTGCCGGACGCACGTAGAATCCGCCCGGAACCGCCTCGACCCGTTCGAGCTCGTCGCCAAGCACACGCTTCATACCGCGGAACGCCGTCTCGTCGATCAGCGGTCCGATTAGGGTGCCCGCTTCGCGTGGATCGCCCACGCGGGCGGCGGCGAAGAGCTGCCTCAGCCGCGCGACCAGCCCATCGGCGATGCTCTCATGGACAATCAGCCGGCGAAGCGTCGTGCAGCGCTGGCCCGCGGTCCCGGCGGCCGAGAAGAGGATCGCGCGGACGGCGAGCTCCAGATCGGCCGAGGGGCAGACGATCGTCGCATTGTTGCCGCCGAGCTCGAGCAACGCGCGACCGAAGCGTTGTGCGACCCGCGGGCCCACGGCGCGGCCCATCGCCGTCGATCCGGTAGCGGACACCAAGGCGATGCGCGGATCGTCGACCAGGGCCTCGCCGACATCGCGCCTGCCCTGCACGACCTCGACAAGTCCGTCGGGCGCGTCGCCAAATCGCTCCACCGCGCGGCGAACGAGCGCCATGACGGCCGCGGCGCACAGCGGCGTCTTCTCGCTCGGCTTCCAGATCACCGGATCGCCGCAGACCAGCGCCAGCGCGGCGTTCCACGCCCACACCGCGACCGGGAAGTTGAACGCGCTAATCACCAGCACCGGCCCGAGCGGATGCCATTGCTCCATCATCCGGTGGCTGGGGCGCTCGCTGGCGATGGTCAGGCCGTAAAGCTGACGTGAAAGACCGACGGCGAAATCGCAGATATCGATCATTTCCTGGACCTCGCCGAGGCTTTCGGCGCGGATCTTGCCCGCTTCGAGCGTCACCAGGCTCGCCAGAGCATCTTTCGACGCGCGCAGTTCGTCACCGAGCAAGCGCACCAGATTGCCGCGGCGCGGCGCCGGAACAGTGCGCCACTTGAGGAACCCCTCTGCGGCGCGAGTGCCGGCCGCGCCAGGATCGCCGATCGCCACCCTGCCGATCGGCTGCCCATCGATTGGCGAGAAAGAGATCAGGTCGCCTGCGCTCGCGTCCACCCCGAACTGACCGAGGACAGCCGCGGTTTCGTCGGCCGGGCTCATCCGAGCATCTCCTTCGCTTTGGCCATCGCCGCGACCCCGGCTTCGATTGTCTCGTCTTTCTTGCCGAAGCACAGGCGGACCAGATGGCGCGGAGGGTCTCGCTCGGCGAACGCCGACAATGGCACGACGGCGACGCCGGCCTTTTCCACCGCGACTGAGGCGAAGCGCTCGCCGTCAGCAGCGACGCCCGACGCGCGCAGGTCGACGCACAAGAAGTAGGTCGAGGCTGCGTCGAGCACTTCATACCCGGCGGCGCGCAAGCCCGCCGTCATACGGTCGCGCGCGCGAGCGAACCGCCGCTGCATCGGCTCGATCCAGCCGTCCCCTTCATCGAGGCCGTAGGCGACGGCCGATTGCAGATTGGGCGCGGTGGAAAAGGTCAGGAACTGATGGGCGCGGGAAACAGTCGCCGCTAGCTCCGGGGCAGCGATCATCCATCCGACCTTCCACCCGGTCAGCGAGAAGATCTTACCGGCGGAGCCGATCTTGATCGTCCGCTCGGCCATTCCGGGAAGCGCGGCTAGCGACGTGAACCGCTGGCGGTCGAGCACAACCTGTTCCCACACTTCGTCGCTGATGACGGTCAAGTCCCGTTCACGCGCCACCGAAGCGACCGCCTCCAATTCGTTGGCGTCGAACAGCCGGCCCGCGGGATTGTGCGGATTGTTGAACAGGATGGCGCTGGTTTTCGGGGTCACGGCTGCTTGCAGCGCATCGCGTTCGATGCGCCAGCCGGGCGGCTTGAGCGCGACTTCGACCGGCCTGCCTCCGCCGCGCCGGATCATCGGCGCATAGCTGTCGTAGGCGGGCGTGAAGATGATCACCTCATCCCCCGGCTCGACCGTCGCGAGGATCGCCGCACCGAGCGCTTCGGTCGCGCCGCTCGTCACGCACACATGCTCGGCGGTTACCGAAAGCCCCTGCCGGTGATAATGCGCGGCGACGGCCTCGCACAGAGCGGGCAATCCGCGCGAAGGCGCATATTGGTTCGAGCCTTCCTTCAACGCCCGCGCCGCCGCGTCGAGAATCTGCTCGGGCCAGCCAAAATCGGGAAAGCCCTGGCCGAGGTTCACCGCGCCATGCTTCGCCGCGAGCAGCGACATCCGCTCGAACACGCTGGTCTTCATGGCAACGTAAAGCGGGTTCATGAGCGCCGCATAGCGTGGACGCGCGGCGGCGGCGAGGGAGCGGTTGCGATCAGCCTCCGAGCGCGGTCCGAACCATCGCCAGGGGCGGCGCAAACGCTTGCTCGACCATTGAAAAGACCGTCGCGGCAAGGACGATCGCGATCAACCCTACGCTGGCAAACTCGAGCGCGCGGGATCGCAGCCGATGTTCTTCATGCGTCCGCGGTCGCTTGCGGCGGTCTGCCACGGGGAGCGCGGCGGCTTGCGGCTGCACCTCGGCAGCGCGAGCCATTATGACGATGGTCTCGACTGGCACTCGGTCCTCGGCGCGAAGGCCGGCGCGGGTGCCGTTGTGCCAGACCACTCGAGCGACGATCACATGATCGCCGTGCCGCAATTCGACGGTGCTGCCTGGCGCTGCGCCGCGGATCGATCTGATCTGCAGCCCGCGCGACGAGACGTTGAGGATGCACACGTCGCTCCAGCCGGATTCGTCACTCATCCGTGCCGGAAGCATGACCCGCGTTCGCAATTCGCGCGGTATGGAGGTCCGGGATGTCGTCGAGGGGTGCACCGCCCCCGCTTGGGGGGCACAAGTGTGAGAGGTTTTAAGCTTTGGTCCGCAATGGAACCGATTGCTGAAGCTTACTCAACGTACCCGACTTCGGCATCGAATTTCGCGACCTCGACGCGCTCGTAAAGGTCGTTGGCGTAGAACGGGCTCTGGTCGAGCCACGCTTCGGCTTCGGCGAAACTCTCCGCTTCGATGAGCGCGACATAGCCTCTTCGCTTGCCGTCCTTGCCGCGCAGCACGCCCGCCAACGCAATCGTTCGGTAAGGCTGCGCGAGATGCTCGTTAAAATCGTTGTGCAGCGCCAGCACTTGATCCTCGACATCGGCCTTGAAAATTCCGGCCACCAGGAATTGCATAAGACCTCCTTCCGAGCTCCCCCGGGCAGGGGCCCAAGAGCTGCGGCACGGCGCGACCCGCGTCGCGAGGATACCTCTCTTCGGCGTATACCCGAAACGGTCGCCGCCGAAGCGTCGTGCGCCTAAGAGCGAACGCCCTCGACCGGCGCGCGGAGCTGCCACGCCACACCAACGGGCTTGAAGTCAAGTTCAGCCTTGCTCCCCTTCGCAGCGCGACCGCCTTCGCGATCAGAGTCGTTCCAAAGCCTTGCGGTTGGGCGAACTGACTGGGGGGCCGCCGGACTGGAGCCAGTCAAAGCACAACTCCTCGATCACCCTCGGGACCTCGCGCATAATCCGCTCTTGCCGGAACCGCATTTGGCCGCAACGGTTAAACGAAGCATGCGCCGCGACTCACCGTCGGGTTGTCATAGCAAGCATGGAAAGACGGCAGCGAGGATGCATGGGTAATTGGTATCGTCGTCGTTATCTCGACCTGCTTGGCTCCATCTACATCTACAATGAGCATCGCGGATATACGGCGATCGACCGCGTGCTCGATGCCGTTCGCCAGCGCTGGCCGGACGATCACGCGCTGATCGCGCGCATCCAAAGCCACCGGGCCGATGAGCGCAAACATTATCTGATGTTTCGCCGCTGGTTCGAACGACGCGGAGTGATGCCCATCGCGGTCGATCGCACGTGCGGCCATATCGACCGCTTCGTCGGGGTCATGTTCGGCGCCGGCATCGACGATCTCGATCCGCTGAGCATCATCGGCCGCGACGACCTCTTCGAACGCATGTGCCGAGTGATCTCGCTGACCGAGCAGCGCGGCTATCGTCAAGTGGAGATCCTGCTTCGTCATCCCCTGGTCGCTGCGGACCGGGGCTTGATGAAGATCTTCCGCATCATCGAGCGCGACGAGCCCAGCCATTGGGCGCCGTACGAGGACTGGCTGCGGACGAACGGACGGAGGCAGCCCAGCTGGTGGGAGCGCGCGATCGATGCGTTCATCCACGGCGAGCTGCTTTTTCTCAAGCTTCCGCTCCTGTTTATCACCCCGCGGCTCAGCCGCCGCAAGACTTGGCCAGACGAGTTCGATCAGATGGGTCGGGCGAGCAACGGCGGCGCCTTCGCGGCGAGCGGCTGACGCCCGCCGAACCCCCGCAAGTGAAATTTAAAACGCCCTTTGCCGCGCCGCAGGGCATCACCCGCTCGCCATGGGGCGGTGACGGACCATGGCTTGCCGTCATGCTTGCCGTTACGGCCGTGGAGGCGTGCTGGTGGGCAGCGACCTGGTCGATTGGCGCAGCGCCGGCGCCTTATTTGTTCAGCTATCTCGCCTTCGCCTTCGCCGGGCTCGCGGGCGCTTCGCTGATCCGGCTGCTGCTGGACCCGCGAGCATTACGTCCGAAGTGGGCGAGCACCATCGCCGGTGCATTGATGACCGGCATCGGCGCCAGTCTCTTTCTTCCTCTTAAATACGCGATTCCGAGGCTGGTGCCGTTCTGGCTCGACGCCCCGCTCTCCCGCGCCGAAAGGGCGGTTTTTACGGCGGATCCGTGGCTGCTCTTCGACCGCATTCTCGGCTGGGGAACGATGCCAATCGACAGGCTGTACGGGCTATGGCTGCCGACGCAGACGCTGATCCTTTTCCTGGTCATGCTGCAACCTCCATCTACGGTGAAGTCGAGGCTGTTAATTGCCTACTTCCTCGCCTGGTTCGTGCTCGGTGTTGTCGCGGCGCTCATCTTCTCCTCGGCGGGACCGATTTTCTACGATCGCCTTTTCGGCGGGAACGCTTTCGCCCCCTTGCGCGAGACCTTGCACGGCCGCGGCGCGTGGGTGGTGCTCACTGAATCCGACCGGATGTGGGCCTCCCTGGCATCCTCCCGTCCCGGAATTGTCGCCGGCATTTCCGCGATGCCCTCGATGCACGTCGCGATCTGCGTGTGGATGATCCTGGCCGCGCGCGCGCTGGCGGCCCGGGCCGCGCCGTTCGCTGTTGTCTACGCGGCCCTCATCTGGATCGGTTCGGTTCAGCTGGGATGGCATTACATCACCGACGGGTTGGCAGGAATGCTGGGGATGGTGGCGCTGTGGCCGCTGAGCGGCGCCCTAGAACGTTGGTCGAAGCATTCGCTTCTCGATCGCGGTACCTAGCCTCGCCCGCGGCCGCCCACGGTCCGCCTACCGCTGCGCGCAGCGGCGGTCCCCGTCTTGCGCGGCGATTTCATCTTTGACTTTGCGCTTCGCGTGACCTTTTTGACTACGGTTTCGACCGCCTTCTTGCCGGCCGATCTTTCCTCTGCGTCGCCCGCGGCGTCGCCCGCCGCATTGATCTCGGCGATCGCGTCATCCTTCAGCTTGACGATTTCCTCTTCGTCGAGGTCTTCTATACCCGCCATCTCGTCGCGCGCTCCGGCCATTGCGATCAGCAGCTCATCGAGCTTGGCGTGCATCGCGATATCGCGGCGGCGATCTTCCGCTTCGCGCTCGTTCTGGCGATTAAGCACCATCTGCGTGAGCGTGATGGCGAGAATTGATAGAGCTGCCGTCAGCAGGTCCGCTTGCAATCCGATGAGGAACCAGCCGGCGCAGACAAGCACGACCCCGATCTGCATGTATGGATGCGCGAAGACGTCCGACACCACCGCGGACAAGCGGTCGCCAACGCGCACCGCCCAGCTTTTTTCATCGTTGCTCATGTTGGGAGGCTGTAACGACAGGAATTGATAGAGGTTGCGTCAGGCTTTCGGGGTGAGCGCTCAGCCTACCTTGCAGACTTTCGCCCCGCCTCCAGCTATGCCGCCGCCATGCCGCAGCCCCCCGCTCCTTCCGCGCGAAAGCTCGCCGGAATCGCGCTGATCGCGTTGCTGATCCTCTTGTGGGCCACGTTCGTCGCAAGCCTTGCCCCGTTCGTCGGGCAATGGCCTGTTCTTGTTCAGGCGCCATATTATCTCATTATGGGAACGGTCTGGATCATCCCATTGAAACCATTGATCCGCTGGAGCGAGAGCGGGCAGTTCAGAACTCCTCGTGATTGAGTTGAATTCACTGTATTAGACGAATATATCACTAACCGAATGACGCAGGTATTGACCCTTTCCCGCCCGTGGCACGGGCTCAGCCGCACCGCGGCGCAGCTGCGGGTGCGCGCGGAGAAGCTGTGGCGCGTCTACCCGCGCGAGGCCGTCGGCGTTGGCCTGCTCGGCGCGATCGGCGCCGCGGCCCTCGCCGCCGGCCTCGCTCACTCAGCCGCCGGGCCATCGCCAGTCGTCGCCCCGCCCGCTCCGCCGCCGCTGCTCATCCGTCAACTCGCCCCAGAGCAGGCGGTTCAGGTCAACGACAAGATCCCGGTCGCGCGGGGCCCTAACCCCGCCGCCGCCCCATTCGCCTTCAAGGGCGACGCGGGCGCGCGCAAGCAGGCGGTCGAGTGCCTCGCCAGCGCCGTCTATTATGAAGCCGGAAGCCAGGACGACGACGGCCAGCGCGCCGTCGCGCAGGTGGTCCTGAACCGCGTCCACCACCCCGCCTTCCCCGCCAGCGTGTGCGGCGTCGTCTACCAGGGCTCGACGCGCGCCACCGGCTGTCAATTCACCTTCACCTGCGACGGCTCGCTCTATCACCGGGCCGACGCCGAGGGATGGCAGCGCGCGATCCGGATCGCCGAGGCCGCGCTCGCCGGCTCGGTTTATGCGCCGGTCGGTTACGCTACCCATTATCACGCAAATTATGTGGTGCCCTACTGGGCCTCCACGTTGGCCAAGAACGCCATCGTCGGGGCGCACATCTTCTACCGCTGGAGCGGCGGCTGGGGTCAGCCGGGTGCGTTCACCGAGACCTATGCGGGGCGTGAGCCCAACGCCATGGCCCTACGCAACGCTGCCTTGGCCGTGGTCCATACTTCGGCCATCCTCGCTCAGGGCGGCGTCGCCGCGGCCATCAAGGACATTCCGGGGGCGGAAGCGCTCAAGCTCACCCCGTCGATGCGCGGTGACAAGCGCGTGGCTGTGCGTTTCAACCTCGCCGCGCGCAAGGCGTCCGACGAGGTGGGCCGGGAGGACTATGCGCGCAAGTTCACGACCTCGGACAATCTCAAATGGTCGCTGTCGAGCGAAACCGTGGCCGTCGACGAGAAGCCGCTGGGCAAGCCCGCGGAAGGGGTCCCGGCGGGCGCCGCCGGGGCGTCCGCGCAGCACTAATTCTCGTCGTCCCTGTCAGAGGGACGGTCATAGGGGCGGAGGTTTCGCCGCCGGCTCTGCGACGCCAGTGTTGCCGTCAACCGCATCGGCATTGTCCCCCGCAGTATCGGCCGAGTTAAGCATCGGCGTAAGGCTAGGCTCCGGCGCGAGCCGCGGCGGTTCCACTGGCGCGAGAGCTAGCTCAACCTGGACGCGGATCCGGTCGAGGCGGCTGTCGATCGCCAGATAGTCGTTCGACAGCGCTGATGCCGCGCTCCATTGGCGGCTCGTGACCGCGATCTGGCTGAATGGCCCCTGATCCCACATCGGATCGCGATTCTGGAGCTGCACGATGGCGTCGTCGAACGCCGAGCAGCGGTCGAGCTGGGTGACGCTGGGGTCGGATCTCAATGCGCGATGACAATCGCGGCTGGCGCTCAGCAGTGCCAAAGCGTCGTGCTTGCCGAGCATGCTCACCGCCTCGCCCACCGCTCCCGCTACCGCGGCGACGTGCAGTGGCTGGTCCATCGTGTCGCGGGAAATGGCGGTGGGCGCGGCTTGACCGTTGGCAAGTGTCGGCACCAGCGGCTGTGCGAGCTGGCGCATGTAGGCCGCGCCGGGGCCGGTGATCGCCAGCAGCGCAGCAAGGGCGAGAAGCAGGACGAGCGCGGCGCGAATCCATCCCCCGCCCCTTTCCTCGAGCGGATCGTCGTCAACAAGGACGAGCGTATCGCACGGCATCGGCGGGCTGCGCAGCTCGCTATAGGCCCAATTGATTTCCGCCGCGCGGTCCGAGTCGCCGCCTGGGCGGTCGGGGTGGTGTTGCTTGATCAGCCTTTTGTAGGCGCGCTCGATAGCGGTGGTGTCGGCGCCCGGCTCAAGCCCCAGAGCGGAATAAGCGGATTCATCGTGCGCCATTTCAAGCGGACGATCTAACCCACCCGGGCATGATGTGAAAAGTGGCGCGAGTGACGGGACTTGAACCCGCGACCTCCGGCGTGACAG
>JBDTXI010000089.1:0-27503 GCA_040006255.1 Sphingomicrobium sp.
TGAAATCCGACACAAGGCGCTTTCCGCGGTCGCTCAAGAAAGACGGCAAGACGCACTACACCTTGTCGCCCCATTCGCGCTCGAGCCTCGAAGCCGACAAGCGCGCGTTCGTCGCTCTGATGCGCCACATCCGCGAAATCGATCCGCAGCATACAATCATCATGATGCAGGTAGAGAACGAGACAGGCAGCTATGGCTCCCCGCGCGATTTCTCGCCCGTCGCGCAGCGACTGTTCGCGCAAGCGATCCCCGCCGAACTCGCCCGCCGCGTCGGCAAGTTCGGCACGTGGACGCAAGCGTTCGGCGGGGGCGCGGACCAGGCGTTCAACGCCTGGTACATCGCCCGTTACGTCGACGAGATCGCGGCCGCGGGGCAGGCCGAGCTCAACCTGCCGATGTACGCCAATGCCGCGCTCAGCGACCCGCTCAAGGCCGAGGACGGGGTCAACGGCGCGAGCGGCGGGCCCAATTGGAACGTGGTCGACATCTGGAAGGTCGCCGCGCCGCACATCGCGATCGAAGCGCCCGACATCTACAACCGTGACGAGAAATCCTACGCCGCCTACCTCGACCATTATGCGCGTGCCGACAACGCGCTGTTCAACCCCGAAAACGGCAATGACGCGGCCTATGCGCGGTTCCTGTGGCTTGCGCTTGGCAAGGGCAGCATCGGCTTTTCGCCGTTCGGGATGGACGCCACCGGCTATTCCAACTTCCCGCTCGGCGCGCGCCAGCTCGACTCCCAAACACTCACCGCCTTCGCTTCCAAATACGCGCTGCTCGCGCCGATCGCCCGCGACTGGGCGCGGCTCGCTTTCGAGCATCCGACGCTCGGCTTCGCAAAGCCCAACGATGGCGCCGACCAGAGCGGCGTGCTCGGGCGCTGGAAGGTCACCGCGCTCTACGGCATGTGGGAATTCGGCGAGCGCGAATGGACCTGGATTGACGTCCCGCCCAATCCGAAAAAGGAACAGCCGGTGGGCGGTGCCGCACTCATCCAGCTCGGCCCCGACGAGTTCCTCGTTGCGGGATCCGATATCCGCGTCAGGTTCGCGCCGGTGAATGGCGCCAATTCGCAATTCCTCGACGTTGAGGAAGGCACGTTCGAAAACGGCCGCTGGGTGATGTCGCGTCGCTGGAACGGCGACCAGACCGACTACGGACTCAACCTGACAGCGCCGACCCTGCTCAAGGTTCGGATGGGGACCTATCGATGAGACTTGGATGGATGGCGCTGGCGCTTGCCGGCGCGAGCACGACCGCGCTTGCGCAAACTTATCAGCGCACCGACAGCGGCATCGTCGTCACTCCGGCGCAGGGGCCCGAAGGCGCGGTGCGGCTGCAGGTCTATGGCGACGAGATCATCCGCGTCAGCGCAACCCCGACGCGCGATCTCAATCTTCCGCCAAGCCTGATGATTACGGCCCAGCCGATGAGGGGCGGCTTTGCGGTGGTCGAGGCACCCGGGACGGTCACGCTTAAGACCGCCAAAGTCTCCGCCGACGTCGATCTCTCGACGGGCAAGGTCACGTTCCGCGACGAATCCGGGCGCGTGGTCCTGGCCGAAAGCGGACCGGCCGCGTTCGCTCCGGCGAGCGCGGAAGGCGTGCCTTTCCTCTCAGTTCGCCAGCAATTCAACCGCGGGGCCGACGAAGGCTTCTACGGCCTCGGCCAGCACCAGAACCGGCAGATGAATTACAACGGCGAGGACGTCGAGCTCGCCCAGCACAACATGGACGTCGCGATCCCGTTCGTCGTCTCGACGCGCAACTACGGCGTTTTGTGGGACAATAATTCGATCACGCGCTTCGGCAATCCCGCCTCCTACCCGATCGCGGGCAGCCCCGGCGACGGGCTTTCGGTCAGTGGCGGCAAGGGCTGGACCGCGACCTACAGCGTCAACGGCAAAACCATCGCGGCGCGGCAGGAGCCAACCGTCAACCTCCAGTATCTCGAGAATCTGAAAGACTGGCCGGCCGGCACGCGAACCCCGGACCAGCAAGGCACGGTTCCCGGGCTGCGCGTCACCTGGACCGGCACGATCACGCCGGCCGCCGCTGGGCTCCACCGCTTCCGGCTCTATTCGTCGAGCTACGTGAAGCTGTTTGTCGATGGGCGCCTGGTGCTCGATAAATGGCGCCAGAACTGGAACGCCTGGTACCATAATTTCGATCTCGAACTCGCCGCCGGCCAGCCGCACGACGTGCGCATCGAGTGGGAGCCGAACTCAGGCTACATCGCGCTGCTGCACAACGACCCGCGGCCCGAAGCCGACCGCCATTCGCTGACGCTGTCGTCCGAGCTCGGCCACGGCCTCGATTACTACTTCGTCGGCGGGCGCAACATGGACGAGGTGATCGGCGGCTACCGTTGGCTCACCGGCAAGGCGCCGATCCTGCCCAAATGGGCCTACGGTTTCTGGCAGAGCCGGCAGCCGATCACGCCCAAGGGCAATTTCGCGACGCAAAAGGATTTGCTTGGCGTCGTCCTCGAATATCGCAAGCGCGGCCTGCCGCTCGACAACATCGTGCAGGACTGGTTCTACTGGCCGCAGGACCAGTGGGGCTGCCAGTGCGTCGACACCCAGCGTTACCCGGACGCCAAGGGGATGGTCGACCAGTTCCACGCCAATAACGCCCACGCGATGATCTCGGTCTGGGCGAAATATTACAAGGGCATCCCGAACTACCAGGCGATGGACGCGATCGGCGGCATCTACCGGCGGATGGACACGCCGCGCCCGGACGAGCCGAAGGACGCGGATTACAATAAAGCGATGTATCTCGACTGGGTCGGCCCAGGCTACCTCAACGCCTTCTACGACCCGTATAGTCCTCAGGCTCGCGACCTGTTCTGGAGCCAGGTGCGCAATCTTGAAAACCAGGGTTGGGATGCGTGGTGGCTCGATTCAGACGAGCCAGACTTTCACTCCAACATCTCGCGCGCGGAAACCGCGTACCGCATGGGCCCGACCGCGGCCGGCCCGGGGGCGGCCTTCTTCAACACATTCCCGCTGGTCCACGTCGATGGCGTCTACCGCAACCAGGTGGCCGACAAACCGGACGTCCGTCCGTTCATCCTGACGCGCTCCGCCTTTGGCGGAATCCAGCGCGACAGCGCCGCGATCTGGTCGGGCGACGTGCCTTCGCGCTGGGAAAATCTGCGCGACCAGGTTTCGGCCGGAATCAATTTCTCAATGTCGGGCGTGCCCAGCTGGAGCCACGACATCGGCGGCTTCGCGCACGAGGACCGCTACATCGAACCCAAGGGCGCGGACCTCGACGAATGGCGCGAGCTCAACACGCGCTGGTTCCAGTTCGGCGCCTTTTCGCCCTTGTTCCGCAGCCACGGCGAATATCCGTTCCGCGAAATCTATGCGCTCTCGCCGCAAGGCTCGCCGACGTACCGGTCGATGGAATATTACGACAGGCTCCGCTACCGGCTGATGCCCTACATCTACACGCTCGGCGCCGACACCTACTTCAAGGACGGCACGATCATGCGCGGACTGGTGATGGATTTCGCCGCCGACAAGCGCAGCTGGGGCGTGGACGACGAATATCTGTTCGGCCCGGCGCTGCTCGCCGCGCCCGTGACCGAATACAAGGCGCGCAGCCGCAAGGTCTATCTGCCGGCTGGCGCTACCTGGTATGATTTCTACAGCGGCCGCAGCCTTCGCGGCGGACGGACGATCGCCGCCGCCGCGCCCTACGAGCGCATGCCCCTGTTCGTCCGCGCGGGATCGATCGTGCCGACCGGGCCGGCGATCCAGTTCACCGGCAACGACACGCGCGCGCCGCTGACCTTGAACGTCTACTCCGGCGCCGACGGCAGCTTCGCGCTGTACGAAGACGACGGGCTCAGCCGCCAGTACCTCCACGGCAAATATTCGCGCATTCCGCTGAGCTGGAACGAGCGGGCGAAGACGCTGACCATCGCCGCGCGCGAGGGCAGCTACCCGGGCATGGCCGGCAAGCGCACGATCCGCGTCCGTTTCATCCACCCCGGAGCACCGCGAGCGCTCGATTTCGACGCCCGGGCTGACGCGACCCTGGTCTATGACGGGCAGGCGCAATCGGTGCGGATGAAATAGTCCGGATTCGAAACTCGTCTCACGCCGAGCTGGCGATCCTGTACAATTCCGCTCCATGCGGTCCGATGCGCTGCGCAACGCGTCCGCGCGTGATCCCGAGGTCTGACCCGGCCCACAGATCGCGCACCCGGACCGGGGAGCGAATCCCGAGCCAACGCAGGTCGACGCCGACCTCGCGCGCCTTGTCGGTCGTGTTGAACAGGGCGAGGTAGCGGTCGCCGCTCCCCTCGGGACGCGCGGTCCACACCCGCATTCCATCCGCGACGAAGTGCGGCTGATTGTCGGTGCTCGCCTGGTTGACCGCGAGGACGTCGCGGTTGGTGAGCAGCGCGAGCGTCGCCGCGTCGAGATGGCGCAAGTCGCCGCCCATGATCAGCGGCGACCGCGCGATCGACCACAAGGTCATCACCGTCCGTTGCTCGTCCGGCGTGAACTTGGTCTCGCGGGTGCCCAGCGCGAGCCGGCCGAGCGGAAGCATGTCGGCGTCGGGCCAGCCGCCGCCTCTCCGGTGCGGGTTCCAATTTTCCAGGCGCGTGAATTGCGCCTCGAGCAGCGGCCATTCGTCCCAGAAGTCGTCGCTGATCCGCCACATCTGCGCAAAGCGGCGCACATGGTCCGCGCGCGGCACCGGCGTTTCTCCCGGCGATAGGCTGAGGACGATCGGCCGCCCGGACGCGGCGATCGCATTGTGCGCCGCTTCGATTTCGGGTGCGTGCGCGTCGTACGGCCGGCTCATGTCGTCCATCTTGACGAAATCGACGCCCCACGAAGCGTAGAGCCGGAAGACGCTGTCGTAATAAGCCTGCGCCCCGGGCCGCCGCATATCGACCCCGTACATGTCGGGGTTCCACGGACAGACGCTGCCCGTGTCGGCGATGTCCCGCGCTCGGAAACGCGTGCCCAGGACTGGCAGGTTTCGCTGCACCGCAAGCCGCGGAATTCCGCGCATCAAGTGGATGCCGAACCTGAGACCGAGGCCGTGCGCCGCGAGCCGGGCGCGGGCGGCACCGCCGCCGCGCGACGGGAAACGGTTAGGCGCGGGAAGCAGCCGACCGTAGCCGTCGAGCGTCGGCTCGGGGTTGCTGCTGTAGGTGTAACTTCTCGCGCCCGGCTCGTACCATTGGATGTCGATGGTGAGGATGTTGTAGCCGAACGGAAGCAGCTTGGCGGCCATGATCCGCGCCGTTTCCAGCGCTTGGGCCTCGTTGATCGTCGTCGCGAAACTATTCCAGCTATTCCAGCCCATCGGCGGTGTCGGGGCGAGCCGTTCCTGGTGCGGCCGTGCTCGCTTTGCCCCCGCTCTGCTTCCGACCGAAACCGCGGCGGCCGCGGGAGCGGCGGCAAGCACTTGTCGGCGCGTCAGTTTCACAGGCCCCTCCTCTGTCACCTCAGGCTAGACCCCGACCGCGGATCCTCAGCGCGGGGACGAATGCACCCTTCGGCGCAGCCGGAAGCGTCAGCCGCAGAGCCTCGGCATCGCGGCGGAATTGCAGCTCGCCGGCGCCGAGCAGATCGACGCGCTCGACCTGCGCATCCGGCAGCGCGCGGGTCCCGAGCGAGCGCACGGTGGTTTGCCCCCGCGGCCAGTCGAGAATGATGGCGTAAAGCGCGTCGCCCTTCTTGGTGAAACGGACGTCTTCGGCAGTGAAGGGCTTCAACTTGTCTTCGGAGAACATTCCCGGTGGCGGCGGCTTGGTCGGGCCCTCGCCGAATTTCCGCCACGGGCGGGTGGCGAAGATCGCTTCGCCGTTGCGCTGCGTCCAGGAGGCGATCTGATCGACGATCGCCTCTTCCTTCTCGTCGATCGTGCCGTCGCCCCGGACCGGAATGTTGAGCAGCAAGTTGCCGTTCTTCGAGACGATGTCGCTCAGCATTTGAACGACCAGCTTGGGCGTCTTGTAGGCGTTGTCGCGATAGATGCTCCGCGAATAATGCCAGCCGCCGATACACGTGTCCGTCTGCCACGGATCGGGGCGGATTTCATCGAGCACCCCCCGCTCCACGTCCTCGACGATCGCCCGCCGCTGGATACCGTTAAGCTGCTTTCCGAACAGCACGACATCGACGTTGCCGCGCCGTTCAATCGCGCGATTGTAATAATGCGCCGCGGCCTCCAGTCCCGTCTGGCCAAGCGGAAGCCCGGTATCGTCGAAGTACATCAGGTCGGGCCGGTAATCGTCGACGATCTGATTCTGGCGCAGTAGCCAGTTGCGCACGAACGCGGGGTTGAACGGCGGCGCGGCCTCCAGCCACTGGCCGTCGCGCTGGTCGTGCCACGCGGTCATCGCCGCGTCGGTCGCGATCCCGCCCGGCGCAACGTAATAAGGACCGGTGTAGAGCTCCTGCGGGTCGAGGCCTTCCCAGAACTTGCCGGCGCCATGCTTTTTCCGCAGCCAGTAAGCGTCGTAGCGACGGCCGCGCATCGGGCCTTCCGGATCGTAGCCGTAGGCCGGCTGGTACCAGTGCCACGCATGGCTCGAGTGGTTCGAAATTCCGAACTTCAGGCCAGCCTGTCGGACGACCGGCTCCCAGCCGCCGAGGATGTCCTTCTTCGGCCCGACGCGCGTGGAATTCCACGCATGGTGCTTGCTGGCGAAATTGTCGAAATTGTCGTGGTGACAAGCCATCGCGAAAAAATAGCGCGCGCCGGCTTTGACGTAGCGGGCGATCAGCTCTTCGGGGCGCCAGTTCTGCGCCTTCCACTGGCCGATGACGTCGAGGAAGCCGGTGCGGCTCGGGTGACCATAGTGCTTCAGGTGGTGCTCGTAGGCGGTCTCACCTTTCATCCACTCGGGCCGACCGGTCAGGTAGAGCAGCCGCGCGTACCAGTCGCCCCATTCGGGCTGGCATTGCGGCCCCCAATGCGCCCAGATGCCGAACTTCGCGTCGCGGAACCACTCGGGCACGCGACTATGCGCGGCGAGCGATTCCCAGGTCGGCTGAACCGATCCGTCAACGCTCCGCGCCGACGCCGCGCCGCTTCCGGCAAGAGCCCCCGCGCCGCCCGACAGCAGCAGCTGGCGCCGGCTCAGCTTCAATGCGGGCTAACCGGCCCCGCCGATCCCGGCTGGGCGGCGGCCGGGTGTCACGGCTGCGCCTGGGGAGCGGCATGCGACTGCGCGTGCGCCTTGGCCACCGCGTCGTTGAACTGCTGCGCGGTAATGCTCAGCAGCAGGCCCTTGTCGTCCTTGCCGAACGCGACCAGCGGAACACCAATCTTGGTCTGGCCGGTTTGGACGACGACCTGCTGATCGGTGACCGAATCGATCGTTCCGACGGGCACGCCCTTGACGTCGCGAAGTGCGGCGCCGGCCTTGATATCGGCGGCGGTCGCGGGGACGGCGACGGGCCGCGTTTTCACTTTGTCGCCGTTGGCGGCTTGCGCTTTGGCGTCGCTGGCGCCGACCAAACGGTTATACTCCGCATTATTCTCGCGGTTGCCGTTCGAAATCTTCGCCGAGTCGCCGCTCCCCGGCACCGACGACGGACCCGACGGAACGCCTTGGGCACCGGCCGCGCCGGCGGCTGCGAATGAAAGGGCCAGGGCCGAAGCAATAGTGGTGCTGATTCGGTTCATTCTCAATTCCTTGGGATAATCGGTAGCGCTAACAAAATGCGCATTCCAACGCGGAATCGCAATGGGGAATCGACGCGACCTCCGATTGCTCAGGAGATTCGCCGCTTTTTGAACGGTCGCGGCGGACTGCGCAGAGCCGCGTTGCGGATGCAATTGTCGAATCCGACCCAGTCGACGCGGTTGCGGCCGCGGCTCGCGTTGCGGTTGCACAAATGCACGCGCCAGTTTGGCGGCTGCTGCTTTTTCACATACCCAAGAGCGCGCTTCATCGCCCGCTGCTGCCCGGCAATGCACGACTGCTGCCAGCGGCAATTGAGGCCGATGTTGAGCCCGACCGAATCGAATAGCGGGACGAGCCCCTGCGCCGCCGTCACGGGCGACGCCAGTGCGATCAGCAAAAGCGCGATCGCCCATGTCATCGGCGCGGGCGATGGCATCGCGCGCGTCGATCGGCAACCGGCCGCCTGGGGTTCTGCGAAAGTCATTCGGACAGTGACTTAACCGCAGCAGTCATAACGGGTTCCAAATGAGCTTGGTAAAGGCGCCGGGTTCAGCACTTTCCGCCGGCGAGGCGAAAAGTCCGCCGCGCCAGAATCTTGACTCCCGCCACGAAGAGGAGAAGCGTCGGCGGCGAAGCACACGCAGGGTACCGTGAAGCTCAACGACACCTACTTTAATTCGGCGCAGTACAACACGCCGGCATGGCGCAACCTCGTGAGCTGCCAGGAAGTCGGCCACACCTACGGCCTCGACCACCAGGACGAGACGTTCGACAATTACAATCTCGGCACCTGCATGGACTATACGAACGCGCCGTCCGGCGGGGTCGTGGGCGGGTTCAATTACGGACCGTCGAACGTCGCTCCGAATGCGCATGACTATAGTGAGCTGAGCACGATCTACAGCCACCTCGATTCGACGACGACGGTGGCGTTCCGATCGAACGCGGCGGGCGCCTTCGGCGACCCGGCGATACGCCCAAGGAGTGGGGTCGGGCAACGCACTTCGATAAAAAGGGCCGTGCCGACACGTTCGAGCGGATTGACGGACCAGGTTTGAAGACGCTCACGCACGTGTTCTGGGCTCTTGAAACCCCGCGCATGCGCTAGGTCGGAAACCCGAAGGCATAGAAAAAGGGCGCGGATGTTTCCGCGCCCTTTTTTACGCCCGCAACGAACGAAATCGGCGGCGCCTTCCGACGCCGCCGATTCACTCTCCGAAACGCAAATTCTTAGTTCAGCGAATTCGACACGTTGTTGAATGTCGTATTCAGCTTGCTGCCGATGCCTTGCATGGCACCGATCGCCGCAACGGCGATGAGAGCAGCGATCAACCCATATTCGATCGCCGTCGCGCCCTTAACGTTCTTCAGTAATCTAACGATACTGGCCATCTCTGGTCTCCAATAATCTGCTGTCGACGCAACGGTCCCCACCTGCGCTCGTCGCGGAGGTCCGTTCCAAAGATGGCCCAGTCGTAGTTGAGGAAGGTTTAAATTCGGCGGTTAATTTGCATTACTTCGGCGTAATGACGTCCCGTTTCGGGTCAGCCGCCGAACAGCCTGTCGAGCGCGTCGCGCACCTCCCGCAGCGGCTTGCTTGCGTTGCTCCACTCGGGCGGCAGCGGGCTCTTGAGATCGCGCTGCTGGTCCGAATCCTGCGGGCGTTGCGGGATGCGGAACTCGATGGGGAGGTCGGGCCCGCGCCGGCCGTCGATCGCCAGCGCGGAAATCATGAAGTTGCGCCAGATCTCCGCCGGCACCGTTCCGCCACTGACCTTCCCTAGCGACTTGTTGTCGTCGCGACCGACCCACACCCCGACGACGAGGTCGCCGGCAAAGCCGATGAACAAGGCGTCGCGGTTTTCCTGCGTCGTTCCGGTCTTGCCGAACGTCGGAATGGCGAGCGCCGCGCGGCGGCCGGTCCCGTTGTTCGTGGCTGCGTAGAGGAGATCGAGCATCGGCGCCTGATCCCGCCGCCGGTCGAGCGCCCCACCGCCGCCCCTGAAGAATTGCGAGATACCTTCCGCCTGCCGCGCGTCGGGAAGGCCCCGGATGGCAACCGGATAGCGGCCGCTGGCTACGGCTGCGTAAGCCGAGGTCAGCTCGAGCAGGCTAACGCCCGCCGAACCGAGCGCGAGGCTCGGCTTGTCCGGCAACGGAGTCGTGATGCCAAGGTCGCGCGCGGCGCGGATAACATTGTTGCGGCCGATCGTTTCGGACAGGCGCACGGTCGCGGCGTTGCTCGACCGCGCGAAGGCCTCGCGCAGCGTAATCCGTCCGCGATACACGCCGTCGCTGTTGACCGGAGTCCAGCCGCCGATCGTGATCGGCTTGTCCTCGATGATGCTGTCCGGCGTCCATCCGGCGCGAAGCGCGGCGAGATAGACGAACAATTTGAATGCCGAGCCCGGTTGGCGGCGAGCCTGGGTGACGCGGTTGAACGGCGAATGCGCGTAATTCTTGCCGCCGATCATCGCGACCACCCGTCCGTCGGGCCGCATCGCGACGAGAGCGGTCTGGGCATCGCCGATCGCCGCTCGGCCAACCGCCCGCACGGCAACGCGCTGGAACCTGCTGTCGAGCGTCGTCGGGACCTTCACTTCCCCGAAATCCGCGTCGAAAGCTTTCTGAGCGAACGGCGCCACCCAGTCGGCGAAATAGGTGCCGGTCGGATATCTGGCGGATTGCGGGACCGGCCGCGCGAGCGCCGTGGAGCGTGCCCGGGCAGTGCTGATTGCGCCGGTATCGGCCATTGCGCGGAGCACCAGCTGGCTGCGCTTCTGCGCCGCGGCGAGATGCTGCGTCGGTGCGAGCCGCGAGGGCGCCTGGACCAGGCCCGCGAGCATCGCCGACTGGGCGAGATTGAGCTTGTCGGGGTCGCGGTTGAAATAATGGTGCGCGGCGGCGCGCAGCCCGTAAACGCCGTCGCCGAAATAGACGCTCGACATATAGCGCGAGAGGATCTCCTGCTTGGTCAGCCACGCCTCCAGCCAGAAGGCGATGATCACCTCCTGCGCCTTGCGCTTGATCGTGCGGTTGCCCGACAGGAAGCTGGTCTTGGCCAGCTGCTGGGTGATCGTACTGCCGCCTTCGCGAACTCCGCCGCCGCGCAGGTTCGCACGCAGCGCGCGCCCGATCCCGCGCGGGTCCACGCCCCAGTGGCGATAGAAGCGACGGTCTTCGATCGAGACGAAGGCGGCCGGCGTCAGCGGATTGAGCGTCGTCACGTCCACCGGCGCTTCCTTGATCGCTCCGCGCCGTGCGATCGGCTGGCCGTCCGCGCTCAGCATCAGCAACGCGGGGTTGGGCAACGGCTCCAGCGCGCGCGACAAGGGCGCGGTGATGACGAGCCAGAGCAGGGTGATGAAGATCAGCCCCGCGAGGGAATACAGATAGAGCGGCCAGCGGCGGCGCTTTCGTCGCGGTTGCTCGTCGGGCCGGATTGTCCCCGAGTCCGGGATTGTCCCCGTCGGGTTCGGAGCCTCGGGCGCAAACGGGTCGGGCAATTCCTCGACCGGCAGGCCGCCGCGGCTCCAGATTCCATCCCTAGCGGCCATCAATCTGGACTCTGGCACCTGTTCTTGAAGTCGCCAACTGCCTTACATGACTAAAACAGCTAAGGCCATATAACCAGACGCTTGCTGAATGGGTCATTGCGGCTAAACCGCGTGGCATGCGGCGCTTTCCGGCACATCTGTTGCTTGCGGCCTTCGCGGTCACGCTCGGGTCGTGCCGGCAACAGCCTGAGGGCGCGGTCAAGGTCGTGGTCATCGGCGGCGCGCCCCAGTTGCGCGATCCGGCGGTCGGACCACTTGCCGCGCCCGACGCCATCCTCCTCGCCAATGTCGCGCAGGGACTGGTCAGGTTCGACGCTGTGGGGAACGTCGTCGGCGGACTCGCCGAGCGGTGGAACGTCAGCGACGACGGGATGAGCTACATCTTCCGGCTGGCCGCGGCGAAATGGCCCGACGGGCGGCCGGTGACGGCGCAGCAGGTGGCGCGGCTGCTCAAGCGGTCGCTCGGCCCCCGCAGCAAGGACGCGCTGAAGGACTCGCTGGGGGCGGTCGACGACATCGTTGCCATGACGGACCGCGTAATCGAGATCCAGCTAGCGGCCCCCCGCCCCAACCTCCTCGCCATCCTCGCTCAGCCGGAGATGGCGGTTCTTCGCAACGGCGAGGGGACGGGGCCGTTCAGCGTGACGCGCGATGCCCAGGCGACAGGCGCGCTGCGGCTCACGCGCGAGGTGGTCGAGGGCGATGAAGAGGCCGCGCAAAAGCAGGAGGTCGTGCTCGGCGGGGCCGCCGCGCCCGATGCGATCGGGGAATTCGCCGCCGGCAAGAGCGATCTCGTGCTCGGCGGCACGTTCTTTGATTTGCCTTTTCCGCAGCGGTCCAAATTGCCGCGCGGAAGCCTCCGCTTCGATCCGGCTTCGGGACTGTTCGGACTGGTCCCGGCGCGCGCCGGCGGCGCTCTCGACAAACCCGATGTGCGGCGGTTGCTGAGCCAGGCGATCAATCGCGACGCTGTCATCGCCGCGCTCGGCGTTCCCGGCCTCGCCGCGCGCGCGACGCTGTTCGAACCTGGACTCGACGGGATTGCGCCGTCGCCGGCTCCGGCTTGGCTCGCAGCCCCGCTCGACACGCGCCGCGCTGCACTCGCCGCAGAGGCCAATCGCCTGTTCGGCAAGACCCAGAAGCCGTCCATTCGCGTCGCTCTTCCGGACGGCGCTCGCGCCGACCTCTTGCTGCAGGAGCTCAGCCGCGATTGGGGCGCGCTCGGCTTCACCGTCGAGCGGGCGGCGAACCGCGCCGCCGCGGATTTCCGCCTGCTCGACGCGGTTGCGCCGTCCTCATCGCCGGCGTGGTTCGTGCGCCAGTTCCGGTGCGAAGCGACGGCGGTATGCGACCCCGCGGCCGACGCCCTGATGGACGCCGCGCGGCTCTCGAAAGTGCCCGCGCAACGCTACGCCTTGCTGGCCCAGGCCGCCGGCAAGATCGACGACGGTCAATTATTCCTGCCCCTTGCCGCTCCGATACGCTGGTCGCTCATCTCCGCGCGCATCCAGGGCTTTGCCGGGAACCGCTACGCCGTTCACACGCTAACCGATCTGGAGCGCAGACCCGGCGCCGGAGACTGAGCCTTATGGCGATTGCCAGTGACAGCAAGTTGCGCGTGCCCTTGGGCACCGACCCGCAATCGGTGCGGGAGCGCGTCGAGGCGATGGAGCGACTGCTCGAGCGGCTGTTCGTCATTCCCGGCACGAAACAAACGGTCGGGCTCGACGTCATCCTCGATCTCGTGCCGATCGTCGGCGATATCGCCGCGGCGGCGCTCGGCGGCTACATCGTATGGGAAGCCAAGAATCTCGGAATGTCCAAGTGGCAAATGACGCGGATGACCGGAAACGTCGGCGCTAACTGGCTGCTCGGACTTTTTTCGGTAGTGCCGGTCATTGGCGCTGTTCCCACCCTGCTATTTCGCTCAAACTCGCGCAACCTCAAGATCATCAAGCGCCACCTCGACAAGCATCACGCCGCGGGCGCGACCATCGAGGGCGAGGTCACACGTTCCGCTAGCGCTCCCGCGGTGGGATCCAGTCTTGGTCCAGATCGGCTTCCTCCGCGATAGGGCGGCCGTAGCGGTCGGTGCTCGGGCGGAAGCGGAATCTTTGCTCGATCAGGCGGCACGTCAAAGCATCCATCTCCGCGATCCCGCTGGAGCGGGCCACTCGGCACCCTACCGCGCGGCCGCCCACCGTGACGGTGAAGCTGACGCTGACCCGCCGGTGTCCGGCATTGGCGAGATGCTGCGGATAGTCGGACGGCCGGATGTCTCCGGCGATTAGCTCCTGGTCTGTGCCGCCGTCGCCCTCGCCATAGCCCTCGCCGCCTGCCCCGCCGCCGGCGCCGCTGCCGAGCGCCGGACCAGTGCCGGTGCCGCCTCCTGATGGCGCCGCGGTGGGGCGAATTGCAACCACGGGGATGATCGACGGCGGAGCGTGCGCCGGCTGCGGCCCGGGCGAACCGCCGAGCGGCTTTGGCGCCGCCTTGGGAGCTGCCGACGTGCGATGCTTCGCCTTGGCCGCGGCCGTGACTGGCGGCGGGGGCGGCGGAGGAACCCTGGGCAGCACGATTTCGATCAGCCGCCCCACCGCGACCGCCGAGCGAGCGAACTCAACGCGAAGGCCGTTGATGAGGATGAAACCGAGAACCAGTTGAACGACAGCGACCGCGGCGAGCGCATAGACGCGCTCCCGCGGCCGCATCGTTCGCCGATGCTGGGCGTAAGCGGGCATCCACCGCCCGCCTTAATGCTCAGCGATAGTAGCGGCAGCGCCGACGCGAGGTCACCGAGCGGTCGATCGCGCGGCCGGCGATCGCGCCGCCAACGGCACCGCCCGCTGTCCCGAGAAGCCCGTGACCGAGCACGCTGCGCCCGACCAGCGCACCGGCGACCCCGCCGGCGACGAGGCCGGTAGTGCCCGCGGAGCGGCGGCAATATCGGTAGCTATATTGCGTGCGGTTGTAATAATGATGGCGCTTGCGCGCGTCAGCCGGAGCCGGGATCGAAATCGCGGTCGCAGTGCTGATCGCGAGTGCCGCGGCGGTAGTAAATTTCGTAATCAATCGCATAGCCAGTTCTCTCTCTGTTTCGCCTGCTCAACGAGCGTGCCGCCAGGATGTTTCTCCCGCGCAAGGCGGGAACGGTGAGCTGTTGCCGATCGGAGACACGCTGCACGCGCGCTCAATGGGAGCCTGAGACGGTTCTACGGGCCAGCCAACGATCACGCTACCACGGCTGTTCGATTACGGGATCAGGCGGCCGTCCATGTTGCCCGCGGTCGCGTAGCGGCAGACGAGATAATCGGCGCGGGGGCTGGAGGCGATGGCGCAGCCGATCCGCTGAGTCGTCGGCCAGATCATCTGCGTGTAGTGGCCGACATCCTCCCAATCCCCGGTCCGGCTGTTGTTGGGGAAGACGCCCGCGTGGAAATAGCGCTTTTCCGCCGACCAGCCGCCGACCATCGCCTCGACGCTGAAATAGCCGTGCGACCCCATCCACAAATTCTCGCCGATGCCACGGCGCTTCGAGCGGTCCGAGTGCGCGAATACGCCGGTTGCAGCGAGCTGTTGCGCATAGGCCGCCGCGCCGTCGGCAAGCGTGGGATCCCACGTCAGCGGAGGCATGCCCATCTGCATTCGCTCATTATTGTGCGCGGCGACGATCCGGGGTGGAAGCGAGCTTGCGCCAATCGAGGTCGCCGGGGCGGGCGCGCCAGCCCACGAGGCCAAGGCCACGAAGCCTGCGAGCCTACCCAGACGCACCGCATAACCCGGCATTGAACTCGAGACCCCCGCCGTAAATTGGACCCAGCCGGGCGTTCGGCCCGACCCTCGCGGTTTACGGCAGCCATGGCTAACGAGGTCTAAACACAGGTCGACAAATGTGGTCACCGCGCGGTTTAGGCCGGGCCACTTTGCTCCGGAGCGATTTCCTGCTTTAAGCGCCGACTCACCGAATTCAGGAGTTACTGATGCATAAGTCTTTGGTCGCGCTGGCGATTTTTAGCGTGATGAGTGTTCCCGCCGCGGCCCAGACGGCTCCCTCCAATCCCGCGCAGCCGGCCAGGCCGCAGTCGGTGAAGAAGGTCGTTTGCCACCGCGTCGACGTTGAACAAGACACCGGCTCCCGCCTCGGCTCGGCCCCCAAGGCGTGCAAGACCGTCGAAGTCCCCGTCCGCGGCGGAACGGCGACGAGCAAGGGAGTCCCCGCTCCGAACGAGGCTACGGGGAATAACCTGTAATCTGGACCAGCGGTGGCCGCCTCAGGACGCCACAGCCTCCGAATTTTACATCTGCAAAAAATCAGTCGCCGCTGATTGTCGGGTCGATCTCTTCGGGATGGTCGATGATCGGCGTCCCCACGTCGCCCTGCCCGACCGTTCGCCCGGCCATTTCCAGCATGCGTTCTAGCGGAACGCGGGCGCGGGCCATGATCTCGGGCGACAGCTTGATCCGCGGCTGGAGGTCGCGCAGCGCGACGTAAAGCTTCTCGAGCGTGTTCAGCGCCATGTACGGGCACATGTTGCAGTTACAGGCGCCGTCGCCGCCGGGCACTCCGATGAAGGTCTTGCCCGGCGCGGCCTTCTCCATCTGGTGAATGATGTGCGGCTCGGTCGCCACCAGGATCGTCTGCGCCGGCGAGCTCAGCGCGAAATCGAGAATGGACCTGGTCGAGCCGACATGGTCGGCATGCTCGATGATGTGCGGCGGGCATTCGGGATGCGCGGCGACCGGAGCGCCGGGATGCTCGGCCTTGAGCTTCAGCAACTCCGTCTCCGAAAATGCCTGGTGGACGATGCACACGCCCGGCCACAGCAGCATGTCGCGCCCGGTCTTGCGCGCGAGATAGCCGCCGAGGTGGCGGTCGGGACCGAAGATGATCTTCTGGTCCTTGGGGATCTGTTTGAGGATGATGTCGGCCGAAGAGCTGGTGACGATGATGTCGCTGAGCGCCTTCACCGCCGCCGAGCAATTGATGTAGGTCAGCGCGATATGGTCGGGATGGGCCTCGCGGAACGCCTTGAACTGGTCGGGCGGGCAGCTGTCCTCGAGGCTGCAGCCGGCGTCCATGTCGGGCAGGATCACGGTCTTTTCGGGCGACAGGATCTTCGCCGTCTCGGCCATGAAGCGGACGCCGCAAAAGGCGATCACGTCGGCATCGGTCGCGGCCGCCTTGCGCGACAGATCGAGGCTGTCGCCGACAAAATCGGCGAGGTCCTGGATTTCGGGCTTCTGGTAATAATGCGCGAGGATCACCGCGTTGCGCTCGCGCTTCAGCCGCGCGATCTCGGCGAGCAGGTCGAGCCCTTGCAGGCTGATGGTCTGAACCGTCATTTCCGCCCCTCGGCCGCGTGCCTCCGCTCGGCCTCCGCGATCGCCTGTTCATATGGGGTTGAAAGGTCGAGATAGGAAGGTTCGTCGGTCCCCTCGGTGGGGAAGCGCGCGACCACCTTGGCGTCCTTGAAGCCCGCCGCGAGCAGCGGCATCGCGAAGCTGCGCTCGATCGCCTCGCGCGCCGCCTGATGGGCCAGGCGCATCGGCACCGCGCCCTTCGCCTGCTGGCGCAGGTCCGCCACTGCCTTGGCCCGATTGGCCGAGTCGAGCTGCTGGTTGGCATTGGTCAGCGCCGACAGCACGCCGCCCGCGCCGAACTCCCGCACGGCCGTCAGGTCGACATCCGGCCCGGCGATCTCGACCTCGGGCAGCCGGACCTTGAGCGTGCGGCTCGATGCGTCCCAGGTCACGTCGTTGGGTTGAAGCTTGGCGAGGTCGAGCTCGTAGCGCACGTCGCCCGGAAGCACGAGCGTCCGCTCCGAGCTGATAAGGCCGCCGAGCCTTTGCTGCTCGCTGCTAACGACCGAGACGTAGCGCGCGACGAAGGCGACCAGGCGGTTCTGCGCGCGCATCGATTGGAGGCTGGCGCTGGCGATCGTCTTCGGGTTTGGTCCGCCAAAGAGGCGGTCGGCGATCCCGGTGGTTAGGCCGAGCAACACGCCGAGGACCAGCGCGCCGGCGACCATGGCGATGACGAGCGGCTTGTTCAGGCGGCGGTCCATATCTCTCCCTCCTGTTCAACGACGCCGCGCCGTTCGAGGTCCATGAGGTGCGCCAGCACCGATCCGCCGGCCGCGATCACCAGCCGCGGGTCGAGCCCGGGATAAGCCTTGGCGACGATGTCGGCGATCGCCCGCGGCTGCTCCGCGACGAGCCGCAGGATCTGCCGCTCGCGCTGCATCCGATGCCCGATCAGCGACCGGACATATTGCTGCGGCTTGGTCACCGCCGCGCCGTGCGCGGGGTAATAAATGCGGTCATCGCGCCCGCGCAGCTTGTGCAGGCTGTGCATGTACGCGGCCATGTCTCCGTCGGGCGGAACGACGACGGTGGTCGACCAGCCCATCACATGGTCCCCGGTGAACATCGCCCCGGCAAAAGCGAAGCAGAGGTGGTTCGAGGTGTGCCCCGGCGTCGCCACGGCCGTGATAGCCGCCCCGTCGACCTCAATCGCCTCGCCATCCGCAAGCACGCGGTCAGCCGTGTAATCGCCGTCGAACGAGGCGTCGGCGCGCGGGCCCACCGTCTCCAGCGCGAGCGGCGCGCAGCCGACGATCGGAGCGCCAATGGCTTGCGCCAGCGGCTTCGCCGCCGGGCTGTGGTCGCGGTGGGTGTGGGTGCACATGATGGCGACGACCGGCCGCCCGCCAATCGCCGCCTCGACCGCGCGGACATGTTCGGGCAAATCGGGCCCGGGGTCGATCACCGCGACCTCATCCTCGCCGACCAGGTAGGTCTGCGTCCCCGTGTAGGTGAATGCCGACGGATTGTGCGCGAGGACACGGGCGATCCCCGGCGCGAGCAGCTCGAGCTTGGCGTAAGGCGCGTCCACGGCTGCGGCCTGTTTCATGAGCCTGACCGCCTTGGCTAGCAGCGCAGGTCGTAAGGCCCGTCCTCGCCGACCTCCTGCCCCGTCGGCCCGGCCGCCGGCACGCTGCGCACAACGCGGATTTTGAGCGATCCGCCGACGACGTGGCTGCACACCTGCGGCGGCAGCGCGATGCGCTGCGTCTTGCCCTTGCGCAGCTGCGCCAGCTCGACGTCGGCGCGGGCATCCCCGTCGCGCACGAAGCGCAGGCTCGTCCCCCGCGGCACGTCCTCGCCGGCGCGGATGGTGAGCAAGGTATCGCGGGTAAAGCCGCTGCATGGCACGTCGCCCGTCTCGCCCGGCGTGTAGCAGATGAACTCCATGCGCGGCTTGGGCAGCGCCAGAAGCGTCGCTCCCACGCTCCCGGTAAGGACGTGGGTCGCCGGGGCCGGTCCCGTCGGTATCGGCGGAAGCGCGGCATAGTCCTGTGCAGACGAACGCGGCGCAATCATGCGCGGGGGCGGCAAGGCTGCAGCCATTCCCGCGGGTTTCGGCTCGGGCAGCGGAGGCACGGCCGAAAGCCCGTCAAGCGCGGACGTCTTCCCCAGCGGCCGCGGCGACGGAAGCGAGGCCAATGCGCCGCCCGTCAGGCGCGCGATCTCGGCCTTGAGGCCGGTGACGACTTGCGTGCGGACCGCCTCGGGCATCTGCAGATTGGCCTCGGTCTTCGCCACCGCGTCCTTCAACGTGCGCACCCAGTCGGCGTCGCTCTGCCCTTCGGTGCCGCACAGCTTCACTCGCGAGTGTTTCGGCTGCGCCTGTCCTTCGACCTTCACCTCGATGATCGCCTCGAACTTGTGCGCGTCGCAATTCTCCAGCAGCTTTTGCATCTGCGGCGGCGGCGGCGTGTCCGCGGCAGCCGCGGGTGCCGCGGCAAGCGCCAGCGCTAAAAGCAACATCGTTCGCGGACTCCCCTTTTCCGAAGCGAATAATCCCTTCGGAAAATCAAGTGAATAGGCGTTGAACCGAACGCGGCGATCAGGCGGCCAGCGGTTCGGCGGCGCTCGCCTTAACCGGCCGCCGGCCGCGCCTGGCGAAGGCCGCGGGATAGATGCGCCCGAACAGCGCCGCCATGCTGCTTTCCCAGCTGAACTGCAGAGCATGCGCCCGCGCCCGCTGCGCCATTTGCGCTCGGTCCGAACTCAGCACGGAAAGGATGTTCCCGGCCATGCTCGCCGGATCGCCCATGGGGCCGAGGCGGCCGACCGCGTCGGTCACGCGGTCGATCATCGCGCCCGCGGCGACTCCGACGACCGGCAGCCCGGATGCCTGGGCCTCGATGATCGAAATTCCGAACGTCTCGTCGGCCATCGCAGAAACGTAGAGGTCGGCGCTGGCCAGCCATCGCGCGAGCTCGGCGCGGTTCTCGACATAACCGGGCATCACAATGCGCGGGTCGCCAAGGTTAGCGATCTCTTCTCGCAGGGGCCCTTCGCCGATCAGCGCGAGCTTTGCCCCCAGCTCCCGCGGAAGCCGGCGGAACGCCTCGACCACCACGTCCGGCTTCTTTTCCCCGTCGAGACGGCCAACGTAGATGAGCAGCGGCTGGCCCTCGTCGAGGCCAAGCTTGCTGCGCAGCCGCGGATCGCGTTGGCCGGGACCGAATTCGCCCAACTCGACGCCGAGGGGGACGATCTGGACGTCGTCGATGCCGAGCGTCCTCAACTTGGCCGCGCCGCCGTTGTCGCTGAGCGCGAACACCGCGTCGAACCGCCGGTACAGCGCCCCACAGTAGGAATAGCAGATCCGGCCCAGGCTCCGTGCGATCGGGCGCCCGAGAAGCTTCGCGAACGGGCGTTCCACATAGACGGTTGGAAAATCGGTCATGTAGGCGGCGACCAGCGACGTCTCGGGCCAGCGCTTGCGGTAATTGATCGCCGCCCACGGCAAATTGTACGCGTCCTGGCACTCGATGAGATCGGGCCGGAAACGTTCGAGCGCCTCGCGGACCGCGCGATTGCGCAACATCAGCCGATAATGGGCGCTGCCCGGAACCTTGGGCGAGGCGATGGTGACGGTGATCGCGCGATCCTCGGTTACCACGCCGTCACGATCCCCGGGGACGATCATCAGATGGCGGTGCGGGGTGGATTCAAGGATGTGCCGCCGCTTGTGCAGCAAATAGGTCCGGACGCCGCCACCGACGTCCGACCAGCTCTGCGTCAGGTCGCAGAACAACTTCGGGCCGCCGCCGAGAGCGAATTGGGGATCCTCTCGGCTCACGGAGCCATCAAACCCGGAATCGGCGCCAAGGTGCCAATGGCCCGGAAAGAAGCGCATTTGTGTCGGAATATTTTACGCAATCGCCGCGGTCTTCCTTTCGCTGTCGAATAGAAATGGCCGAAATTAGACGTTTTCCGCAATTGGCACGCGCATTGCTTCACTAAAGCCGTCCACATGGTTCCACGCCACGAAGGGACGGTTCAGCGGTACTCTGGTCCAGCTGCACCGTCCCTTCTTCTTTTCAGCTCCCGTTCCTCCTCAGCCATCGGCTAGGGAGGGGAACCATTCCCCTGCAGAGGAATGGTGGAGGGGGTAATTGGCGCCACCGCCTTCTACCCCTCCACCAGCTTCGCTGGTTCCCCTCCCCACGAGCTGCGCTCGCAGGGAGGAATACTCAAGCCTCCGCGCCAACCAATTCCTGCAGCTCGCCGCTTTCGAACATTTCCATCATGATGTCGGAGCCGCCGACGAACTCGCCCTTCACATAAAGCTGGGGGACCGTCGGCCACTCGCTATATTCCTTGATGCCCTGGCGCACTTCGGGGTCCTGCAGGACGTCGACGGTTTCGTACTTCGCTTCCAGGCGGTCGAGGATGGCAATCGCGCGGCTCGAGAAGCCGCACTGGGGGAACAAAGGCGTTCCCTTCATGAACAGGACGATGTCGTTGCTCTTCACCAGCTCGTCGATGCGCGCCTGGGAATCAGGGGAATGGTCAGTCAATGGTCGTCTCCGTGTTCGGCACTGCCGTTTCGAGCTGCAGTGCGTGAAGCTCTCCCCCTACGCGCCCCCCGAGCGCGGCATAGACCGCCTGGTGCTGCTTGATCCGGTTCATTCCGGCAAAGCTCCGGCTCACCACGCGCGCCGCATAATGGTCGCCGTCGCCGGCAAGATCGCGGATCGCCACCTCGGCGTCCGGAATGGCCGCCTTGATCAGCCGCTCGATCTCGCTTGCCGGCATGGGCATTACAGGCCAATCCTCGTCACAGGTTGGTCGCCTCGATGATCTGGCGGCGTGCCTCGATTTCCTTGTGGCGCAGCGTCTCGCGCACCGTCTCCTCGTCGGCTTCGACGCCGGCCGCGGTGAGATCGCCGAGGACCTTGCGGATCACGTCGTGCTCGCCCGCTTCCTCGAAATCGGAGCGGACCACGTCGCGGGCGTAGGAATCGGTCTCCGCTTCCGACAGCCCCATCTGCCGCGCCGCCCATTCGCCGAGCAGGCGGTTGCGACGGGCGATGATGCGGAAGCGAACCTCCTCGTCATGCGCGAACTTGGACTCGAACGCGCGCTCGCGGTCGTCAAACTGGGTCATGCGTGTCCCTTAGCGGTGTCGCGGGCGAGATAGGGCCGACAAGCGCCAGAGGCAACGCGCGACGGCGGAATGTCGGCTTTGGGTGGAAAGCAAATGTTTGTGCGCTACACTTGGGAATGGCGAGACTGTCCTCGGGCTTGACTCTTACGTGCCTGACTCTGTGGTCGGGCATGTCGTGGGGTCACCATGCGCCGTCGGAAGAGCAGATCACGATCTCGCGGCGACCGCCATACATCGTTTGCACAGGTACGTGCCCTGATCGGGACGTGGTTTGGCACAACGATGATGTAACAGTTTGGCCTGATGGCCGAGTCATGGTTGTGCGACAACCCAAGCGCCCTTTGACGCGCGATATCGAACGATTCCATGTTTCCGCGACGGAAGCCGCCAAATTCCGCAGCATTCTTCTTCCGTACCGGTCTGCTGGTAGTTACGCCGTTCCAAAAGTCGGGGACCAGGCGGCTGCCGTGGAAATGACCTGCACAATTCAGGTTCGGTGGCATCGGCGAAATGGAAATACTCAACTCGAGACGTGTCCGCCCGACCCTGCCTTCGTTGAGGTAGTGGGACAGGCGCTATCTTCGATCCATCTCGACTGGGGCGCGCGTCGGCGCCATTGAGCCAATGTCCGCTGTGGGTGAAAAGCGGTCATTAGCTACTCGAGCGTTACACCCGCTTGCGGATCCCCTGGCTGTCGCGCAGCGCGGCGATCGCCTCGCCGCCGACTGGGAGAAGGCCGCTCTTCGATTGACCTTCTCATCGACCGCGGACTTCCGTAGGTTCCCGGCACTTCCGCAGAGGCCAAGGCGTGAACGAACCCGAACCAGTCAGCGACCACGATCGGCGGATCTCGCGCCCGGTGTTCATCAGCTATGCGACGGCCGACCGCAAGCGGGCGCTATCCGTGTGCAAGGCAATCGAGAGCCGTGGCACCCCGTGCTGGATATCCACCCGCGACGTCGCTCCGGGCGAGAATTACCAGGAGGCGATCGTCCATGCGATCCGCGGCGCCCGGGCGATTGTCCTCATATTCTCCGCGGCCGCCAACAATAGTGACGAGATCAAGAAAGAGCTCTCGCTCGCCAGCCGCTACCGCGTGCCGGTCATGGCGCTCAGGATCGAAGACGTCGAGCCGAGCGACGCCTTCGCCTACGAGCTTTCGACGCGCCAGTGGATCGATGCCTTCGCCGGCTGGGACAAATCGATCGACTCGCTGGTCAGCCGCATCGGGCAGCTTGCAGGCGCGGAGCCAGTCCCTGCGGCGGCGGCTTCGCCTGCTGTCCGCCGCACGGCGTGGTCCTCGCGGCGTCCGCTGGCGATTGCGGCCGCCGCCTTGCTTCTGCTGGTGATGGCCGTCGGGGCGTGGTGGCTCCGGCCGCACGCTGCGGCGGCGCACAGCATGTCGGTGCGCCTGGCCGGGTTCCAACGGCTGTCCGCGGACTTGCCGGCAACGATTGGTGATACCGTCAATGCCGAGATTGCGGCCGCGTTCAACGCCGACGGCGTGGTCGGTGTTTCGACGGCGGCCACCCCGGCGCCCGGCGCGGCGCCTGCCTACGCGCTGGGCGGCACGATCCAGCGAGACGGCGACACCATCCGCGTCATTACCCGCCTGACGGACGACCGTTCCGGCGCGACCCTGTGGACCGACAACTTCAATTACGACGCAAACGAAGCCCCGAAAATTCCGCGGCACATTGCCGTGGACGCGGGCAATGTCGTTCGCTGCGGCCTGTTCGGGGCGTCGACCTATGACAAACCGCTGCCCGACAATGTCCTCCGGGATTACATGCAGTTCTGCCAGGGACACTGGGATCCCCAGTTGTCGGAGGGACGCAAGGCCCTGATCCCCGCGCAACGGGTGGTCGCCGCCGCCCCGGACTTCTCCTGGGGTTGGGCGGGCGTTGCCGGCGCATATTGGAAAGTCGCGATGGGTGCGGAAAACGACCGGCTCGCCGAAGAGGCGCGCGCGAGCGGGCGGCAAGCCGCGGATCGCGCGCTCGCCATCGACGGCAAGAACAGCGAGGCCTTGTGGATCAAATCCCTGCTGATCGACCGGCACGATTGGCTCGGTCGGGAAAGCCTGTTGAAGCGTGCCGTCGCGGCCCGGCGGCTGGATTGCGGATGCGAGCATCATCAATATGGCTGGATGCTGGCAAACGTCGGTCGAACCGCCGACGCGATCGATCAATTGCGCCAGGCCGACGACATGCTCGCACTGTACGTCTACACGCCTCTCAGCCTGGCCTATGTGCTGGTCGCCGCAGGCAAGCCGGACGAGGCGAAGCAATATTTCGACGCGGCGATCCAGCTCGCCCCAAATTCGGATTTTGCGAAAGGAATCGCCTTTTCCGCGGCAAACGCGATCGGTGACGTCAAACCTCTGCTCGACCCCAAAACATCCGCGGAGCTGCCCCCGGCCTTGCTGATGGGATATCGCGCCATGGCATCGGGCAATGCCGCAGCGAAGGCACACGCGGTCCAGGCCTTTGTTGCGCTTCCGCAGGACCAGCAGGACGAAGATGTCGCGAGGCTGCTCGCGGATCTCGGGGCGAACCATGCGGCTTTCCAAATCGCGGCGCGGTTAGCGACCGAGGAAAACTCCGGGCCGTTGCTTTTTTGGTATCGGAGAATGCGCGGAACCCTGGACGATCCGGGCTTCCCGGCGGTGGCCGCGCAACTCGGTTTGATGAGATATTGGAAGACGACCCAGGTCAGGCCCGACGTCTGCAGCGAAAAGGCACCCCCGCCCTTCTGCCGGATGATTTGATGGCGGCGGCGAACGCCGCTAGTCGAGCGTCACCACCAGCTTGCCGATCGCCTGGCGGTCGCGCAGCGCGGCGATCGCCTCGCCGCCGCTTTCGAGCGGATAGGTCGCGCTGATCTTCGGCGCGATCCGGCCTTCGTCCCACCAGCGGAACAGCTGCGCGACATGCGCCGCGTTGCGCTTGGGATCGCGCGCGACGTATCCGCCCCAGAAAACCCCGCAAACGTCGCAGCTCTTGAGCAAGGTCAGGTTGAGCGGCAGCCGGGCGATCCCCGCGGGGAAGCCGACGACGAGGAAGCGCCCGCCCCACGCGACGCAGCGCAGCGCGGCCTCGCTGTAATCGCCGCCGACGGGATCGAGGATCACGTCCGCCCCCGCCGCCCCCGCCGCATCCTTGAACAGCCCGGCGAGCGCCTTTTGCCCGTCCTGGTCGAACGGGCCTGGCGGGTAGATCACGATGTCATCCGCCCCCGTCTCCCGCGCGGCGGCGGCTTTTTCCTCTGTCGACACCGCCGCGATCACGCGCGCGCCGATCGCCTTGCCGATCTCGACCGACGCCATCCCCACGCCGCCCGATGCGCCAAGCACAAACAGGGTCTGGCCCGCCTCCAGCCGCCCGCGGTCGAGCAGCGCATGGATCGCGGTCGCATAGGTCAGCAGCAGGGCGGAGCCTTCCTCGAAGCTGCGCTCGGGCGGTAGCGGGATCGCGCGCTCGGCGGGGATGACGAGCTTCTCAACGAGCCCGCCGAACCCCGTCGCGGCGATCAGGCGGTCGCTGGTCTTCCAGCCACCGACACCTTGCCCCATCCCGATCACCTCACCGGCAATCTCGCTCCCCGGAGCGAACGGCCGCGGCGGCTTCAGCTGATATTTGTCCTCGATGATCAGCACATCGGGATAGTTGATCGAGCAGGCCCGCACCCGCACCAGCAGCTCGCCGGGGCCGGGCAGCGGGTCGGGCAGATCGGTCAGCCGCAGCGTGTCAGGCCCGCCGGGTTCGTGGGAGAGGAGCGCTTTCATACCGTCGTCATTGCGAGGAACGTAGTGACGAAGCTAAGCTCGCAATCACGGCAATCTACTCGACGTACTGCGCCGTCGTCTTCTCGCGGACTTCCTCGCGCGTCACACCAGGCGCGAGCTCGATCAGCTTGAACGGCTGATCGTGGTCCGCCCGCTGGAACACCGCGAGATCGCTGATGATCATGTCGACCACGTTCTTGCCGGTGAGCGGAAGCGTGCACTCGGGGATGAACTTGGGGTCGCCGCCCTTGGACGTGTGCTCCATCACCACGATGATCTTCTTGACCCCGGCGACGAGGTCCATTGCGCCGCCCATGCCCTTGATCATCTTGCCCGGCACCATCCAGTTGGCGAGGTCACCCTTTTCGCTGACCTCCATGCCGCCGAGCACGGCCAGGTCGATATGCCCGCCGCGGATCATGGCGAAGCTTTGCGCGGAATCGAAATAGCTCGACTGCGGCAGCTCGCTGATCGTCTGCTTGCCGGCGTTGATGAGGTCCGGATCGACCTCGTCCTCGTACGGAAACGGCCCGATCCCGAGCATCCCGTTCTCGCTCTGCAGCGTGACGGTCATGTCCTTGGGCACGTGGTTGGCGACGAGGGTCGGAATGCCGATCCCGAGGTTAACGTAATAGCCGTCCTCCAATTCGCGCGCCGCCCGCGCCGCCATTTCATTGCGGTCCCAGGGCATCAGTTTGTTGTTCCTTGCGATAGTGTTGGCCAGGTTTGCCAAATGCCGATCACGTAAATCAAACCGAGGATCAGGACGATCAGCGAGGACCAGAAAAGAAAGGTTGCGGGCAGGTCAGGCCGAGCGAGCGCCGACGGCTTCAACAGGATCAATCCGCGCGCCATATAGACTGCCGCAATCACGACGAGCCCGGTGCGCAGGAACGGCAATTGCCTGATCAGCCCCGCCCCCGAGAACGCATATGCAGCCACTACTGCGAGCAAGGTAGCGATCCCGGCAGTGATCACTGCTGGGGTCCACCGGCCGGACTCTGCCATGTGGGCCATGCGTTCGCCGGCCCCGAAGAAACGATACCAATCGGGACCGCCAAAGATGCAAGCAAAGTGCAGCAGCGAGGCGACGAGGCTGAAAACCCCGCCAACGACCAGCCAGGGATTGCCCCGAATCACGCCACTTGCCGTTCGCGGGTCGTCACGAACTCGATCTTCTTGTCGTAGGGCGCGCCGAGGATCAGCCGGTTCACGTAGATCGACGGCAGATGGACGCAATTGCCGGCCATCTTGCCGACCGCCACGATCTCCTCGACTTCGGCAACGCAGATCTTGCCGCAGGTCGCGGCGGGCAGGTTGAAGTTGCGCGCGGTCTTGCGGAACATGATGTTGCCGCTCTCGTCCGCCTTCCAGCCCTTGATGATGCTGAGGTCGGCGCGGATGCCGCGTTCGAGGATATACTCCTCGCCGTCGAATTCCTTCTGTTCCTTGCCCTGAGCGACGACCGTTCCGACGCCGGTCTTCGTATAAAATCCGGGGATCCCTGCCCCACCCGCGCGCATGCGCTCGGCGAGCGTCCCCTGCGGGCAGAATTCAACCTCGAGCTCGCCGGCGAGATACTGCCGCTCGAACTCCTTGTTCTCGCCGACGTACGACGCGATCATCTTCTTCACCTGCCGCGTGCGCAGCAGCTTGCCGAGCCCCTCATTGTCGATCCCGGCATTGTTCGAAGCAACGACGAGGTCCTTGACCCCGCTCGCCTGGATCGCGTCGATCAGCCGCTCCGGAATCCCGCACAGCCCGAACCCGCCCGCGGCGATGGTCATGCCGTCGAACAGCAGCCCCTCGAGCGCGGCTTCGGCATTGGCGTAGATTTTCTGCATTCTCACTCCCGTTCCCCTGCGAAGGCAGGGGTCCAGTCCTAACCAAAAACGGCGCGAGGCGCCGCCTGGGCCCCGGCCTTCGCCGGGGAACAGTCAGCCCTTGAGCTTCGCCAGCACACCCTGGAGCTGCATCGCGTTGGACATGTCGCCCTCGACCTTGAGCTTGCCCATCATGAACG
>JBDTXI010000090.1:0-3323 GCA_040006255.1 Sphingomicrobium sp.
GCGCGAACTGCGGCAGCGTCAGCCCGGCTTCCTCGGCGATCGGCTTGAGCCGCTGCACCGCGCGCAGCACGTCGGGCTGCATCAGGCGGTCCATGAATCCGCCCATCTCTTCGCTCGCGGCACGCGAGTCGCGCGGCGGCGGGCTCTCGGAATCATATTTGCCGCTCAGCACGCCCTGACCGAGCGGCGACCAGACGATCTGCGAAATGCCGTTCGCCGAGCATAGCGGGATGACCTCCTCTTCGGGCTCGCGCCACAGCATGGAGTATTGCGGCTGGCTCGATACGAACTTGGCGGAGCCGTGCGACTTGTTGAGATCGAGCGCGGCCTGGATGCGGCCGGCCGGCCATTCGGAGAAGCCGATGTTGCGGGTCTTGCCGCCCTGCACAGCGCGGGTCAGCGCCTCCATCGTCTCCTCGAGCGGGGTCGCCGCATCGTAGCGATGGCATTGATAGAGATCGACGTAGTCGGTTTTCAGGCGCTGCAAGGACGCATCGAGCTGTTTTTCTATCTGTTTCGCCGTCAGGCCCCGATCGGTCTCGCTCATCGGGAAATAGACCTTTGTCGCGAGGACGTAGCTGTCGCGCGGCCGACCCTGCAGCGCTCCGCCGAGGAAGGTCTCCGCCGCCCCGCGGCCGTAGACGTTGGCCGTGTCGATGAAGTTGATCCCCTGGGCGAACGCCTCCTCAAGGCACGCGCGCGCCTTGTCCGCCTCGACTCCGACCCCGTAGGTGAGCCACGAACCCAGGGAGATTTCGGAAACCTCGAGATCGCTGTCGCCAAGTTTGCGGTATTTCATGTCCCGGCTCCTTCTGCTCATCGGCCATAACCGAAGCGCCGTCCGGGCGTTCCGCGCAGGTCCACTCGTTCGGCGCAGCGGCATGCACCGCAAATCGCCCTGTTTTGACACAGCGCCAGCTGCGCCGTTTCGTCGCCACTCGCTTGTGCGCATATCCGGTCAAAGCTCGATCAAGGGAGGCGCGCAATGAATATCAGGAAACAGATCTACGGAGAGACAGGTCTCCAGGAATCCCCGCTCGTCTGCGTCAAGAAACCAAGGGGCGCCAAGCCGGGCATGCTTCACAGCATCCCGGTGGTCCGCGCCCAAAGGCGCCACGGCGATACCCGCGTTCAGGACCGTTTCCACATCGTCGACGAGCGCGCCCGCGTGACCCACGCGGGATCGAAGTACGACGCAAAATTGCGCAACATCTGCGCGAGCGGCGCGATGGTCGCCGCAGATTTCGAGCCGGTGCCGTGGGACCGCATGACGCTTGAGCTCGGCGATCACCGCCCGATCAAGTGCGCGGTCCTTTGGGTGAAGGAGGGCCGCATCGGCCTTGAGTTCGCCGAACCGATCAGGCTCGATTGCGCCGACAAGGAAAAGGCGGGCGTGCGAGACATGATCGAACGCCATTTCCCCGACGCAAAGTTCGAAGCGCCAGTTGAGCCGCAACGGCAAACTGCGCGGGCGGCGCCGATCGGCGAGGAGCAGCGCCTCGAGCGGCGCAATCCGCTGATACGGATGGGCACTTTGCACTACGATTATCAAAGCACCCCAGCGCGCCTGCGCAACATCTCGACAAGCGGCGCGACGCTCGAAACCTCCGCCGCACTTGTTCCCGGGGCCGAGCCTCTGCTCGATCTCGGTGAAGCCGGCTCCATCTTTGCAACGGTCGTCTGGAAGTCCGGCGACCACGCCGGGTTGCGCTTCAACCAGCCGTTCGATCTGGCGCAGCTCCCCAAGGCGCACGCGCCGAGCGAAACCGCAAGCTGGCAACCGCCGGCCTATCTCCGCACCAACGCGCACTGCGACAATCGCTGGGCGGACGACGTGCAGCGGAGGTCGTTGGGCGATATCAACGAGGTCCTCGGCGGTTTCCTCAAGCGCTGACGAACGGTCATCGCGGATGAACAAGCTCGTTCTCGCAACGCTGCCATTGTTCGTGGCCGCCGCCGCCGCAACCGCGCTAGAGCTTAGGTCGCCGGCGAAGGGCGGCCCGGTCGCTGCTCGAGTGAAGACACCCGCGGCTCCTGCCGGGCGAATTGTCGTCACTCTAGCCGAGCTGCGCGAGGCCTCTGCAGCGGGCCTCATCGACCGGCCGATCAAGACGATCCTCGATGTGCGCACGCCCTTGACCTACGGCGATTTCCGCTGGGACGACAAAGGGGTGCCGGCCGGCCCGACCTGGGTCCGGGTCGACCTCGATTCGCAAATCCTCTCCGTGTTCCGCTCGGGCGACGAGATCGGCACTGCGGTCATCCTGTATGGCGCCGACGGCGTTCCTACGCCGACCGGCAAGTTCCCGATCCTCGCCAAGCTCAGGGACCATCGCTCTGTCACCTACGACAATGCGCCGATGCCGTTCACGCTCCGCCTCACTGCGGACGGTGTGTCGATTCACGGAAGCAACGTGCACTGGGGATTTGCGACCCACGGCTGTGTCGGAGTTCCCGCGGAATTCGCGGCCAGGCTGTTCGACGTGGTGAAAGCGGGGGACGAAGTCCTGATTGTCTCGGGCAAGGCGCAGCGCCGCAACAGAGTGCCTGCCGCCTAGGTCAGATACGTTCGGAAAGCTATGCCGCCAGGCGAATGGCCGCGGCTTTGTCTCGACGAAGCGCCCAGCCGACCAATCCGAACCCCAGCAGCATTGTCATCCAAGTGCCCGGCTCGGGAAGCGGTGGGGGCCCGGGCGGAGTATCGGGCGGAGTGTCGGGCGGACCGGGAGGTGGCGTATCGCCGCCGCCCGGTGGAGTGACGATGCCCCCGCCGGGCGGTGTGACGATGCCCCCGCCGGGCGGTGTGACGATGCCCCCGCCGGGCGGAAAGGCTGGCGGCACGATGATCCCCGGGGGAATCGCCGAAGCCAGTTCCATCGCCAGGGCCGGGGCGTCGATATCCACCGGAACGGGCATAGGCTGGGGCGGGGACAGCACCTCGGCAAGGTTTTTGGGTAGGACGGGTTGGCGTTCCGCCAGAACTTCCCCTGCGTGTTTGGTCTTGGATAGCTCAGCCTCGGTGCGAGCACCCGGGGACCGCTGGTCCATCAGTTCCATCAGGCTTTTGGCGCGGCTCACCGCGGCATCGGCGAGGTCGATGCCAGTGAAGCTCGCTAGCGAAAACGTCATGCCTAGCGCGACCGCGAGCGACACTGCGCTGGCGGCGACGATCGAGCGCCGGCGCCGTCTTTGGATCCGCGCGCGAAACGCCCCCGATCGCCGGATAGCCCGCGCAACTTTCCTGTGCTGAGAATATCTTTCCACCCCTGCATTTCATTCCGATTGGCGCCGAAGATCAACGCCGCATCCGGGACCGCCTCATA
>JBDTXI010000091.1:0-3997 GCA_040006255.1 Sphingomicrobium sp.
TCTGCGAGCTGAACTTGGGGTCGGGCAGCTTGACCGAGACGATCGCGGTCAGGCCCTCGCGCATGTCCTCGCCGGTCAGCGTGACCTTCTCGCGCTTCAGCATGCCCGACTTGTCGGCGTAATTGTTGATGGTCCGCGTCAAAGCCGCGCGGAAGGCGGCGAGGTGGGTGCCGCCGTCGCGTTGCGGGATGTTGTTGGTGAACGGCAGGACGTTCTCGTAATAGCTGTCGTTCCATTCCAGCGCGACATCAATGCCGACCCCGTCGCGCACCGCCGAGATCGCGATCGGTTCGGGAAACAGCGGGGTCTTGGCGCGGTCGAGATATTTCACGAAGGCCGCGATCCCGCCTTCGTAAAACAGTTCATGCTCGACCCGCTCCTCGTGCCGCGCATCGGCCAGGAGCAGCCGCACGCCGGAGTTGAGAAAGGCCAGCTCGCGATAGCGGTGCTCGAGATGCTCGAAATCGAAATCGGTGATCTTGAAGGTCTCAGGGCTGGGCAGAAAGGTGACGCGGGTGCCCTTCTTCCCTTCCGGCGCAGGGCCAACGAGCTTCAATGGCGCTTCGGCATCGCCGTGGCGGAAGCGCATGAAATGCTCTTCGTTGTCGCGCCAGACGGTTAGTTCGAGCCATTCCGAAAGCGCATTAACGACGCTGACGCCGACGCCGTGGAGGCCGCCCGAAACCTTGTAGGCATTGTCCTCAGAGGTGTTTTCGAACTTTCCGCCGGCGTGGAGCTGGGTCATGATGACCTCTGCCGCGGACACGCCTTCGCCCTCGTGGATGCCGGTCGGGATGCCGCGTCCGTTATCGTCGACCGTGACCGAACCGTCGGGGTTGAGCTGGATCAGGATCCGGTCGCAATGGCCGGCGAGCGCCTCGTCGATGGCATTGTCGGAAACCTCGAACACCATGTGGTGGAGGCCCGAACCATCGTCGGTATCGCCGATGTACATGCCCGGGCGCTTGCGCACCGCGTCGAGGCCCTTAAGGACCTTGATGCTGTCGGCGCCATATTCATTCGGATTGGGGTCGGTTGCCATGGTCCAGATATAAGGATTCCGGCGAAGAAGTCACGCGCGCACGCGTGCGCGTGCGTGTGCGCGCATGAGACTTCGGTCTACCCCCGAACGCTTAGCCGCGAGCGCGCCACTGCTGATTGCCGCGGCGGCGGTTGCCGCTCGGCCGGGCGCCATCGCCACGGTGCCCGGGATGGCGGTTGGGCCGATGATCGCGCTGTCCGCCGCCATTCGACGGCCGCCCGCGCGGCCGTTCGGCGGGCTTAAGCGCGCGGATCGCGGCGACTTTTTCGGCAAAACCGCCGGGCAGAGGAGTTACGCTGAGATTCTGGCGAGTGAGCCGTTCGATGTCGCGCAAATTGGTGCGCTCCTCGTCCGAGCAAAAGGCAATCGCGATCCCGGTTGCGCCGGCGCGCGCGGTGCGCCCGATGCGGTGGACATATTGCTCGGGAACATCGGGCAGGTCGAAGTTCACCACATGGCTGACGCCGGGGATGTCGATTCCGCGCGCGGCAATGTCGGTCGCGATGAGCACGCGCGCTTCACCCGAGCGGAACTGGGCCAGCGCACGCTCGCGCTGGGCCTGGCTCTTGTTGCCGTGGATGGCGTTGGCCGGAAGTCCCGCCGCCTCGAGCAGGCGGACGATCTTGTCGGCGCCATGCTTGGTGCGGCTGAAGACCAGCGCGCGTTCGACGGTTTCCGTGCGCAGCAAATGCGTCAGAAGCGCCGTCTTCTCAGCCTGGTTGACGAAGGTCAGGCGCTGCTCGACCAGGTCGACGGTCGAAGCCACTGGGGTCACCGAGACTTCCGCCGGATTGGTCAGATAGCGGTCGGCCAGCTCCTTGATCGCTTTCGGCATAGTGGCCGAGAAGAACAGGGTCTGGCGCTTGGCCGGGACCAAAGCGACAATGCGCTTGAGCGCATGGATGAAGCCGAGGTCGAGCATCTGGTCGGCTTCGTCGAGCACGAGGATTTCGAGCTCGCGCAGCGAAAGAGCGCGCTGGTCAATGAGGTCGAGTAGGCGGCCGGGCGTGGCGACGAGGACGTCAAGACCGCGCGCGACGGTGCGCAAGCTCTTGCCGTTGGGCACGCCGCCGAAGATGACTCCGACCGACAGGCGCATGAAGCGCCCGTAGGCCTCGGCGCTCTTGGCAATTTGCGCGGCGAGCTCACGCGTCGGAGCGAGCACCAGCATGCGGATCTGGCCGGGGCGCGGCACGTTGCGCGCCGCCGCCAGGCGGTCAAGCGAAGGCAGCATGAACGCCGCCGTCTTGCCGGTGCCCGTCTGGGCGATGCCGAGCAGGTCGCGGCCGGTGAGGACCGTCGGAATGGCTTGAAGCTGGATGGGCGTGGCCTGCGAATAATCTTTCGCGGCGAGCGCATCGAGCAGGGGCTTCGACAGCCCCAGAGACATGAATGACATTTTTTAAATTCCAAAATTGCGCGTGCGGCAGGCGCGTTCGAGCGCGAGCCGCGAGCGGGGTCAAAAAAGCGCCCCGCGTGAATAGGAGAGCAGAAAATCGAGGCGCGGGCCGGTTACCGCCGAAGCGTTGAGCCGATCACGCCGCTTGGAAAAAGCGCCTCGTGTTGCCGTGCAATATAGGGGCAAAGCTTAAAAAGTCCACCGGTGGCTCAAACGGCGCCGATTTCGCCCGGTTGAACGAGGAAGCGGCTCGCCAGCCCGATACCTTCGAACAGGGTCGCTTCGGTAGCGGTCATCCATACCTGCCCATGCCCTTCGAGCCGGGCGAACAACGCCGCGCGGCGCTTCGGATCGAGGTGCGCGGCCACTTCGTCGAGCAACAGGATCGGCGGCTCGCCGCGACGCTCGGCGACCAGCTCGGCATGAGCGAGCACGAGGCCGAGCAGAAGCGCCTTCTGCTCGCCGGTGGACGATTGTGCCGCGGGCATTCGCTTGGCGCGATGGGTCACGGCGAGGTCTTGCCGGTGCGGGCCTTCGATCGCCCGCCCGGCCGCCGCGTCGCGGGCGCGGTTCCCTGCGAGAGCGGATGCGAGGTCCTGCCGGTTCCAGCCCTCGAGCGCGATCGACGCTCGCGCGAATGCATCGTCTGCAGGCTCGATCAGCCGCTCGTCGAGCGCGGCAACAGTGCGGGCACGGGCGTCGGCGATCGCCGCGCCATGCTCGGCCATCGCTTGCTCGAGGGCGGTCAGCCACGCCGCATCGGGACTCTCGTCGACCAGCAGCTTGTTCCTGGCGCGCATCGCCGCTTCGTAGCGGGCGGCGTGGTGTGCATGGCTCGGCTCCAGCGCGAGGACCAGCCGGTCGAGAAAGCGCCGGCGGTCGCCCGTGGAACCGGTGAATAGCCGGTCCATCGCGGGCGTCAGCCACAGGATAGACAACCATTCGCCGAGCGAATTCACCGAGGCAGGTGCCCCGTTGATCCGCACCTGCCGCCTTTCGGGCGCGATGGCCGTCGTGCCCGTCCCGATATCGACGTCGCCGACTCGCGCCGCGACCGCGAAGCCGCCGCCGCCGCCTTGCCGCGCCATTTCCGACAGCGGCGCTCCGCGCAGTCCGCGCCCGGGCGACAGCAACGATACCGCCTCGAGCAAATTGGTCTTGCCCGCCCCATTCTCGCCAAACAGCAGGACGAAGCCCGGCCCGGGGTCGATCAGCGCCGAGGCGTAAGAGCGGAAATCGGTGAGAGCGATGCGGGTGACGGGCACCGGCGCCGCTTAGCCTTTATTGCTCGCGGCGGTCGATCACTTCGTAATGCGCGGCGCGCTCGTCGAAGTGCTTGAGCACCGCGCGCGCCTGCGGCGGTACGTGGCTGACGCTGTAATCCTCGCCGACGAAGGCCTTGATCGCGTCGAGGCTGTCGAACCACATCAAGGTCTGGAATTCGATCTCGTCGTTCAGCTCACACTTCATCAGGTCAATATGCCGAAATCCGGGAATCTTTCGCGCCTCGATGCCGGGGATCATCTCGCCGCGAACGATCCGCTCATAGGCGTCCG
>JBDTXI010000092.1:0-2761 GCA_040006255.1 Sphingomicrobium sp.
TTCTTGCCGGCGATCGGCCGCGCCTTGCCCTTGCGGGTGCGGGCGTTGGTGTGCGTGCGCTGGCCGCGGACGGGCAAGCCCTTGCGGTGGCGCAAGCCGCGGTAGCAGGCGAGGTCCATCAGCCGCTTGATGTTCATCGCGGTCTCGCGCCTGAGATCGCCCTCGACCTGATGGTCCTTGTCGATCGCTTCGCGGATGTGGAGGACTTCCTGGTCGGTGAGATCCTGGACTCGCTTGTCGGGGGTGATCCCGAGCTTGGCGATGATGCCCTGGGCCGCGGTCCGGCCGATTCCGTGGATGTAGGTGAGCGCGATCTCGACGCGCTTGTTGGTGGGGATGTTGACCCCGGCAATACGAGCCATTCAATACCCTTCGTTAGCTCCACGGGGCACGATGCCCCATCTCTTCGCTAGAACCCCGTCCACCAAACGAAAAACCGACGCGCGCACGAATGCGCCGCCGGAAGCCGGTGGATCGGGATGAATGCGAAATAGGATTCACCCTCCTGTGAGTCAAGGGCGTGAAACGGGTGCTTTGCAGTCCCCGGCCAATCTTCTAAATCATGCCGCGCCGAATCCTACATTTCCAGCGCGACCTCGATTAAGAGCCGGTTCGCCATGCAGGAAAAGCGCATCCACCAGATCTTCGTCGTCAGCGTTCTCGCCAAGGGCGCGCACGCGCTGATCGAGATCGCCGGGGGCCTCGCGCTCTACCTGTTCAGCGCCGGGGCGATTGCGCGCTGGCTCGACGAGATCGACCGCAACGGCTGGCTCGCGCGCCATTTCCCCGCTTCGGAGCAGCATTTCTACGCTTTCTATCTGCTCTCCCACGGGCTGGTGAAGTCGATCCTGGTCTTTGGCCTGTTGCGCGAGAAGCTGTGGGCCTACCCGGCGAGCTTCGCGGTGTTCGGGGCGTTTATCGCCTACCAGCTCTACCGCTACAGCTACACGCACGAGATCGCGCTGATCGGGCTGACCGTCTTCGACCTGTTCGTGATCGCCCTCGCCTGGCACGAATACCGGCTCCTTCGCAAACACCTCCCGACGCATTAAGGCCCCGGCGAATGCAGCGCCTCACCCTCGCCGGCGGTATCCCAGACAGCCTCAAGGGAAGCGTCGTAGCGCTCGGCAATTTCGATGGATTCCACCTTGGCCACCAGGCGGTGGTCAGCCGGGCGGTGGCGCGCGCCTTCCACGAGCGGCGGCCGGTGATCGTCGCCACCTTCGACCCGCACCCGGTGCGCCTGTTCAAGCCCGAGGTGCCGTCGTTCCGGCTGACCACGCTCGACCAGCGCGAGACGCTGTTCGCCCATGCCGGGGCGGACGCGATGCTGGTGTTCGAGTTCACGCATGACCTTGCGGCCACCACCGCCGAGGAGTTCGTCGCGAACCTGCTCGCCGGGCGGATTGGTGCGGCGGGCGTGGTCACCGGCGACGATTTCACCTTCGGCAAGGGCCGCACCGGCAATATCGAGACGCTGAAGACACTCGGCGCGCACTCCGGCATCGCCGCCGAGGCGGTGGCGCAGGTGCTGGTAGAAGGCGAGCGGGTGTCGTCGGGGCGAATCCGCGATGCTCTCGTCGCCGGCGAAACGGGGGCCGCTACGCGGATGCTATCGCGGCCTTACGCGATCGCCGGCGTCGTGCAGCGCGGCGATGCCCGCGGGCGCGAGCTCGGTTACCCGACCGCGAACCTGGAGCTCGGCGATTATTTGCGGCCCAAATACGGCATCTACGCGGTGCGGGTGACGCTCGACGACGGCAGCGAGCACCCGGGCGTCGCCAGCCTCGGCGTCCGCCCCACCTTCGAGCCGCCGCAGGAGCTGCTCGAACCCTACCTCTTCAACTTCGACGGCGATCTCTACGGGCGGACGATCGAGGTCGCCCTCCACGCCTACATCCGCGAGGAGAAGAAGTTCGCGGACTTGGGAGCGCTGGCCGCTCAAATGCGCGAGGACGAGGTGGCGGCGAGGAAACTGCTCGCCCTCGCCTAGCCTCCCCGCGAACGCCGCGAAGCGATCGATGTTCTTCATCTTCGCGTGAAATTCTGGATTGCAGCGTCGGCTGCGGCTGCTTGCATAGACGGGTTTGCATTTGAGGGGAGCGGCCCGCTAAGGCCCGGGCAATAATGGCTGACGCCCCCTCGAACTCCGACGCCCCTGCACAGGACTGGCGCTCGACCGTTTTCCTCCCGCGCACCGACTTTCCGATGAAGGCCGGGCTGCCGCAGAAGGAACCGGCGATCCTGGCCCGGTGGCTGGAGGGCGACCTCTACGGCCGGCTGCGCAAAGCGCGCGCGGGGCGGGAGAAGTTCATCTTCCACGATGGCCCGCCCTACGCGAACGGCGACATCCACATCGGCCATGCCTTGAACCACGCCCTCAAGGACATGGTGGTGCGCACCCAGACCCTGCTCGGCAAGGACGCGCCCTACGTGCCCGGCTGGGACTGCCACGGGCTTCCGATCGAGTGGAAGGTCGAGGAGCAGTACCGCAAGAAGAAGCTTAACAAGGACGAGGTGCCGGCGAAGGAGTTCCGCGCCGAATGCCGGGCGTACGCGCAGCATTGGGTCGACGTTCAGCGCGAGCAGCTGAAGCGGCTCGGGGTCAATGCGGACTGGGACAAGCCGTATCTGACGATGGCCAAGGCCGCCGAGGCGACGATCGTCTCCGAACTCTTCAAGTTCGCCGAGAGCGGCCAGCTCTACCGCGGCGCCAAGCCGGTGATGTGGTCCCCGGTCGAAAAGACCGCGCTGGCCGAGG
>JBDTXI010000093.1:0-9298 GCA_040006255.1 Sphingomicrobium sp.
CGCGGACGAATTCGGGGGTGACGAAATCGGGGATGGCGGCGCCGAAGCTTTCGCCATCGCGGGGGGAATCCAGCGCGGCTTGCCTGCCGAGGTTTTCGCGGATGGCGACATATTCCATCTCGGGCGTGACGATCCCGCGCCGCGCGTAGTGCATCTGGCTGACGTTGTGGCCGGGCTTGGCGCGCAGCACGCGGCGGCGGACGTTGGGGAATGGGGCAACTCCGCCCGAGCGGTCGGGGCCGAGCTGGCCGTTGTCCTCGGGGCGGACCTCGCGCTGGGCGACGTCCTCGACGTCCCCGCGGCCGCGGATCCAGGCCGACCGCAGTTCGGGCAGGCCGGCCATGATGTCGATGCGTTGCGCGGGGTCGGAGTAGGGGCCGCTGGTGTCGTAGAGCGTGACCGCCGGCTCGCCCGCCGAGGGCTCGAGGTCGACGGCACGCATCGCCACGCGGCGCTCGCCGACGTAAATTTTGCGCGAGCCGCGGATCGGGCCCGTGGTGACTTTCAGTCCGGTACGTGCAGGCGCGTCGCCCATTTGGAAACTCCTCTTCCTCCGCCGGTGTCAGCCGGATCAGGTTCGATGGGTCCCGATGCTGCGCATCGATCTCAGCCGCGGCTTCGTGCGGCTCCCCAGGGACGGATGCTCCTTAGGACGAGCGCCCGCGCTGCGCTAGGGCGCGCGGCAGGGGTCGCGGTCAGCGCGCGCCGTGCGCCTTGGCATAAGCCTGAATCTCCGCCGGCGAGACCATGCCGTCGTTATTGGCGTCGAGCTTGGCGAAGGTCGCCAGTTGCGGGGCGCGAAACTCGTCGATGCTGATCTTGCCGTCATGGTTGGAATCGAGTTTCTGCGTGATCTGGTCGACGCTCACGTTGCTTCGCGCGGCGGCGGCGAATTCGGCGAAGCTCAGCTGGTTGTCGTGATTGGTGTCCATCTGCTTGAATTGCGCCTGGAGGCGCTGCTGCAGTGCGCGCCGCTCCGCCGCCTCGAGCTCGGGCTTGGTCAGCGCGCCGTCGTGATTGGCGTCGACGGTAGCAAAGCCGGCGTCGATCTTCTTGAGGAAGTCGGCGCGGGGGATGGGTTTGGACGGGGCGGCCTGGCCGCTTGCCGCCGAAGCGAAGGGCAGGGTGGCGGCGGCGCACACGAGAAACAGGCATTTGGGCACGGGCAATCTCCGGACAACTATGGCCCGCTTCATAAGGCGGAGAGAGCCGCGGCGGTAGTGAACAGTTGGCAAGCCCGCGCTTTCTTTGTCCCGGGGAAGCGGGCTAAGCGCTGCAGCGCAATGGACGATGCAGCGCCCCGACTGACCCATCTCGACCGGCTCGAGGCCGAGAGCATCCACATCCTGCGCGAGACGGTCGCGGAGGCCGACAGACCGGTGATGCTTTATTCGATCGGCAAGGATAGCTCGGTCATGCTGCATTTGGCGAAGAAGGCGTTCTTCCCCGGGCCGCTGCCGTTCCCGCTGCTCCACGTCGATACCAATTGGAAATTTCGCGCCATGTACGCGGCGCGCGACAAGGTCGCGGCGGACCCGGCAATCAGGCTGATTATCCATACCAACCCGGAGGCCGCGGCGCAGGGGATCAATCCGTTCGACCACGGGCCGCTGCACACCGACATGTGGAAGACGCAGGGGCTCAAGCAGGCGCTCGACCAGCACGGCTTCGACGCGGCGTTCGGCGGGGCCCGGCGCGACGAGGAGAAGAGCCGCGCCAAGGAGCGCATCTTCAGCTTCCGCGACCGCAATCATCGTTGGGACCCGAAGCGCCAGCGGCCCGAACTGTGGGCGCTGTACAATGTGCGCAAGAACAAGGGCGAGAGCATCCGCGTCTTTCCCTTGTCCAACTGGACCGAGCTCGATGTGTGGCAATATATCCTGCGCGAGAAGATCGAGATCGTCCCGCTATATTATGCGGCGCCGCGGCCGACGGTGGAGCGCGACGGCGTAATCCTGATGGTCGACGACGAGCGCTTCCCGCTCAACGGCGAGCAGCCGGCGACGCGCACGGTACGCTTCCGCACGCTCGGTTGTTATCCGCTGTCGGGCGCGATCGAGAGCGCGGCGGCGACGGTCGAGGATATCGTCGCCGAGATGCTGGTGTCGCGGAGCTCGGAGCGACAGGGACGGGTAATCGACCGCGACGGCGGCGCCTCAAGCATGGAGAAGAAAAAGCAGGAGGGGTACTTCTGATGGACCTCCGGCTCGACAGCGGCGCCGGCGCCGCGCGCGAGGAGGTCCGCGCATGGCTCGCCGAACAGGAGCGCAAGGAGCTGCTGCGCTTCATCACCTGCGGCAGCGTCGATGACGGCAAGTCGACGCTGATCGGGCGCCTGCTCTACGAGACCAAGCAGATCTTCGACGATCAGCTCGAAGCGCTCGAATCCGACAGCAAGCGCCACGGCACGCAGGGCGAGAAGATCGATTTCGCGCTTCTGGTCGACGGGCTCGCGGCCGAGCGCGAGCAGGGCATCACCATCGACGTCGCCTACCGCTTTTTCGCCAGCGAGAAGCGCAAGTTCATCGTCGCCGATACGCCCGGGCACGAGCAATATACGCGCAACATGGTCACCGGAGCGTCGACCGCCGATGTCGCGGTGCTGCTGGTCGATGCGCGCAAGGGCGTCCTGACCCAGACCCGCCGGCACTCTTATCTGGCGAAGCTGGTGGGCATCCGCAATTTCGTTCTCGCCGTGACCAAGATGGACCTGGTCGATTACGACGAGGCGGCGTTCGAGGCGATTGCGGTCGACTATCGCGCATTCGCCGAGAGTATCGGGATTGAGCAGTGGCTGCCGATCCCGGTCTCAGGCCTCAATGGCGACAACATCATCCGCTCGAGCGAGGCAACGCCCTGGTACGATGGGCCGACGCTGCTCGAGCATCTCGACACGGTCGAACTCGATACGGCCGCAGACGCGGAAAAGCCGTTCCGGCTGCCGGTGCAGTGGGTCAATCGCCCCAACCAGAACTTTCGCGGATTTGCGGGGCAGATCGCGTCCGGAGTCGTGAGCCCGGGCGCGGAGGTTCGAATTCTTCCGTCGGGGCGGACGACGCGGATCGCCCGCGTCGTGACGATGGACGGAGACCTCGAAGCCGCAGTCGGCGGTCAGTCGATCACCGTGACCCTGGCCGACGAGGTCGACTGCTCGCGCGGCGACGTGATCGCGGCGGCCGCCGATCCGCCCGAAGCCGCCGACCGGTTTGAAGCAACCCTCGTGTGGATGGCCGAGGACGAGTTGCTGCCCGGCCGCGGCTATTGGATGAAGATCGGGACGCAGACGGTCACGGCGACGGTCCAGCCGCCCAAATACGAGGTCAACGTCAATTCGCTCGAGCATCTCGCGGCGCCGGCGCTGGGCCTCAACGCGATCGGCGTCGCCGAGATCGCGACCGACCGCGAGATCGTGTTCGAGCCTTACGCCGTCCCCGGATCGAGCCCCAACCGGGCGCGCAATAGTGCCCTTGGGGGCTTCATCCTCATCGACAAGCTGACCAACGCCACCGTCGCATGCGGGATGCTGCACTTCGCGCTTCGGCGGTCGCACAACATCCATCGCCAGCATCTCGACGTCAGCCGCGAGACGCATTCGGCGCTGAAGGGCCAGAAGCCGGCGGTGCTGTGGTTCACCGGATTGTCCGGCGCGGGCAAATCGACCATCGCCAATCTGGTCGAGAAGAAGCTCGCCGCGCGCGGTCGGCATACGTTCCTGCTCGACGGCGACAACGTCCGCCACGGGCTCAACCGCGACCTCGGTTTCACCGAGACCGACCGGATCGAGAACATCCGCCGCGTTGGCGAGGTCGCGCGGCTGATGGCCGACGCCGGGTTGATCGTGCTCACGGCGTTCATCTCGCCGTTCCGCGCCGAGCGGCAAATGGTGCGGCGGATGATCCCCGAGGGCGAGTTCGTCGAGATCTTTGTCGATACGCCGCTCGCCGAGGCGGAACGGCGCGACGAGAAGGGGCTTTACGCCAAGGCGCGCGCCGGCGAGCTTAAGAATTTCACCGGCATCGACAGCCCTTACGAAGCGCCGGAAAATGCCGAGATCCGCATCGACACGACCAAGCTGAGCGCCGACGAGGCCGCGGACGTAATTGTCGAGGAGCTGCTCAAGCGCCGGTGATCATCCTCCCCACGATTTCGTGGGGAGGGGGGACCGCACGGAGTGCGGTGGAGGGGTTCTGCGACGCGGCAAAGAACCCCACCACCAGCTTCGCTGGTCCCCCTCCCCGGCAAATGCCGGGGGAGGATGAGCTACCAGGTGTAAGCGAGACCTAGCGCACCTAGCCACTGGCTGGCGCTGCCGCGCTGGGAGACGATCGGCGAGCGTTTAAAGTCGCCGACCAGGCGCGAATATTGGCCGGTGGCGAAGATCGACAGGCCGTGCAGCAGGTCCCCGCTGAGCGACTGGTTGAGCAGCAGCCCGGCTTTCAAGTTCTTCATCCCGCCGCCGGCATTGAAGGGCGCAAGCACGCCCCCGGTCGCGAGCGAGTCCGCGGGACTGATGCTGAAATAATAATCGGCGAACTTGTTGCCGACGAACTCGGCCCCGACGTTCGCGCTCAGATAGGTCGAGCGCGACACGGGCGTCGAAAATTCAACGTTGGGGCTGACCGTCGTCGACTGGTGGGCGTTGGCGACGTCGTGAAGGACGTCGACGCGGAAGGCGAGGCGGTCATAGGGATTGGTGACGCCGTGGAAGCTGATGCCGGCGAAGGCGCCGACCTCGAGCGCCGTCTTGCGGCGGGGCAGAAGTTTGACGACATCGTCATCGCTGCGCCGGCGGCTGTCGAAGCGGGCGCCGATGATCGGGCCGAAGTCGAAGTCGAACTTGCCCGATTGCGGGATGACGTCGACGTAAAGGTAGGTTCCGCGCGTGCTGAAGGCGATGCCATGATACTGGCCGCGAACGGCGCCCGCCGGGATGATCCGGTAATCGTCGGATCCCTCGTAGTCCGGCAAAATCGCCGCGCCGATGCCGACCGTGAGCGTGTCGCGGCGGGAGACGTCTTGCGGGCTCGGCAACTGGGCCAATGCTTCAGGCGCCTGTGCGAGGGCGGCTGACCCAAGGCACCCCGCCAACGCGGCGCAAATGAAGTAGCGCATCTCTCGTCCCCTGTTCTTCGACCAATATGACAAAAGATTCAGCCGTAGGGAAAGTTTCGCCGCCGCACCGTTTTTCAAAGCGCTCAGTCGCCCGCGCCGGCGTCGGGTGTGAAGAATTTCTCGTATTTTCCTTCCTCGCCCTTGTGATCGTCGGCGTCGGCGGGGCTGTCCTTCTTGCGCGTGATGTTGGGCCATTCCGCCGAGAAAGAGGTGTTGAGCTCGAGCCATTTCTCGAGCCCGCTCTCGGTATCGGGAAGGATCGCTTCGGCCGGGCATTCGGGCTCGCACACGCCGCAATCGATGCACTCGTTGGGGTTGATGACCAGCATCACTTCGCCCTCGTAGAAGCAATCGACGGGGCAGACCTCGACGCAGTCCATATATTTGCATTTGATGCAGGCGTCGGTGACGACGTAGGTCATGAAAACACGCTCCCTTTGCCGGCATCGCTATGTCGCGGGCTGGCGCTCGTCAATTCCCAGCTCTTTATGGCAAGAGGACGCTCGCGCGGCGGCTCCACGGCGGTGGGGGAGCACAATGCGTTGAGCGCCCTCGCCAGTGGAGGTCGCGATCGAGCCTCATGGGCCCTTGGGGCGCTTGAGCTTGGCCAGTTCGGCAAAGGCGTGCGACGGAGCGGTCCGCGGCCGTTCGCGCGCCGGGCGGCGGCCGCGCCATTTCCAGGTCTCGCCCGACCGGGTGAAGCCGACCTCGTCCATCAACCGCGCGATCGCATCGTCCGACAAGCCGACGGACGTGGCGAGATCGCCATCGACCGGATTGCCGCCGCCGGCCGAGCGAACCCTGCGCGCGTGGCTGGCAAGGCGGTCGGCAAGATCGATGCGGACCCACTCGCGGCCGAGCCGGCGGTAAGCGAGCGCCGCGCCGCGCGGGTCAGCGTCGGCGGCGAGAGTCGCGGCGCCCGGGCCGGGAAGCATCGGCATCGGCTGCCCCGTGCGCACCGCGAGCAGCGCCGCGCGCCAGAATTGCGGGACCGGTTTCAGGAGCGGGATGACGAACACATCCAGCGAACCGAGGCGCACCTTGAGCTTGTGCAGTGCCTGGCGGTCGGCCTGCTCGAGATGGGCGATGGCGCTCAGCATCGCCTTGCGCGGGAGCGTTCCGCCGGCGTCGGCGAGCATCGCCGCAAGGGCGCGGACGCCCGGGGGCGTGCCCGCGCCCGTCGCCGCCGCGGCAAGGGTCTTGAGCGGACGCAAGTGCCGCTCGATCTGTGCATCGAGCCACCGCTCGAGCCGGGCGCGGAGCGCGGCGCGGGTGGGTGCGGACAATCGATCGAGCGCGCGCGACGTCCGTAACGCCGGCTCGAGCAGCGAGCGGCCCGGAGCCAGGCGCGCAAGAACATGGCCCTGCCACGCGACGGCAAGGTTGCCGGCCTCCTCGGCAACCAGTGCGAACGCTTCGTCGGGCGCGTGGACCAGGGCGTTGGCGCGGCGGTCGAGTTCCTCGCCGAGACGCCGTTCGGCGGCCGCGAGAAGCAGGCGCTTGTCGGCCAGCCGCGCGGACTGGTCGACGCGGAACTCGAACCCGGCGAGGTGGCCGATCGGCTCGGGGCCGACGCTGACCTCGCCGTCGGCGGCGACAGTGACGGGAAGCGCGTCGGCGCCGCGAGCGCCGATGTCGCGCACGAGGATGGCGGTGCGGCGGTCGACGAAGCGCTGGGTCAGCCGCTCGTGCAACGCATCGCTGAGGCGGGATTCGACCTCACGCGTGCGCTCGGCCCATTTGGCGGGGTCGGCGAGCCAATCGGAGCGGTGCGCGATATAGGCCCAGCTGCGGATTCCGGCGAGGCGGTCGGCGAGCGCCTCGATGTCCCCGGCCGTGTTGTCGAGCCGGGCAACCTCGGCGGCGAACCATTCGTGGGGAATGTGGCCGCCTTCGCCGATGTAGCTGAACAGGCGGCGGACCATGCGCGCATGGTGCATCGGGCCGACCTTGCGGAAATCGGGCAGGCCGCACACCGCCCACAGCCGCCGCGCCTGGTCGCGCCGCTTGGCGACGATCGCCGGGTCCTCGGCGATCAGCTTGAGCACCGCGAGGTCGATCGCTTCGGGGGCGGCGCGAAGCAACGGATCGTCGCTTTTCGCTTCGAGGCTGCGGATCAGCGTGCGGACGTCGGTGAAGTCGAGCTCGGCATTGCGCCAATGGAGGAAATCGAGCGGACGGAAGCGGTGGTCTTCGATCGCCTCGACCTCCTCTTCGGAGAAAGCCGCGCCGCCGTCGACGCCGAGCCCGAGCGTGCCGAACGTCCCGTCTTTCTGGTGGCGGCCGGCGCGGCCGGCAATCTGCGCCATTTCGGCGATGGTCAGCCGACGGTCGCGGCGCCCGTCGAACTTTTCGAGACCGGCGAAGGCGACATGGGTGACGTCCATGTTGAGGCCCATGCCGATGGCGTCGGTGGCGACGAGATAATCGACCTCGCCGCGCTGGAACATGGCGACTTGCGCATTGCGGGTGGCGGGCGAAAGCGCCCCCATGACGACCGCCGCTCCGCACTTGAAGCGGCGGAGCATCTCGGCGAGCGCGTAGACCTGCTCGGCGGAGAAGGCGACGACGGCCGAGCGCGGCGGAAGGCGCGAGAGCTTGACGCTGCCCGAATAGCGCAAGGTCGAAAAGCGCGGGCGGCTGACGATCTCGGCTTCGGGCAGAAGCTCGCGGATGACCGGCCGCAGCGTGTCGGAGCCGAGGATCAAGGTTTCCTCGCGGCCGCGGACGCGGAGCATGCGGTCCGTAAACACGTGCCCGCGCTCGGGGTCGATGCCGAGCTGGGCCTCGTCGATCGCGGCGAAGGCGAAGTCGCGATGCAGGTCGCCATCGCGATGGCTGCCGCCGGGGACCGGCCCTTCGGCTGCGCTCAGGACGGGCATGCTTTCGGCGGTGCAGAGGAAATAGCGCGCATGAGCCGGGACGATGCGCTCTTCGCCGGTGAGCAGCGCGACCTGCTTTTCGCCTTTGATCGCGACGACCCGGTCATAGACCTCGCGCGCGAGCAAGCGGAGCGGGAAGCCGATGACACCCGACGAGTGGCCGCACATCCGCTCGATCGCGAGGTAGGTCTTCCCCGTGTTGGTCGGCCCGAGGATCGCGCGGACCGGAGCGTCTGAGCGCGGCGCCATCATGACGAATGTGGCAGCGCTCCACAGGAAGACAAGGTTCCTTGCGGCTGATTTTAAGCCGGTCTTAACCCCAATTCGTCACACCAGCCCAGTGTTGACGTCAGCAAACCCAGCGCAGCGCTTTGGCCGCCGCACGGACGCTCGCGCGCTTTCTTTGGCCCAGCGTCGGCGTCCCTGGTCATTCGGCGGCTGGAGAAGTGCGGGCGCGGTTGCCCTGCTGTGCAGCGGAGTCGCCTGGGCGTCCTTGCCGCAAGTCAGCGGAATTCGAACGGACGAGCAGCGCCAGTGGCAGGCGTTGGCGATCAGCCCACTATCGAGTGGCGGCGCGACGGGCATGCGCATGGTCGCAACCCCGGCTGCCGAGCCGGTCGAGTTCGTGGCGAGGCGCAAGTTGACCGCCGAGACGCTCGCAGCTCCCGTTCCCCCGCCCGCAGTTGCTGCGGCCGGGACTGGGCCGCTGCGCATCACTGGCCGCGTCGGCGACGGGCTCTACTGGTCGCTGCGCGCGGCGGGAGCATCGCCCCAGGTCGCGGCGCAATATCTGGCCGCGCTGGCGACGGAGATCGATGTCGGCGAAGTCGCGCCCAATTCGAGCTTCGACATGGTGCTCGGACCCGGCGCCAACCTTCTTTATGCGGGGCTCAACCGCACCGGCGAACGCGGGCTGCAGCTCGTCCGCTGGAATGCCAACGGGCGCAGCGAGTGGATCGACGCTGCCAACGCCGCAACGCCGGCGCCGGTCGAAAGCGGGATGATGATGCCGGCCCGTGGCCCCATCACCTCCTACTTCGGCAACCGCTATCACCCGATCCTGCACTTCACCCGCTTCCACGCCGGAGTCGACATCGGCGCCAGCTGGGGCAGCCCGATCGTCGCCGCGGGCGACGGCCGGATCGTCGCCGCTGGTTGGGCGGGCGGCTACGGGCGCGAGGTGCAGATCGCCCACGGCGCGGGGCTGGTCAGTCTCTACGGGCACATGAGCGAAATCGTCGCGGCCCCCGGCACCTTCGTCCGCCAGGGCCAGCTGATCGGCTACGTCGGCTCATCCGGCCTCT
>JBDTXI010000094.1:0-1910 GCA_040006255.1 Sphingomicrobium sp.
GCATTTCATTCCGATTGGCGCCGAAGATCAACGCCGCATCCGGGACCGCCTCATATTGGGGCAATCCATTTCCGCCGCTTGCGAGCGATAGGGTTTCCGCGAGATTAACCCTCAGCCCAGCCACGATCGGTCCGGTGAAAGATGCGTAACTTGCTTGACGCCCTTTAATAGAGGCAAAGATGAAAGACATTGGCATCATCACTCTGCTCAGCGTGATCATTTCCGCTGCAGCTCCGAGTTCGCCGGCTTCGCCCGAGCACAATTCGGCAAAAGCGTTTACGACGGCCAAGTCGGCCGACGAGTTCGCCAGTTGTTTCGCCGGCACGCAGGACCGCGACGCCTTGCCGTGGTCCTACGTTCGGAAGGCGGACGGCGCCACCTTCTCGAACCTCGGTTCGCGGACCATCGCCAGCGCCTATTTCGTCGTGGTGTCCGACCGCGGTTCCAGTCGCGAAGTCCGGCTGGAAGGCAACGGCTCCTCGGAAATCGCGGTCAATCAGGCGGTGAACCAATGCGTTTGAACAAGCGCAGCATGCACGAGCGCGTGCACCGCATAACATTGCGGGCCAATGCCCAGGCGTCCACCGCGCAGGTTCAATTCCCCGCTTCACGGGTGCCCCGCGCGGGCGCCGCGGCTCAGGACGTCGCATCGGCCAAGCCGAAAGACTGCCGGCGTCAGAGCTACCGGGTTCCGACCGATTCCGAAGTCGCTGTGAAACGGCACGGCGGATTCGGTTTCCAGCTCCAGGCGCGAAACGTCTCGGCCGGCGGCTGCCGGGTCGAGCTGATCGAAATGGTGGATTGCGGCGAACGGGTCATCGTTCGGCTTCCCGCGCTCGAACCGTTGGGCGCTGAAGTCGCCTGGGTCGACGGAGCCAACGCCGGACTTCACTTCCAGCGGTCGCTCCATGCCGCCGTCTTCGACCAGCTGGTCGATCGGTTCACGACATGCGCTGCCTGATCTTCATCCTCGTCGCCGCGGCCAGCGCCTTGTCGTTTCCGTCGTCATCCTCCTGCGACCGCCACGAGCCGGGCTGGCACTGCCGGCGCTAGGACCGGTCGAGCGGCCAATCACCGGCTGTCCACCACGAGCGGTTCGGACTAGCTGGCGGCCGTGACTCCCGAAATCCAACACCTGAACGCGGGCGGCCGCCAAATCGCGTATCGCTCGCGCGATGGCGCGTCGCCGGCCCTCGTCTTCCTGCCCGGCTATGCCTCGGACATGGAAGGCGCCAAAGCGCTCGCGCTCGACGCCTTCGCGGAGCGCCGCGGACTCGCCATGCTGCGCTTCGACTATTCCGGCACAGGATCGAGCAGCGGCGCCTTCGCCGACGGCACGCTTGCCCTGTGGCTCGAGGAGGCCGTCGCCGCCGTTGACGAGCTCACCCAAGGCCCGTTGATCATCATCGGGTCGTCGATGGGCGGCTGGCTCGCGCTCCATCTTGCGCTGCTTCGCCCGGAGAGAGTCCAGGCCATCGTCGGAATCGCGGCTGCTGCAGACTTCACCGACTGGGGCTTCAGCGACGGGGAAGCAGCCGACCGGCAAGGCATCGGCCGCGGCTTTTGGGAAGCAGGGCAGGCCCTGCGTCTGCTCAATGGAGAAATCGCCGTCGATTGCCCAGTCCGGCTCGTGCATGGCGGGCTCGACAGCGACGTTCCCCTCGACGTCGCGGTCCGGACCATGCGCCAACTCCGTTCAGCGGATGTCCAGCTGACGGTGATCAAGGACGGCGGTCACCGGCTGTCGGAACCGCATGAGATCGAGACGATCCTGCGCACGGTCAGCGGATTGCTGGAGCCTGCGCCATGATTTTCGCCATTGCCGCCGCGATCGCCGCCGTCGCTCCGGCTGCGGGCGGGTGCCCCGATGTCGTCACCCCGGACGCGCTCGTCTGCCGCGCGCTCGACGC
>JBDTXI010000095.1:0-8555 GCA_040006255.1 Sphingomicrobium sp.
CGCAGCGGCCCGAGATCATGGGGCAGTTCGTCGCCTGCGTCGAAGGCATCGCCGAAGCCTGCCGCGCCCTCGACTTCCCGGTCGTGAGCGGTAACGTCAGCCTCTACAACGAGACCAAGAACGAAGACGGCACCAGCACCGCGATCCTTCCGACCCCCGCGATCGGCGGCGTCGGACTGCTCGACGATTGGGAGAAGTCGGCGACGATTGGGTTCAAGGGCGCCGAACACGTGCTTTATCTAATCGGCGGTCCCACGCCCCACTCTTATGACAATTGGGTCGATGAGGCTGGGCAATTTCAACTTGAGACGCATGATCCTGCGATTCCAAACGGCCAGCTCGGACAATCGTTATGGTTGTCTGAAATCTACGGCCGCCGCGACGGCAGTCCTCCGGCCGTGGACTTGGAAAGCGAGCGCCGTGCGGGCGAGTTTGTCCGCAAACACATTCGTTCCGGCGAAATCCGCGCCTCGCACGATGTGTCAGATGGCGGCATCTTGGTTGCCGTCGCGGAAATGGCTTTGGCGAGTGGAATCGGCGCGAAGTTGCACCTGGATGATCCCTTTAACGAACTTCAAGCGGCGTTTGGCGAGAATCAAGGCCGGTACATCGTAGCGGTCGAGAGGGATGAATCCGGGTATTTGGGGGGTGTAGGTTTTCACCTCCAGGTTTTGCGGGCGGGTCTCGCATGTTGGGCTTTGGGCCAAACGGGCGGCGACGCCCTTGTTCTTGCGAACCCTTGTAGTGCGGGTTTCCAAATCCCTCTCGCCGACCTCCGCGCCGCGCATGAGGGCTTTTTCCCCAAGCTGATGGGCAGCGAGCTGACGCCGGGGTTCTGATGGTATCCGGTTATTCCGGAACGCCTCTGGCGCAAAAGCTGTCGCTCAAGGACGGCATGCGGGTGTGGTGGGACGGGATACCCGAGAGCGTCCGCGATGAGATCGCCACCGAGCGCTTCGAGCTGCACCTGTTGCGCACGCCCGAAGCGCCGATCGACGCCGCGCACATCTTCGTCACCGCGCGCGCGGACCTCGAAGCCAAGCTCAAGCAGCTGCGCCCCCTACTCGCTCGCGCCGGCTTCATCTGGGTCAGCTGGCCGAAGCGGGCGGCCAAGGTCGCGACCGACATCACCGAGGACGTCATCCGCGAGGTTGCGCTGCCGATGGGCCTGGTCGACGTGAAGGTCTGTGCCGTCGACGAAATCTGGTCCGGCCTGAAGCTGGTCATACGCATGGAGAATCGATGAAACACGTTCCTTCGGCCCCGTATACCGCGCTTCCAGAGCTGACCGATTCCGAGCGAATCCGGCGCGCCGCGGAGTTTCGCGCCGACATCGGCACACGCCGCAGCTGCCGCATGTTTTCCGAACGGGCGGTGCCGCGCGCTGTGATCGAGGAGGCAATTCTTGCCGCCGGCACGGCGCCGTCCGGGGCGAACCACCAGCCGTGGCATTTCGCCGTCGTCGCTTCGCCCGAACTCAAGCACCGCATCCGCCTCGCCGCCGAGGACGAGGAGTGTGTTTTCTACGCCGGCAAGGCCGGGCAGGAATGGCTCGAGGCCCTCGAACCGCTCGGCACCGACGAGGACAAGGCTTATCTCGACGCCGCGCCCTGGCATATCGTCGTTTTCGGCCAGCGCCGGGGCGGCATTGAGCCCGGGGAAAAACGAACCAATTATTACGTGCCGGAAAGCGTCGGCATCGCCTGCGGCTTCCTGCTTGCCGCGCTTCACCGCGCCGGTTTGGCGACGCTAACCCATACGCCATCGCCTATGGGATTCCTGCGCGACCTGTGCGGCCGGCCGCCCGACGAAAAACCTTATATGATTGTCGTCGTCGGTCATCCGGCTAGCGATGCCGTCGTCCCGCTCCACGCGCTCAGAAAAAAGCCGCTGGAACAAATCGCCAGCTGGTTCTGAGCCATGCGCGGAATCGTCCGCGACGTCGCGCTGCCGATGCGGCTCGTCGATGTGAAGGTCTTTTCGGTCGATGATGTCTGGTCAGGTCAGATAGCTGGTGAGCAGGAATAGCATCGCTGAAGGGGGACATATGCAGCGCTCGATCTGGAAGCCGATTCTCGTCGCGACCCTCGTCTGCGGAACGCTCGACATCCTGTTCGCGATCATCCTGACGCTGGTTCGCGGGAAAGACCCGGCGGCGATGCTGCGCTTCGTAGCGTCGGGGCCGTTCCCGACCGCAACGGACTGGGGCACGAGCGGCTCGCTGCTCGGCTTGGTCGTTCACTTTACGCTGATGGCGATCATGGCGGCGCTGCTGGTGCTGCTCGTTCGCTGGAAGCCCGAACGGCTCGACACGCCTTATCGCACGGGAATTGCCTACGGTGTGATCACCTATTTCGCGATGAACTGGGTGGTCGTGCCGCTGCGCCTCCACACGCCCTTGCCGCCGACGCTGCTGTCGGTCACGACGCAGCTGTTCGCGCATATCGTGCTGGTTGGCATTCCAATGGCGCTGATTGCGCGCCGTTATTTGCGCGCGGCTGCCTAGATCCGGCCGAAGCCCTGGTCGCTGGCCTTGCGGCCGAAGGCTCCGGTGCCCGTCCGGGCGCGCGTCATCAGGGGGTTGGTGGCCTTTTCGAACTGGTCGACCGTCTCTTTGAACAGGCGGCGAAGCTCAACGACCTCGGGCACGAGCTCATCAGGGAAGCGGTGGCTTTCGATGCAGAAGCGCGCCGTCGTCTCGATCAGTTCGGCGATGACGGCGACCGGCTCCGCGCCCAGCTGGCGCGATTCGCCCTTCAGCGTATGCGCGGGAAGGACGAGGCCGGTGGTGTTTTCCTCACGCATTGCCTGCTCGATCTGAGCGATCGATTTGACGCCGTCTTCCTTGAAATAAGCGAGAATCCGAATGAAGCCGGGGCCGAGTTCCGACCGGCTTTTTTCGAAATGCGCCCAATCGACGATGTCCCGAGCGACGTCGGTCACAGGCTGCTCCTCTAGCGCCGGATATCTCCGGCCGTGGCTTTCTTAGGCGCAGCGATAGCGGTAAAAGGGTAAACTTTGCCTTAGCGCTTGCCCCGATCGAAGGGGTTGGCGCGCCCGCGGAACTCGAGCCGCACCGGCACCGCGCCAATCTTCAGGTCACGGCGCAAAGCATTCACCAAATAGCGGCGATAGCTTTCCGGCAACTCGTCGGTGCGATTGCCGAACACCACGAACGTGGGCGGGCGCGACTTCACCTGGGTGATGTAACGTAGCTTGATTCGCTGCCCGTGCGGGGCCGGCGGCGGATTGGCTTCGACCGCGGCCTCGAACCAGCGGTTAAGCTCCCCCGTGGAGACGCGCCTGCTCCACGCCTCGCGAAGGTCGAAGGCGACGTTGAGCAGGGTGTCGATGCCTTTTCCGGTCTTGCCCGAAACCGTGAGCAAGGCGACGTCCTTGAGCTGCGCCAGCCCCTCGGCGAGTGCGCCCTTGACGCCGTTGAACAGCGACGACGCATGCTCGGCGACGTCCCACTTGTTGAGCGCGATCATCAGCGCGCGGCCCTCCTCGATCACCTGGTTGGCGATCTTGAGATCCTGGACCTCGAGGCCCCGGGTCGCGTCGAGCAGCAGGACGACAACTTCGGCATAATCGATCGAGCGCTTGGTGTCGGCGACCGACAGCCACTCGAGCTTGTCGTCGACCTTCGCCCGCTTCCTCAGGCCCGCGGTATCGACCAGTCGCAGCGGCCGGCTTTGCCATTGGCAGTCGATAGAAATGGAATCGCGGGTGATCCCCGCCTCCGGGCCCGTGATCATCCGTTCCTCGTTGAGGATCCGGTTGACCAGAGTCGACTTGCCCGCGTTGGGCCGGCCGACAATGGCGAGGTGGAGCGGAGCGTCCGCCGCGTCTGGGTCGAGGTCTTCCGCCGCATCCTCGCGCTCGACGTGGGGCCGGATCGCGGCGAACAGATCGGCGAGGCCTTCGCCATGCTCGGCGCTGATCGCGATCGGATCGCCAAGACCGAGCCGGTATCCCTCGAGCGTGCCCGCCTCCCCCGACCGCCCTTCCGCCTTGTTGGCGATGACGATCACGGGCGTGCTTTCGGCCCGGAGCCAGCGTCCAATTTCCTCGTCGAGCGGAGTCAGCCCCTCACGCGCATCGATCAGAAATATGGCCGCGTCCGAATCGCGCACCGCGGCTTCGGTCTGCTGGCGCATCCGTCCCGGCAGGCTGTGCGGGTCCTCGTCCTCGAAACCGGCGGTATCGATCACGCGGAAGTCGAGTCCGAGCAAATTGGCCTCACCTTCGCGGCGGTCGCGAGTCACGCCCGGGCGGTCATCGACCAGCGCCAGGCGCTTGCCGACCAGCCGGTTGAACAGCGTCGATTTGCCGACGTTGGGACGGCCGATGATGGCGACGGTGGGCACGGGCATGAGGGCGGCGATAGCGCATCGGCTTCCTCCCTGCGAGCGCAGCTCGCGAGGAAGGATGGCTTAGCGGAAGGCGCTCAGGCGCCCGTTGTCGTCATAGACGTAAAGCGTCGAGCCGGCGACGACCGGCGGGAGGCTGATAGGGGCGCCGACGTTGGTCTGGCTCTGAAACGACCCGGTCGTGGGATCGATGTTGACGAGGACTCCGGTCGATCCGGTGACGATCAGGCGGCCGCCGGCGAGCACGGGGCCCGAATATTCGATCTGGCCGCTTTTCGACTTGGGTTTCTGGAACGCCGGAAGCTGGTTGATCCAGCGGATGTGCCCGTTCGCCCGCGAGATGCACAGCAGCTTGGCATCATCCGTAACCACGAAAATCCAGTCGCCCGCGACCCACGGCGTATCGATCCCGGCGATATTGAGCTCCCACATCCGTTGGCCGGTGGTGATCTCGAGCGCGACCATACGCCCGCCCTGCCCGACCGCGAACACCTGACCGTTGTCGATTACGGGATCGGCATCGATATCCGAGAGCGACGATACGCTGGTGCGGATGCTGGTGCGCTGGAGGGCGTCCTGCCACACTTGGCGGCCGTTCTCGTAACGGTAAGCGTTGAGCTCGCCCGACGAGAAGCCGGCCACGACTGTGCCCTGGGCCACGGCCGGGGAAGCCGATCCGAAAATTCCGGCGATTTCGACCGAAGCGGCGGCCGACCAACTGGTCGATCCCTTGGCTTCGTCGAGCGCGTAAATCTGGTTGTCCTGGCTGATCACATAGATCGTGCCGCTGGCGATCGACGGAGCGCCACGCAGCGGACCGCCCGGACGCACCTGCCATACGATCCCGCCCGTGCGTTCATCCAGAGCCGCGACATAGCCAAGCCCGTTCGTGGCGTAGATGCGGCCGTTGTCGTAGGCGATTCCGCCGCCGTAGAGCGACGCCTCGTTGCCGCGGTCGTTGGGCGTCTGGCTGGCCCAAAACAGCCCGCCGGTGCGCACATCTAACGCCCGCACGGCGCCAAGCGTGTCGATGGTGTAGACGCGACCGTTGGCGACGATCGGGGCCGAAGCGAGCCGCGCCGTGAGGCTGCTTCCGCGGCCGGCCTGGACGGTGAACGCGCGGGCGAGCGCGGTTCCCAAAGCGACGTGGCCGACGGACTTGGAAGCACTGCCGCCGGGCTGCGCCCAATCGCTGTTGGCGACCGGATCGGGCAGGCTCATCGGCAAGGCCGCCGTCGCCGGATCGACCGCGACATCGCCTTCGCTGGTGAGCACCGCGATGCGTTGCCCGAGGACGGGCGTCGCGGACTTCTTCCCTTTCTTCAGAACGCCGCAGCCGCCCGCGGCGAGCGTGGCGGCGATCAAGAGGGCAACGCGGAAATGTCTTTTGGTGGTCATAATTGGTCCTACTGGGCCCGGCTGGGGATTTCGCCACTGGCGTCGACGCCGAGGCTCCCGGCGAGCTGGACGGAACGGGCACGGATCGAGTCCGGGACGGTCGTATCTCTGGCGATAGCGGCGAAGAGCTGGCCCGCATCCTTCGTCTTGCCCTGCTTGATCAGCGCCATCGCGGTCATCTCGCCAGCGGTGCCGAACCACGGGTTGCCGCGTTCGGCGAGCGGCTTGAGACGGGCGACAACATCCTGCGGCTGCAGACTGTCGAATTCAAGCGCAGTCTGACGGATCAGCGCGGCATCACGGTACGGCTTGGGCAGGCGGGAATCACCCGCGATCTCGCGATATTTCGCGATCGCGAGCTTGAGATCGTTCTGCTCGAGCGCGAGCGCGGCGCGGGTGAACAGGGCCGTTGCGCGAACCGACTTGCTGCCGTTCGCGGAGAGATCGTCGACCTGCTTGATCGCGGCATCGCGTCCACTTCCGCCGAGGCTCTTGAACGCTTCAGCGAGTTGCTCGACCTGGCGTTCGGAGCGCTGCTGATGATGATATTGCCAGTAGATGAAGCCACCGCTGGCGGCGAGGAACAGGACGACCGCGGCCGCAACCCACCCGCCATATTTCTTGCCGAAGTCACGAGCACGGTCGCGACGCAGATTCTCATCGACCTCGCGAACGAAGGTGTCGTTGATATCGGGGGGTTGCGCCAAAGACGTGCCTCAGTCCGCTCGATCGGGAATCCACTTGCCGTCGCTTCCTTACCCACCCGCGGTGAACGGAAGCTGGCGGCGCTTCGTCTAGCGGCTGCGCCGGAAAAGGCAAAGAGCGTTTACGGCTTTGCCCGGTAGGTCTGGTCGGCCGTCGGGAAGCTGCGCGATCGGACCTCCTCGGCATAAGCGCGCGCCGCCTCGCCGATCCTCGCGGCGAGATCGTCATAACGCTTCACAAAGCGCGGCGTGCGCTCGAACATCCCGAGCATGTCGTCGGTGACCAGGACCTGGCCGTCGCAATGGGCCGACGCGCCGATGCCGATCACGGGCGGGGCGACCGCGCGGGCGACCTCGGCCGCGATCGTTTCCACCACCCCTTCGACGACGATGCAGAACGCACCGGCATCCGCCACCGCTTTGGCGTCAGCGACGATCTTCTGCGCTTCCACATCTTCGCGGCCACGGGCGCCGTAGCCGCCGAGGACGTTGACGGCCTGCGGGGTCAGCCCGACGTGGCCAATGACGGGGATTCCGCGGTGCGTGAGGAAATCGATGGTCGGGGCCATGGCTTCGCCGCCCTCGAGCTTCACCGCCGCGCAGCCGGTCTCCTTCATGATCCGCGCGGCCGAGGCGAACGCCTGCTCGGGTGACCCTTCATAGGACCCGAACGGCATGTCGACGCCGACCAGCGCATGCCAGCTGCCGCGAACGACCGCCGCCCCGTGGGCGCACATCATCTCCATGGTCACGGCAATGGTCGACGGCAGGCCGTAGATCACCTGCCCCAGGCTGTCGCCGACCAGCAGCATGTCGCAATGCGGATCGAGCAATTGCGCCATTCGCATCGTGTAGGCGGTGAGCATGACGAGCGGCTGTTCGGTCTTTCCACCCGCCTTGCGCGCACGGATCGAAGGAGCCGTCGTGCGCTTGCCGGGAACGGGTGACGGAGTCGCCCGGCTGGTCGAAGTGTCCATGGTGAATGTCGACATCGCTGGCTCCTTTACCCGCCCGTCCGCACAACGCTAGTCCCGCCAAAAGAACGGTTCATCGACAACGAACGCAACATTAACGATCGCCCTTCGTCGAAACGGCAGGTGCACGGATGTTCTTTCTCCGTTGTGAGATTGGAGTGGAAAATGGTTATCCGCAAATGGGTAGGCGACATCGGCCTTGCTGTGTTGCTCGCTCTCCCGACCGCCGCGTTGACCCGCCCTGCAGCCCATGCTGACAACCACCATAACGGCGCTTCAGCGGCGACCGTTCTGGTCGCTTCCGTCGGCCGTCCCACGGAGCAGCAGCGCTTCAATCTGCCGCGCTAGGCCCGGTCAGCGAAGCCAGCCGCGCTGCCGTGAGTGCCGCGCAAACATATAAATTGTCCAGTCGACCAGCCCCGCGACGATAGCGACGGCGAGGTCGTTAGTGGACATGGCGTCACGCAGCGGAGTCAGGAACAGTCCCGCCAGCCATACCATCATCGCGATTAGCGAAAGCATGAGTAGCGGCTCGGCGGCCCTCCGCCGCAACACCAGGAGCAGGGCGCCGGCAAAGCCGGTCAGTACCGCGGCGCCGGCGGCGATCCTCACCCATTGCGGTTCGGTTCGCAGCGCTTGTTGCTGATCGAGCGGAAGGCGCGCCACGTCCACGAACACATGGTGCGTCGCGTAGATCGCAACCGCCACGGCCATCAGCAGCAACGCGGCGACCGCCGCAATCATGTACCATCCGGCGACCGGTCGCGGATTGAAGCGCTCGTCCATTCTGTTCCCCGTTCGTCTGTGCTCAGCAGCTCACTCGCCGCCGCCGAGCCGGTCCTCCCACTCGGCGCCTTGCGCGAGCGAAATTGAATCGAGCACCGCCGTGCTCTGGTCGCGCAACACCGTAAAAGCGCGGCGGATCGCGCACGTCGCTTCGTCCTGGCAGTCGCCGCACGGCGCATAGAAATTGACGCTGGCGCAGGAAACGAGCGCGATCGGCCCCTCCATCGAGCGCACCACTTCGCCGAAGGAAATCTGATCCGCCTGCCGGGTCAGCTTGTAGCCGCCCTTTGGCCCGCGGGCGCTTTTGACCAGCCCGGCCT
>JBDTXI010000096.1:0-7202 GCA_040006255.1 Sphingomicrobium sp.
AGCGCGCCGGAAGCACCTGCGGCTCGCGCTCGCTCGCGTCATAGTTGGGGGTGAAATCGACCGTGTCCTTGTCGATGTCGCCGAGGAGGAAATTGGCGACCTTGGCGAGCCGCGCCTCGGTGTAGCGCATGGCTGCGGGCGGATCGGGGTCCATTGAGCCGAAATTGCCCTGGCCGTCGATCAACGGCACGCGCATCGACCAGTCCTGCGTCATCCGGGCGAGCGCATCGTAAATCGCGCTGTCGCCGTGCGGGTGATATTTACCCATGACGTCACCGACGATGCGGCTGCATTTGCGGTACGCTTTTCCGGAAACATAGCCCGCCTCCTGGCAGGCGTAGAGGATCCGGCGATGGACGGGCTTGAGGCCGTCGCGCACATCGGGGAGCGCGCGGCTGACGATCACGCTCATCGCGTAATCGAGGTAGCTGGTCTTCATCTCCTCGACGATCGAGATGGGCGCGATATCGCGATCACCGCCCGACGGCGGGGCTGGGGGAGGAGTGTCGTTACGGTCGTCGACCGGCGGTTCGGTGGCCAAGAAGAATCCTGTCGCTCAAGGGTGCACGCGAGGGCTGCGAGCTGCTGCCGTCCCCCGAGGTCCCGTCTAGTCCATGGTTCGGCCGAACGCCACCCCGCGCGCGTACGCATGCGCGCGCGAAGGGCGTCGACTATGCGCTTTCATCCGCCTCGTTTTGTCTGTGATATCAATCGGTTCAATGGGCGTTCAGGGCTCTTGCGGCAGGTGGCTTTGGACTTCCCGTCATCACAGGTCTAATCCGCCGCACAAATTCAAGGACCGGCGCCGAGGCGCCGGGAGGAGGAGAACAGGAATGAAACTCGTCAGCAGCACGGCCATCGCGCTCGCATCCGGCCTCATCGCCATGCACGCCGCAGCGCAAGGAAATTATGGCGCAACTTCAACTGCGCCACAGCAGACAGCCGCCCTGCCGGCCCAGGCGGCGACACAACCGGAACAGCCGAAGATCAAGCTTTCGAGCAAAGCGGGCAAAGCCATTATTGAGTTACAGACGGCCGTGAACGCCAATGACGTGGCGAACATCCCGGCCAAGCTAGCGGCCGCGCAAAGCCTCGCCCAGACGAACGACGACCGCTATGCGATCGCCAGGCTGCAGTTGAACACAGCAGTTACTGCGAAGAATTACACCGCGGCTGCGGCTGCAGTAGACGCCATCTCCGCGTCTGGCTTGATTGGTCCTGTGAACATTGCCGGGCTCTACGACGGAGTTGGAATCGAGCTATACAACCTTAAGCAATTCGCACAGGCCGCGGCGATCTTCCAAAAGGCCGCAGCCCTCAATCCGCAAAGTCCCGAGCCGCTGAAGCTTATGGCGGAAGCGCTCAACGCGCAGGGACAGCGCGCCGAGGCGTCGGTGGCGTTGCTAAAGGCGATCCAGCTCACCGCGGCCGCGGGACAGAAGCCCGGCGAAGATATGTACAAGCGCGCCGTGCGCCTGGCCTATGACGCGAAGTCGCCGTCGGCCGTCGATCTCGGTCGGCAATGGGCCGCAGCCTATCCCAGCCCCGACAGCTGGCACAACGCGCTGGCGATCTATCGCAATCTCGACAACCCCGACCCGGCTTCGGCGCTCGATATCCTGCGCCTGGCGCGGGCGACCGATTCACTTCAGGGGACCGGCGATTATCACATCTACGCCTTCGAGGCCGCCAACCAGGCCAATTACGGCGAGGCCAAGTCGCTGATCGCCGAGGGGCTAGCAGCGGGCAAGATCAAAGCCAGCGATCCTATCGTCCAGGAGATCCAGGGCGCGCTCAAGGGCAAGGCCACGCCCACGGCGGCAGACCTTGCGGCTGCCGAGCGGGGGGCGAAGGTGCCAACCGCCTTCATTCACGTCGGGGACCGTTATTACGGCGGCGGCAATTACCAGAAAGCTGCCGAGCTCTACGGCAAGGCGCTGGCTAAGGGTGCCGATGCGAACCTCTCCAATTTGCGCATCGGCGAGGCGTTGGCGCGGGCCGGCGACAAGGCCGGCGCGACCGCAGCGCTCAACAAGGTCGGCGGGTCTCTCGCCGACATCGCGAGGTTCTGGCTGATTTACGTTCAACGCCAGGCCTGAGCCGAGCGAACAATGCGGTTTGGAACGAGGCGCCGGGCATCGTCCGGCGCCTCTTTTCGTCCACCGATTGCCGCGTTCAGACCGTCCCGTTACGGGATGGTTAAAGAGTGTCGCCTTAGCGCGAAGTAAATGGTCCCGTAGACCAAGGACCGGTGCGTCTTGAGGATTCGGCTAAGTGCGTTTCGACGATCGCTTGCTGACAGTTTTGAACCAGCCCGCCGGCGATCGTCATGACGCCGCGGTCCGCTGGAGGCAGCTGGTCGACCTGGTTGCTCGCGCCGGTCCAGGCGGTTCCGGTCCCGTCATCGCCCAGGCGCTCGAGAGCATTCGCGCCCAAGCTCCCGAAGTGGAGGAGAACCTCCGCGCCGCCGCGGCGCGCGCGGTGGCCGGGCGTCCGCTGCCGACCGGACTGCTCGAATATTTCGCGTCGGATCAGCTCAATGTCTCGGCCCCGGTGTTTGCCGCGGCCAATCTCGATCCGCCGCAATGGCGTGCACTCGTCGCCGTCGCGGACGAGGAAACCCGGCGGTTCGTCGAGGCTTTGCATCCGGGGGTGACCTCCGCAGCGCCGGCAGAGCGCGAGGCAAGCAAGGTTGCGGCGGCCCTCGACGCTCGCCCCGAGGCCGCGCCTGCCGGCCTGTCGCCCACGCCCTCGCTCCACGACGTGGTTGCGCGCATCGAGCGGCGGCGGCGAAGCCGTGAAGTGCAGCGCGTCGGGTTCAGTGCAACGGACGCGGCGATGCCGGCGGGACCGCCGTCACTGTTTCGCTGGGAATGCGGCCCCAGCGGCGAAATCGCGTGGGTCGAGGGAGCACCTCGCGGACCCCTGATCGGACGGACGATCGCCCGCGTGCAGGAGGATGAAGGAGACCGCGTCGATGACGAAGTTGTACGCGCCTTCGGCATGCGCGCCCCCTTTCGCGACCGCGAATTGACCGTTGCCGGGAGCGGTCTCCTGGCTGGGCAATGGAAAATCAGCGGCATCCCCGCCTTCGAGCCGACCGACGGACGCTTCGCCGGATACCGCGGCGTCGCCTTGCGCGACAGTCCGCCGCCGGTCGCTGCCGCCGAAGGCCAGACCGACATCCTCGCCGACCCGGATTCGCTCCGCGAGCTGGTCCACGAAATCAAGACTCCGCTCACCGCGATCATCGGCTTCGCGGAAATCATCGAAGGCCAATATCTGGGGCCCGCCGACCACCGCTACCGGCTCCGGGCCGGGGAGATCGTTTCGCAAGCTCGGCTGCTCCTGAAGGGCATCGACGACCTCGATTTTGCAGCCAAGATCCATTCTTCAGCCGAGGCGGCAGACCGCCGGACCGACCTTGCGCCGCTGATCGATCAGGTTCTTGCCTCGGTCGCCGACAGCGCAGCGGCGAAGGACGTGCGGATCGATCTCGTGCGGCCGCCGGCGAACGGCGTGGCGGCGATCGAACCCGAGCTTGCCGAGCGCCTGTTGGTCCGCCTTCTGGGCGCGGTAGTTGATCGGGCGACACCCGGAGAGCGGTTGCGCTTGGCGGTCGAGCAAACCCCGGGGCAGCACCGAATTTCGATCAGCAGACCGGCGGCGCTGCGGAATATCGCCGAGGCCCAGCTGTTCGAAGCCACTCCGCCGCTTGAGCGGGAGAAGGGGGAGAAACTTTCGGTCAACTTCGCCTTGCGGCTGGTGCGCGGCCTGGCACAAATCGCCGGCGCCGACCTCGCGCTGCCCGCAGCCGAGTTCGCGCTGCTCTTTCCGCGCGCCTGACCGGCGCCGCCAGGTCACGCTTGCGCGACGGCGCGCGATGGCTATCTGCAGAAGATCCGGGAAGGGCCTGTAGCTCAACGGTAGAGCCGGCCGCTCATAACGGCTAGGTTGGAGGTTCGAATCCTTCCGGGCCCACCGGGGTTTCGATCGAAGGGGTTCTTCGACGATCGGGGAGTGGCGCAGTCTGGTAGCGCATCTGCTTTGGGAGCAGAGGGTCGCAGGTTCGAATCCTGTCTCCCCGACCATCAATTAACCCCCGCTGCCCTCCTGGACAGCGAAGGGATAGCGCGTCCGGCTATTTCTTCTTTTCGGCCTTGTTCTCGTCGGCGGCATCGTTGCCGATTTTGACGTCGATGTCGGTGTTCCCGGCCTTGCTCTGAATCTTTTCGCCAGTAGTCTTGACGTCGTTGCCGATGTCCGTGGCGATGTTCTGGGCGGTGTTGCCGATGTCGGCGGCGGTATTTTCCGCGGTGTTCTGGTCGTACTGGACCGTCACGGCGTTGCCGTCCTTGGTGACACTGCACGCGCCCACGGCGAGCAAAGCGGGAATTGCGATCAGGATGCGCATAGGTTTCCTCCTCTTGCGGAGTTCAACGCCGTTGGCGCTGTTTCGGCTCCGGCTCAATCCCTTCCGATAGCACGTCCAGCACCGCCGTCCATGCCGCGACGTTCTGCTTCAGCTGCTCGGGATGCCGATCACAGCAGCCGCATCTGCTTGCCTTCGGGTGGTCGGAAGAGATCGGCACGCAGACCAAACCTGGCCGGGCCCAGGCCGTATTTCTTCGCCGCAATTTCGAAGCGGGTCTTGAGCAGGTCGGCCCACGGGCCTTGCCCGCGCATTCGGCTGAAGAAATCGGGATCGTTGTCGCGCCCGCCGCGGAGCGAGCGAATGGCCGCCATCACCTTTGACGCGCGGTCGGGATAATGCGTTTCCAGCCACGCGCGGAACAAGGGCGCGACTTCGTGGGGCAGGCGGACGGGGAGGTAGAAGCCGCCGGGGGCTCCCGCCGTGACCGCCGCCTCGACGATATGCTCGAGCTCGTGGTCGGTGATTTGCGGGACGACGGGCGCGATCGCGACGTAGCAGGGGACGCCCGCATCGTTCAGCGCCTTCATCGCCGCCAAGCGCTTCCTCGGCTGCGGAGCGCGCGGTTCGAGCGTTCGTGCGACCTTCGGGTCGAGCGACGTCACCGAAATCGCCACCGAGGCGAGGCGCAGGTCCGCCGCCGGCTTGAGCAGATCGAGGTCGCGGAGCACGCGGTCGGACTTGGTCGTGATTGTGAACGGGTGGCGAGTTTCGACGAGGACCTCGATGATGGAACGGGTGATCCGCCACCGCTCCTCGATCGGCTGATAGGGATCGGTGTTCGTGCCCATCGCGATCGGCCGGCATTCGTAGCCCGGCCGCGAAAGCGCCGCGTGGAGCAGTTGCGCCGCGTTGGGCTTCACGAACAGTCGCGACTCAAAATCCACGCCGGGTGAAAGGTCGTGATAGGCGTGGGTCGGCCGCGCGAAGCAATAAATGCAGCCATGCTCGCAGCCGCGGAAAGCGTTGATCGAACGATCGAAGCCGATGTCGGGCGAGCTGTTGCGGGTCAGGATCGAGCGCGGATGCTCTATGGTCACTGTGGTGCGGCGCCTGGGCACCCCGTCGAGCGCCTCGACCTGGTCGAGCCATTCGCCCTCGATCACCCGCTCCTTGAGGTTGAAGCGCGTGGGGGTGGTGTTGCGGGTCGCCCCGCGTCCGTTGCTCGATTCGACCGGCATGGATCGGTGGTACCGCGTTCACAAGAACATAACAAGAACGCAATCCCTGGATCCAGGAGTTTTCTAGTGCGACATCCGAGTCATGCTGGTGGGGAAGGACGGCCAGCGATGTTCGGCCATGGCGCGCAGCGTCACCGTCTCCTCGCTGTTGAGACCCTGATAGACCCACATATTCCGAAGCACTGCCGGGACGTAGTAACGCGTTTCCCAAAAGGGGATGGACTCGATCCACAGCAAAGGGTCGCCGCGGTCGTTGATCGCCGCCCATCTGGCGACGGGTAGGGGACCCGCATTGTAGGAGGCGATCACGCGCGGGAGCTGACCGGCCGTTCCCGGATCGCGGCGCATCATCTCGATGAAGCTCTGGCCATATTCCAGATTATATTTGGGGTCGGTCATCGCCGCGCGGGTATAAGGCACGCCGCGATTGCGCGAGACCAACTGCGCGGTCACCGGAAGCACCTGCATAAGGCCGACTGCTCCCGCGGTGCTAACGGCCGTACGGCGGAAGGCCGATTCCTGGACGATGTGGCCAAAAGCGAGCGCGGGATCGACCCGCCAGCCGTTGAGCGGACTCCACTTCGGGTTGGGATAGCGGTCGGTTGCATCTGATCGCGCGCCGGGCTGTCCGTTATTCGCCAGCCACAGCTGCGCCGCGGGAAGGTCGAGCTTCTTGGCGAGCTGGATCAAGGCATGGTGTTCCGTTGTAAGTCCGATCTTCGCCTGGTGGCGGAGCATTTCCTCGGCCCGCGCCGGTTCGCCGATCCTGGCCAGCTCGATGGCTCGCTGGACGTTCGGCAGCCGCTCAATCGGCGGATCGAAGCCCGCAAACGGATCCGCCGCTAGCCTGGTGTCGACGCCGAGAGTCTCCCGCGCGACGAGCCCATAAAAGCTTTCGGGCTCGGCCGCCGCGGCCTTGAGCAGGGGAGTGACGGACTGCGGACGGGCGCACGCCTGCTCCGAGCGGGCGGCCCAATAAAAGCCGCCGGCGCGAAGCTCGCGCTGTTGCGCCAACGCCGCGACCTGATTGAAGTCACGCGAGGCGGACTCGCAATCATTGAGACGCCATGAAGCCATGCCCGCGACCCACGCCGCTTGCGATGCCCATTCGCCGGTCGCGCCCTGGCGCCACGTGTCGGCCACGCGCCGGGCATCCATGTCGAGCCCGAGCACATAATAGACGAAGGCGACCCTGGTGGCGGCCTCGGCGCGCGCCTCGCCGGACAATTGCGGAGCCGCAACCAGCAGCTGGGCCTCTGCTCCGGACGCGTCGTCGGCCTTGACCAGTGGATCGAGGGTGGCGCGCAGCTGATCGGCCGCGGGCTCGCCCGGCACCGGTTTCGCGCGGTAGCGGCCAGGCGCCGAGCCGAGGTTGATCGTGCGCCTTTCGGGCACGACGAGGATGGGATCGGTCGCGCCGCGCGAGAATGCCATCGCCGCGAGCTGATTGGCTTGCGGGAGTTCGGGAGCTTGCGCGATCAGCGACTGGAGGGACGCGAGGTCGATCATCGGCGAGCCCTTGGCGGTGTACAGCTCGGCCTTGGCGACGGGGGCAAGAATGCCTGGCGGAAGAGCCGCGATGCCGGCCT
>JBDTXI010000097.1:0-6213 GCA_040006255.1 Sphingomicrobium sp.
CGCGCGGATCCCGGTGATGGTCGACAGCTCGAAATGGAGCGTGATCGAAGCGGGCCTCAAATGCGTGTCGGGCAAGCCGATCGTCAATTCGATCAGCATGAAGGAGGGCGAGGGGCCGTTCCTCGACCTCGCGCGCAAATGCCGCGCTTACGGCGCCGCCGTGGTCGTCATGGCGTTCGATGAGGTCGGGCAGGCCGACACCGCCGAGCGCAAGGTGTCGATCTGCCAGCGCGCGTACGCCCTGCTTACCGGAGACGGCACCGACGCCAACGACATCATCTTCGACCCGAATATTTTCGCCGTAGCGACCGGGATCGACGAACACCGCCGCTACGCGCTCGATTTCATCGAAGCGGCCGCGGAGATTCGCCGCCGCTGCCCGGGGACGCACATCAGCGGCGGGCTTTCAAACCTCAGTTTCTCGTTCCGCGGCAACGAGCCGGTGCGCCGCGCGATGCACAGCGTGTTCCTCTATCACGCCATCCCCGCGGGCATGGACATGGCCATCGTCAACGCCGGCCAGCTCGACGTCTATGACGCGATTGATTCGGAGTTGCGCGAGGCGTGCGAGGACGTGATCCTCGACCGCCGCGAGGATTCCACCGAGCGGCTTGTGACTCTGGCTGAGAAATTCCGCGGAACCGACGAAGCGGCCGAAAAGGCACTGGCCGAGTGGCGCTCGCTCCCGGTCGGCGAGCGGCTGTCCTACGCCTTGGTCAAGGGCATAGACGCGCACATCGTCGATGACACCGAAGAAGCGCGGCAGGAGTTCGCGCGCCCGATCCAGGTGATCGAGGGTCCGCTGATGGACGGGATGAACGTCGTCGGCGACCTCTTCGGGTCGGGCAAAATGTTCCTTCCGCAGGTGGTCAAGTCGGCGCGCGTGATGAAACGCGCGGTGGCGCATTTGATCCCCTTCATCGAGAAGGAGAAAGAGGCGACGGGCGCGACGCAGGGCAAGGGCCGGATCGTCATGGCCACGGTCAAGGGCGACGTTCACGACATCGGCAAGAACATCGTCGGCGTGGTCCTCCAGTGCAACGGCTTCGAGGTCATCGACCTTGGCGTGATGGTGCCCTGGCCGGACATCCTCAAGGCGGCCGACGACAACAAGGCGGACATGATCGGCCTCAGCGGGCTGATCACGCCCTCGCTCGACGAGATGGTGACCGTCGCCGGGGAGATGCAGCGGCTGGGTCTGAAAACTCCGCTGCTCATCGGCGGGGCGACGACGAGCAAGGCGCATACGGCGCTGCGCATCGATCCCGCTTATGCCGGGCCGGTGATCCATGTGGTCGATGCCAGCCGCGCGGTCGGCGTCGCGTCCTCGATCGTGTCCGAGACCCAGCGCGAGCCGCTGATCGCGGCCACGGCCGACGATTACGACAAGCTGCGCAAGTCGCGCGAACGCAGCGGACACAGTGAGCTCGCCACGCTCGCCGGAGCACGCGCCAACGCCTTCCCCTACGACCCGTCGGGGCAGGCGCCGCCGCCGCAATATCCGGGGCTTCAGCATTTCGGTGAATGGCCGCTCAACGATCTCAAGGCGTCGATCGACTGGACGCCTTTTTTCCGCGCGTGGGAGCTTGCCGGCACCTATCCCGCGATCCTCAACGATCCGGTCGTCGGCGAAAGCGCGCGGAGCCTGTTCGCGGACGCCCAGGCGATGCTCGACCAGATCGTCGCCGAGCGCTGGGTCACCCCCAAGGGGACCATCGGGCTGTGGCGCTGCAAGCGCGAAGGCGATGATGTACTGGTTCTCGCCGGCAATGACTGGACCCGTCTGCCCTTCCTTCGCCAGCAGGTGAAGAAGCGCGAGGGCCGGGCGAACATGTGCCTCGCCGACTTCATCAACCCCGAGGGCGAGGATTGGATCGGCGGCTTCGCGGTCGGGATTCACGGCCTCGAGCCGCATCTCGAACGGTTCAAGCAAACGAACGACGATTACTCGGACATCCTGTTGAAGGCGCTCGCCGACCGCCTCGCCGAAAGCTTCGCCGAAGTGCTCCACGCCGAGGTCCGCAACCGCCTGTGGGGCTATGCCGAAGAGCATTTGTCGAACCAGCAGCTGATCCGCGAGAAATACCACGGCATCCGGCCGGCGCCAGGCTATCCGGCCTGTCCCGACCACAGCCTGAAGCCGGCATTGTTCAAGATGCTCGGCGATCATCCGGGCGAGGTCACGCTGACCGAGAATTTCGCCATGCTTCCGACCTCGGCGGTCTCCGGCTTCTACTTCGGCCACCGCGACAGCCAATATTTCGGCGTCGCCCGGATCGGCCGCGACCAGCTCGAGGATTATGCGCGGCGCCGCGGCGTGACGGTCGAATGCGCCGAGCGCTGGCTGCGCCCCAACCTCGACTAGGTACGCACGAAGCACTAGCGCACGGCCAATGCTCAAGCGCCTGCTGATCCTCATCACCCTCCTCCTCACGCCGGCGCTCGCTCACGGACGCGGGATCGAGCCGGAGCTCGTCGCGGAAGGCCCCGCGCAACCGGGCGGCGAGGTCGATCTCGCCATCCACATGCGCACCGCGCCGGGGTGGCACGGCTACTGGCTCAACCCGGGCGACGCCGGTTTGCCGATGGACGTCAAATGGCACCTGCCGGAGGGCTTCTCGGCCGGACCGCTGCGCTACCCTGTTCCGACGCGCCTGACGGTCGCCGAGCTCATGAACTATGTCTACGAGCGCGATTATGCCGTGCTCGTGCGGCTGAAAGTGCCCGCCGGCGCGCGCGGAACCGTGCCGATCCGCGCCGACGCGCACTGGCTCGCCTGCACCGACAAGATCTGCGTCCCCGAGCAGGGCCAACTCATGCTCAACCTGCCCGTCGGCGGCGGAACCTCGCACCGCGCCCAGTTCGACGCCTGGCGCCGCGCCTTGCCGCAGCCGCTCGCCACCCTCGGCCATTTCGAAGCCTCGCGCGACAGATTGCGCGTCGCCATCCCGCTTCCGGCGAGCGTCACCGTCGGCGAGCCCTACGTGTTTCCGATCACGGACAAGATCGTCGATTACGACGCGAAGCAGGGCTTTCGCCGCTCGGGTGACCTGCTCGTCGCCGAGCTCAAGCGTACGGGTGCGCCGCCGGCGCAATTCGCCGGTGTGCTCGCGCTTGGCAATGGGCGCGGGCTCGAGTTTCGCGCGGTGTCCGGTGCCGTGCCGAGCGGCGGAACGCCGGTCGGCGGGCTCGCCGCGAATGCAATGCTGTGGGCGTTGCTCGGGGCGCTCGTCGGCGGTTTTCTGCTCAACATGATGCCGTGCGTGTTTCCGATTCTCGCGCTGAAGGTGCTGCACTTGTCGCGGGCAGGAAGCGGCGCGGCGCACGCGCGGGCGGATGCGCTCGCTTACACCGCCGGCGCGGTCGTCGGCACCGGGGCGCTCGGCGCGGTCTTGCTTGCCCTCCGCGCCGCAGGGTCCGCGGCCGGCTGGGCGTTCCAGCTGCAGGACCCGCGGACCATCATGCTCCTGCTTTTGCTCGCGGTCGCGATCACGCTCAACCTGCTGCGCGTGTTCGAGCTGCCGACGCTCGGCGGATCGGCCCAGCCGGCGGGCAGCTTCGGGACCGGCGCGCTCGCCGCCTTCGTCGCGACGCCCTGCGCCGGACCATTCCTCGGCGCGGCATTGGGCACGGCATTGCTGCTGCCGCTCGCCGGCGCGGTGCTGGTGTTCGCGGCTCTCGGGCTCGGGCTCGCGTTTCCGTTCCTCCTGCTCGCCTTCATTCCACCCCTTCGCAAGCGGCTGCCAAAGCCCGGCGCGTGGATGGCGCGGCTGCAGCGCTTTCTCGCCATTCCGATGGCGGCGAGCGCGGTGGCGGCCTTGTGGCTGCTCTACCGCCTCGGCGGCCAGCCGGCGCTCATCGCCGGTGCGGCGTGGACGGCAATGCTGCTCGTCCTGCTCCTCGCATTCGGCTTCGCGCAGCGGGGCGGGCGGAGCGTGGGCATTGCCGTCGCGGCATTGGCACTGGTGTTCACCGTCTTCGCGATTGCGACTGTGCCGAAGCGAAGTGGGGGCGAGGCCAGCGTTCCCGCTGGCGCCGAAGCCTGGAACGAGGCCTGCGCGGCAACCTACGTCCAGCAAGGCCATCCGGTGTTCGTCTATTTCACCGCCGACTGGTGCCTCACCTGCAAGGTCAATGAAGCTGGGGCGATCGACCGCAGCGAAGTTCAGGACGCGTTCCGCAAGGCCGGCGTGAAGGTGCTGGTCGGTGACTGGACCAACGGCGACCCGGCGATCACCCGCTTCCTCGACAGCCGAGGGCGCGCCGGCGTGCCGCTCTACCTCTGGTATGCGCCGGGCCGGGAGCCCGAGGAGCTGCCGCAGGTCCTCACGCCCGCGATGCTCATTTCCCGCGCTCGGGCACAGAGACAGTAGGTCCGCGTTCCCAAACCTTCTTTCCCGCCACCCAGGTTTCAAGCACCTCCGTCCGCGCCAATGCCTGCGCGTCGACCTTGGTCGGGTCGCGGTCGATGAGGATGAAGTCGGCCCACTTGCCGGGCTCGAGCGCGCCGATGCGGTCCTCGGCAAAGCCGGCATAAGCGGCGCCGCGGGTGAAGGCGTCGAGTGCCTGCGCGAATGTCAGCCGCTCGCTTGGAATCCAGCCGCCCGGGGGCTGTCCGTTGATGTCCTGGCGGCTGATCGCGGCGGAGAGGCCGGGGAAGGGGTTGGGCGACTCGACGGGGAAATCGCTGCCGAACGCCAGGCGGGCGCCGCTCTTCGACACCGTCTGCCAGGCGTACGCGCCGGCGAGCCGGTTCGGCCCGAGGCGCTTTTCGGCCATCAGCCGGTCGCTGGTCTGGTGCGTCGGCTGCATCGAGGCGATGATACCCGCGGGGGCGAGGCGCGGAATGTCGGCCGGGTCGGCAATCTGGAAATGCTCGATCCGCCAGCGCCGGTCGCGGCCGTATTTCTTCGCCAGCTGCTCATAGACCGCAATGATCTGCGCGTTCGCGGCGTCGCCGATCGCATGAGTCGCGACCTGAAAGCCCGCCGCTGCCGCCGTGTCGGCGAGCGAGAGAAGCTCCGCGTCCGCATGGAATTGCAAACCGCGCGTGTCGGGCTTGTCGGTGTATGGCTGCTTTAACCACGCGCCGCGCGAGCCGAGCGCGCCGTCGGCGAATAACTTGATGCCCGCGGCGCGCAGCCGGTCATCGTACAGCCACGGCGTCGGCCGCGGCACCGCCTTCATCGCTTCGACCCCGGACAGATAGCTGATCAGCCGCACCTTGAGCCGGCCGGATTCGCCGGCACGGCGGAACGTCTCCCAATCCGCGACAGAGGTGCTCATCGAACCCGCGGCGGTGACGCCATAGCCGAGCAGTATCTCCTGCGCCTTGGCCAGCGCCTGATCGAGATCGGCTGGCGTGGGTGCCGGAACGGCCTTGTCGATGAGCCCCCGCGCCGCATCCACGAACAGCCCGTTTTCGAGGCGGCCGCCCGGAGGCGAAGCGGTCGTGGCGGTGACCCCCGCGGCCTTCAGTGCCGCGCTGTTGGCGACCACGGCATGACCGTCGACACGCTCGAGCATGACGGGCCGGTCCGCGACGACCGAATCGAGGTCGGCCGCGGTTGGGAAGCGCTGATCTGGCCACAACTCCTGGTTCCACCCGAAACCGATGATCCAGCCGGCGCCGGGATGAGCCGCGGCGTAGGCGCCGAGCCGCTGCTTGAGCTCGTCGAGTGAACGGGCGCCGACGAGGTCGAGGCGCAGCGCGCTGAAGCCGAGATCGGTCACATGCCCGTGCGCGTCGATCAGCCCGGGCAGCAGGCTTTGCCCGTGCGCGTCAATTGTCGTTGCCGCCTTGGGTCGAGCGTCGCCGGCGTGCAGCACGCGGAGGATTTTGCCGTCATCGCCGATCAGCAGGCCTTCGAACTGCTCGAGCGATCCGCTGGCACCGACCTGGATGCCGTTGGCGTGATCCACCAGCGTGTTCGAAAAGCTGGGAGAGGCGAGGAGCGCGGCGGCGAGTGCCAGCATGGGCTTGTGCATGATCGGGGCTTAGCATTGTTCCGTTCCGAGTGAAGCGCTACGCCTCGCCCGCGATGCTGCAGCCTCCGACGATCGACGACATCCGCGCGGCAGCCCAGCGCATCCACGGCGCCGTGATCCGCACGCCGATGCTCATCAGCCGGACCTTCTCCGAGATCATCGGCGCCGAGGTCTGGCTGAAGTTCGAGAACCTCCAGTTCACCGCCGCCTACAAGGAGCGCGGGG
>JBDTXI010000098.1:0-8009 GCA_040006255.1 Sphingomicrobium sp.
ACCTGCTGGCTGATGCAGTGGAAGCTGCCGCCGCCGGTGAGGATGTGGTCGGCGCGCAGGCCGACCGCCTTGCGGCCGGGGAACAATGCCTGGACCACATCGACCGCAGCGCGGTCCATCGGCGCGCCATATTTGGGCACTACCACCGCGACATTGCCGATGTAGAAATTCATGTAGCTGGCGGGGACGATCTCGCCGTCCTCGTCCGTGATCCGTCCCGGCGAGGGGAGGGTGACGACGTCGAGCTTCGTCGATCGCAACCGCCGCGCGGCGTCACGATATACGGGCTCGTTGGGGTCGTCTTTTGCCGGTGTGGGAATCGCCACGCGGCCCGGCGCGACGAAGCGCGCGAGATTGTCGATGTGGCCGTCGGTATGGTCGTTCATCAGCCCCGAACCGAGCCACACGACGCGCTCGAAGCCGAGGTCCCGCAGCAGCGCCTGCTCGACCTCATTGCGGGACAGCGCGTTGCGGTTGGGGTTGAGCAGGCATTGCTCGGTGGTGATTACCGTGCCCGAGCCGTCGTGGTCGACCGCCCCGCCTTCGAGCACCCAGTCCGCCTTCGCGAACGGGACGCCCGCCTGCTTCGCGAGCCGTTCTCCGATGTCCTGGTCGCCGTCGAGGTCGTACTTGCCGCCCCAGCCGTTGAAGCCAAAGCCCTGCGCCCGGCGGTTCTTGCCGCTGCCGACGACGATTGGCCCGGTATCGCGCAGCCACATGTCGCCGAATGGCTCGACGATAACTTGCGCGAATGGACACAGCGCGCGCGCGCTCTGCGCCGCGCCGTCGTGCGCCGCGACCAGCCACACCTGCTCGCCCTTGCCGCCGGCGTGCACCGCCTCAGCGAACGACGCCACTTCACGCTCCGCCGGCTTGAGATCGGCCAGCCACAGCTCTGGATCGCTCGGAAAGCCGATCCACACCGCCTGATGCGGCGCCCATTCCGGGGGCGGGGGATCAGGGGCATGGGGCATCATCACTGCGCCGCTAACAGCCGCGTGCAGATACGCCAAGTCAGCCCCTTGTTTTGCCACCATATTCTGGCAAGCTGCGAGCCGTGCCGGGGCACCAGTGAAGGGGACCAAGTTCGTGAAATCCTTGTTGTTTGGCAGCGTTGCGATGGCCGCGCTTTGCACTTCGGCGGCCGCGGCCGCGCAGACCACGCACACGCTGGCGGAGGACGCAGCGGCGTTTGGAGCGCGGGAGCGCGTAGTTGCTGCTCAACTGTCACCCGAGGGGTCCAGCGTGATCTATCTGACGCCTGCGAAGGGCCCGAGCACGGCAGCAGTCATCTCTAACTTGGAGACTGGCAAAAGCCAGGTCTTCGTCTCGTCCGATGGGGCACCTCAGTCGCTCCGTTGGTGCGATTACAGTTCAAATAACCGAGTCGTCTGCCGGTTCACCGCCACGATCGACCAGACCGGCGTGCTAACCGGGTACAGCCGGCTCATTGCGATGGACTCGGATGGAGCGAACGCGAAGCTTCTCGGGCAAGCAGATCGCTATACCGATGCGGCTATCCGCCAATTCGACGCTTCGATTCTGGACTGGCGCAACGCCGCGGACGGAAGCGTCCTCATGGAACGCGAATATGTCCCTGAGGCGGGGAAAATCGGCACAAACATCGTCGATAAGCGAGAAGGCCTTGGAGTCGATCTCGTGGACACGCGGACGTTGCGAACCACGCCCGTCGAGCTGCCCAATCCGAGAGCCTCAGACTACCTCACCGATGGTCGTGGGCATGTTCGAATAATGGCTGTTGAGGAAGAGTCGCATGGCATGCTTACGGGGCGAACAAAATATTACTATCGGAAAGCCGGTTCGCGCGACTGGAAGGACCTCGTCGACTACCAGAAGGACCAATATGAGCCTCTCGGGATCGATGCCGATCTCGACTCTCTCTATGCTCTCAAGAAAAGGGATGGGCGGTATGCCCTTTATCGGATCAAGCTTGACGGTAGCCTCGCCGAGACCTTGATCGCCGATAATCCGCGGGTGGATATCGATGACATCGTGCGCGTCGGCGATGGGCTGAAGGTGATTGGCTACACTTACGAGGCCGACAAGCCCGAAGTCGTCTACTTCGACCCAGAGTTCCGGGCGCTCGCAGCCTCACTGTCGCGAGCTCTTCCAAATCTTCCCATCGTCGAATTTGTCGATGCAACCGCTGACGGGAACAAGCTTCTGATCTTTGCTGGAAGTGATCGCGATCCTGGTCGGTATTATGTCTTCGACCGAACGAAGAAAACACTCAATGAGGCGATGCTCGCGCGTCCGGAGCTCGAGCATTACACGTTGGCCGACTCAAAACCCGTCATGATTCCGGCCGCAGACGGAATGCAGATTCCGGCCTATCTGACACTTCCTCCGGGCCGCAATCCGAAGAGCCTGCCTGCCGTGGTCCTGCCGCATGGCGGACCTAGCTCTCGTGATTCATGGGGCTTTGATACTCTGTCGCAATTTTTGGCAGCGCGTGGCTATGCCGTCATTCAGCCAGAGTATCGCGGCTCAGCCGGTTTTGGCGAAAAATGGCAAAACGACAATGGTTTCCGGAACTGGCGTACGGCAATGTCCGATATTGCGAGCTCTGCAAGGTGGTTGTCTTCCCAAGGCATTGCTGATTTCAATCGCATCGCAATCTTCGGCTGGTCATACGGCGGCTATGCGGCACTGCAAGAAGCCGAAACCGATCCAGTACTTTACAAGGCGGTGATCGCGGTGGCGCCGGTAACCGATCTGCAGATGCTCAAGGACGATGCCCGCGATTACACGAACCATGAGGTTGTCGAAAAATTCGTCGGGTCGGGAGCTTACGTAACCGAGGGCTCGCCGCTTCGGAACGCTGCGGCAATCCGCGTTCCCGTGTTGCTCGCGCATGGCGACATGGACACGAATGTCGCGTTTCGTCACTCTCAAAAGATGTACGAGGCACTGCAGAGCGCTGGGAAGCAGGTCGAGTTTCTAAGCTTCAAGGGGCTCGATCACCAGTTGCAGGACTCCGGCGCGTTGACCCAAGTGTTCACGAAAATGGGCGAGTTGCTCGACCGCACGATCGGCCACTGACCCTCTCTTGCCCCGGGCGCCGCCGCTGTTACGGTAGCGCTAACAGGAGGGCCGGATGAGGGTTGCGCTGGCGTTTGCCGCATTGCTCGCTTTCGCTCCGGCGGCTGGCCGGGCGGAAATCCATGCGAGTGCAACGATCGGCACGAAGGCGACGGGCGTCCGCGTCGCTCCGGAAATCTTCGGGCAGTTCTCCGAGCAGCTGGGCGAGGGGATCACCAATGGCATCTGGGTGGGCGAGGACTCGCCGATCCCGAATATTCGCGGGTACCGGCGCGATGTCGTCGAGGCGCTCCAGGCGCTGCACGTGCCGGTTCTGCGCTGGCCCGGCGGCTGCTATGCCGACACGTATCATTGGCGCGACGGCATCGGCCCGCGCGCCCAGCGGCCGGTCACGCTGAACCGCTGGTGGGGCAATAACGAAGAGCATAACGCTTTCGGGACGCACGAATATTTCGATTTCGCCGAGCTCATCGGAGCGAAGACATTCCTCAGCGTCAACGTTGGCACCGGAACCGCCGGTGAAGCGAAGGACTGGGTCGAATTTGTGAACTCAGGAAGCCGGTCGAGCCTCGCGCAACTGCGCCGGGCAAATGGCCGTGAGAAGCCGTGGCGGATCGATTATGCCGGCATCGGCAACGAAAGCTGGGGATGCGGCGGCAACCTCACCGCCGAGCAATATGCGCCACTGATGCGGGTGTACGGCACGTTCGTGCGGCAGGACCAGGGCCCCAGGATCGTCTCAGTCGGGCCTTCGGCGGACGATTACGCGTGGACCGCAGAAATCATGAAGTCACACGACAAGTTCGATGTCCTGTCTTTGCATTATTATACGCTGCCGACCGGCGATTGGGCGCACCATGGCGCCGCTACCGGATTCACCAAGGCCGAATGGCTAGCGACGTTCGCGCAAACGCGGCGGATCGAAGACATGATCGAGCGTCATTCGGCGATCATGGATAAGGCCGATCCCGACAAGAAGGTCGCGCTCGCGGTCGACGAATGGGGGACCTGGTTCGACACGCCGCCGGGCGCGCCCGCGCTGCGGCAAGAGAATACGCTGCGCGACGCGCTGGTCGCCGCGACCAACTTCCACATCTTCATGCGCCACGCCGACCGGGTCCGGATGGCGAACATCGCGCAGATGGTGAACGTGCTGCAATCGGTCCTGTTGACCGACGGACCGCGCATGGTGCGGACGCCGACTTATTATGCGTTCCTGCTTTACCTCCCGTTCCAGGGGGCGACCGCATTGCCGGTGCAAGTGAGCGTCGCGAACCGCGGGTCTTCTGATCGCACGATCGACGTTGCAGCCGCGCGCGGGACAGACGGACAAGTCCACGTCGCGTTGGTGAACGTCGATCCCGACGAAGGCGCGAAGGTTGAGCTTTCGTTGCCGCGAGGCGGGAAGCGAGTGACTGGGCAGATCGTCACCGCACTTCAGATGGACTCGCGCAACCGCTTCGGCGAGGCGGAGGAGGTCCGTCCGCGCAGTTTCGACGGCGCACGCTGGGAGTCCGGGCGTCTGGCAGTAACAATGCCGGCGAAATCGGTCGTCGTGCTGACCATCCCATGAAAAAGGGCGGCGCAGGCATGGCCGGCCGCCGCTTTCGGCACGCTGACGCAAAGGCTAGCGCGAATAGAATTCGATGACGAGGTTGGGCTCCATCCGCACCGGGTAGGGCACCTCGTCGAGCTTGGGCACGCGGGTGTAGGTTACCTTCGTATTGCCGTCGGGAACGACGTAATCTGGAACCTCTCGCTCGGCGAGGCCCTGTGCCTCGATCACCAGCGCCATCTCCTGCGCCTTGGATCCAAGCTCGACGACGTCGCCGACGTTCACCCGGCGCGATGCGATGTTGCACTTGACGCCGTTCACCCGGATGTGGCCGTGGCTGACGATCTGGCGCGCGGCCCAGATGGTCGGCGCGAACTTGGCGCGATAGACGACCATGTCCAGCCGCCGCTCGAGCAGTCCGATCAGGTTCTGGGAAGCGTCGCCCTTCATCGCGCTGGCCTCGGTGTAGGTGCGCTTGAACTGCTTCTCGGTGATGTCGCCGTAATAGCCCTTGAGCTTCTGCTTGGCCCGCAGCTGAACGCCGAAGTCGCTGAGCTTGCCCTTGCGGCGCTGGCCATGCTGGCCGGGGCCGTATTCGCGGCGGTTGACCGGGCTCTTGGGCCGTCCGAAGACGTTCTCGCCCATGCGGCGGTCGAGCTTGTATTTGGCGCTGGTGCGCTTCGTCACATCCATTCTCCAATTGCGTTGACGTCGTCCCGGAACCGCGCTGCGCCTTCTGAATGACAGGAGGACAGGGCCACCGCTTCACCGGGGTGCGGGGCCAATTGCGAAGGCGGGCGCCTAGCCGACAGGCCTCAGCTGGTCAAGGTCAGCGGTGGTGTTGCGAAACCGCCGACTTAGGTGGATCGCAGCTTTGCTGGTCGCCGCGGGCCTTTTCTTCGAGGGCTTGCCGGATTTGCTGGTCAGTCTTGCAGTCGGGGACCTTGGGCGGGATGATCCGCAGGTCGGTGACCGCCGTCGGGCCGTTTTGGGGATCGCGTAAAATGACCCGATCGGGCACGCCGCCCATCTCCGGCCCCGCGACGAGCATCGCCATTATAAGCTGCAACATGGGCAATTCCTTTCCAATTCAGCAGCCGCTCGATTTTGCGCCTTAAGTTGCGGGAGCGCAACGGATCGTCAGTCACGGCGCCGTGGTAGGTTCACGAGCGCGCGAATGATCCCCCGCACGGCCTTCACTTCGCGCGACGACCAGCCGGTCTTAGTAAAGATCGTGCGGATCGTATTTCGCGTCGACTCCGTCCGCGAAGGTGGATGGAAATAGCCCTTCTCCGTCAGCGCCTCGTCGAGCTGCGCGATCATGCCTTCGAGCTCCGCCTGCGGCGCCGGCGGCTCGAGGTCCTTGGCCGGGGGTTGCGCGAGCGCGCTTCGCTTCGACCATTCGTAAGCCAGCAGGATCACGGCTTGGGCGAGGTTCAGCGAAGCGAAGTTGGGGTTGATGGGAACGGTGACGATCGCCTTGGCGAGCGCTACCTCGTCGGTCTCGAGGCCCGAGCGTTCCGGGCCGAAAAGGATTGCGCTGCGCTGGGCCGAGCCTGCGATCTCGTCGGCCATCTGCTCCGGCCCGAGCACCGGCATGATGAGGTCGCGGCGGCGTACCGTCGATGCGAAGACCAGCGAACAATCGGCAATCGCGTCCTGCACCGTGGCGAAGATTTGAGCGCGCTCGAGAACGACGTCGGCTCCGCTCGCAGCTGGTCCTGCGTCCGGGTTCGGCCAGCCGTCGCGCGGCGCGACCAGGCGAAGGTCCGTTAGCCCGAAGTTCAGCATCGCCCGCGCCGCCTTGCCGATATTCTGCCCCAGTTGGGGGCGGACGAGGACGATGATGGGCTTGGTGGCGGCCACCCCGCTTGTCATAGCAGTCGGTCCGGCGACCCTTGCGGCTTGCCCGGTTGCGCAACGGGCTCTTCGGAGCGCGCTTCTTCGCCCACCGCCTCGACGATCTCGGCAAAGTCACCCGGTTCGGTGAAGTCCTTGTAGACGCTGGCGAAGCGGATGTAGGCGACGTGGTCGATCGCCTTGAGGGCATCCATCACCGCTTCGCCGATCTGCGTTGTCGTAACTTCGTCGCCGCGCGTTTCGAGCTGGCGCTGGATGGACGAAATCAGGCGGTCGATGCGGTCGGCGCTGATGTCGCGCTTGCGGCAGGCGATAGCGATCGAGCGGGCGAGCTTGTCGCGCTCGAACGGCTCACGTTCGCCGGCTTTCTTGACCACGGTCAGATCGCGCAGCTGCACCCGCTCGAAGGTCGTGAAGCGCGCCCCGCACGCTTCGCACTGGCGGCGGCGGCGGATCGCGGCCCCGTCCTCGCTCGGGCGGCTGTCTTTGACCTGGCTGTCCTCATGCGCGCAAAACGGGCAGCGCATCCTCTATCCTTGATAGATGGGGAAGCGGGCGCAGAGCTCGCGGACGCGCTCGTTGACCGCGTGCTCGACCGCGGCGTTATTCTCCAGCCCGCTCTGGGCCAGCCCGTCGAGCACATCGGCGACCATGTCGGCGATGTCGCGGAATTCGCGCTCGCCGAAGCCGCGCGTGGTGCCGGCCGGCGAGCCGACGCGGATTCCGCTGGTCTGCATCGGAGGGAGCGGGTCGAACGGCACGCCGTTCTTGTTGCAGGTGATCCCGGCTCGCTCGAGGCTCTCGTCGGCGTCCTTGCCGGTGAGACCCAGAGGGCGAAGGTCGACCAGCGCGACGTGTGTGTCGGTGCCGCCGGCGACGAGGTCCGCGCCGCGCTCCTTCAGGCGTCCGGCGAGGGTCTTCGCGTTCGCAATCACGGCCTTGGCATAAGCCTTGAACTCGGGCTGCAGCGCTTCGCCGAACGCGACCGCCTTGGCCGCGATCACGTGCATCAGCGGCCCGCCCTGAAGCCCGGGGAAGACGGCCGAGTTGATCTTCTTGGCGATGGCCTCGTCGTCGGTGAGGACCATGCCGCCGCGCGGCCCGCGCAGCGTCTTGTGCGTCGTCGTGGTGACGACATGCGCGTGGCCGAACGGGGACGGATGCTCGCCGGCCGCGACGAGCCCCGCGAAATGGGCCATGTCGACGAGAAAAAGCGCGCCGACTTCATCGCAGATTTCGCGGAAGCGCTTGAAGTCGAAATGGCGTGGATAGGCCGAGCCGCCGGCAATGATCAGCTTCGGCTTGTGCTCTTTCGCCAGGCGTTCAACCTCGTCGAGGTCGACGAGATGATCGTCGCGGCGGACGCCATACTGGACGGCGTTGAACCATTTGCCGGACTGGGCCGGTGGGGCGCCATGGGTGAGGTGCCCGCCGGCGGCGAGGCTCAGTCCCATGATCGTGTCGCCGGGCTTCAGGAGCGCCAGCATCACCGCGCCATTGGCCTGCGCGCCCGAATGCGGCTGGACGTTGG
>JBDTXI010000099.1:0-2630 GCA_040006255.1 Sphingomicrobium sp.
GGAAAGGCTGCTCGAGGCCGAGCGCGCGCAACTTCCGCCGTGGTTCGTCGTCGGCTTCGGCAGCGGCATCGCGGCGTGGTTCGCCCTGGACGCTCGGAGCCAGTGGGCGGCGTTCCTGTGTCTCGCCGCGTCTCTGGCGCTGATCGGCTTCGCACTTGGCGGTGAGCGCGCGGGGCGGGCACTCGCCTGGTTCGCGTTCGCGGCGGCGCTGGGCTGCGCCCTGGTGTGGGCGCGCTCGTCGTGGGTGGCGCAGCCGCGCCTCGACCGCCCGGTCGTGACCGATGTCGCCGGCCGGGTCGAATATGTCGACTATCTGGTGGCGCGAGGGACGGTTCGGCTGACGGTCGCGCCCGCCGGCACGGCACTGCCCCCACGCATCCGCGTCTCGCTCGACGCCGAGGACCTGCCGCGTGGGATCGCTCCGGGGGCCGAGATCCGGTTGAAGGCGCGAATCGCGCCGCCGCCGCCGATGGCGCTTCCGCGGACATACGATTTCGCCCGCGATGCCTGGTTCCAGCACATCGGCGGCGTCGGCAAGGCACTGGGAACGCTGACGGTGGTCAAGCCGGCGGAGCCGCGCGGGCTCGAGCGTGCCCGCACCGAGCTTCGCCAGCACATTGCCGCGCGCTTGCCGGCGAGCTCGGCCGGGATCGCCATCGCGTTGGTCACTGGCGACCAGAATGCGGTCGATCAGGCCGACGCCGACGCGATGCGGCGCAGCGGGCTCACCCATTTGCTGTCGGTCAGCGGTCTCCACATCGCGGCGGTGGTCGCGTTCGCGATGTTTCTCAGCCTGAAGCTGCTTGCGCTGAGCGAGCGGCTGGCGCTGCGCTTCAACCTCGTGCTCGTCTCGGCCGCCGTCGCCGCGGCGGCGGGGATCGGCTACACCTTGCTGACCGGCGCCCAGGTGCCGACGGTGCGCAGCTGCGTCGCGGCGCTGCTCGTCCTCGCCGGAATCGCGCTTGGCCGCGAGGCCATCAGCATCCGCTTGATCGCCGCGGGGGCGCTGGTCGTCCTGATCTTCCGTCCCGAAGCGCTCGCCGGGCCGAGTTTCCAGATGAGCTTCATGTCGGTGACGGCGATCGTGGCGCTGCATTCGACCGCCTGGGCCCGCACCGTCTTCATGCGTCGCGACGAGGGCATTCTAGCAAGGCTTGGGCGTGCCTTGTTCGGGATCGTCCTCACCGGCCTTGCCGTCGAGCTTGCCCTGATCCCCCTCGCGCTTTTCCACTTCCATCGCGCGGGCCTGTACGGCGTCGGCGCGAACATCATCGCGATTCCCCTGACAACGTTCGTCATCATGCCCCTCGAGGCGGGTGCGCTGCTGCTCGACATCGTTAGCTGGGGGAAGCCCCTGTGGTGGCTGTGCGGCGCTTCGATCGACGGGCTCCTACGCCTCGCCCATGCGGCGGCGTCGGCACCAGGCGCGGTCGCTTTGCTGCCGTCGATGCCCGGCTGGGCGTTCGCGTTCATGGCGACCGGCGGCTTGTGGCTGTGCCTGTGGAACACGCGGCTGCGGTTGCTGGGCGTGGCGCCATTCGTCGCCGGCGCAATCGGCGCCGCGCTCGCCCCCTCGCCGGACCTGCTCATCACGGGCGACGGAATGCATCTGGCCGTCGTCCGTGACGGCGCCCCGCTGATCCTGCGCGCGCGCGCAGGGGATTACGTCCGCGCGCTGATCGCCGAGGCCTCGGGGTTCGACGGCGATCCTGGCGACCTCGGATCGCGACCGTACAGCGCATGCACAAAGGACGCATGCGTCGCACGAATTCCCAAAGGCCGTGCCGAGTGGCGGCTGCTCGCGACCCGCTCGGCGACGGCGATCGACTGGACGACCCTGACCCGGGCCTGTGCCGACGCGGATATCGCCGTCTCGAGCCGGTGGCTGCCGCGCGGGTGCGCTCCGCGCTGGCTCAAGCTCGACCGTTCGGCGCTGGGGCGAACCGGCGGGCTGGCGATCTATCTTGGCAACGCGCCGCGGGTGGACAGCGTCGCGGATCGGGTCGGCGAGCATCCGTGGGCGCAGAGCGCTCCGCTAGCGTTCGCTCCACACCGCCAGTTCGCTTCCCGACGGGTCGATGAACTGAAAGCGCCGTCCGCCGGGGAAGCTGAAGATCGGTTTGGCAACCGTCCCGCCGGCCTTCACCACTGAATCGAACGCCGCTTCGAGATCCTCGACACGGATCACCGGCAGGGGCGCGGAAAGCGCGTCGGACGGGTCGCCCTGGAGGCCGACGTCGGTGGTGCCGTTGGTGGTCGCCGAATAGGTCGGGCCGTAATCGGCGAACGCCCAGCCGAACGCCTTGGCGTAAAACGCCCGCGTCAGCTCATGCGCGGTCGCGCTCGGCAGCTCGACATAATCGACGCGGGCGTCGTTCACCTCAATAGCGCCGGATGAGGCCGGCCAGGCGTCCCTGGATCTGCACCCGGTGCGGATCGTAGCGCTGGGCTTCATACTGGCGGTTGGCGGGGTCGAGGCGGACCATGTTGCCTTCGCGGCGGAAGGTCTTGAGGGTCGCTTCCTCGTTGTCGATCAACGCGACCACGATTTCCCCGTCGTGCGCGGTGTCGACCTTGCGGACCAAAGCGAAATCGCCGTCGAGAATCCCTTCGTCGACCATCGAATCGCC
>JBDTXI010000100.1:0-17403 GCA_040006255.1 Sphingomicrobium sp.
TCGAGATGCACTTCCTGCCCGACGTCTACGTCACCTGCGACGTGTGCCACGGCGCCCGCTACAACCGCGAGACGCTCGAGGTGAAGTTCAAGGGCCACTCGATCGCCGACGTGCTCGACATGAACGTCGAGGAAGCGGCCGAGCTGTTCAAGGCGGTCCCCGCCATCCGCGACAAGATGCGCATGCTGCAGGAGGTCGGGCTCGGCTACATCAAGGTCGGCCAGAGCGCGACCACGCTCAGCGGCGGCGAGGCGCAGCGGGTCAAGCTGTCCAAGGAGCTGTCGCGGCGGGCGACGGGGAAGACGCTGTACATCCTCGACGAGCCGACCACCGGGCTCCATTTCGAGGACGTGCGCAAGCTCCTCGAAGTGCTCCACGCGCTGGTCGAGCAGGGCAATACGGTGGTGGTGATCGAGCACAACCTCGACGTCATCAAGACCGCGGACTGGGTGATCGATTTGGGGCCGGGGGGTGGCGTGAATGGCGGGCGGATTATCGCGGAAGGGCCGCCGGAGAAAGTGGCAAGCGTCGCGACCTCGGCGACGGGGAGTTATCTGAAACCGATGCTGGAACGGGCGAGCGTGAAGCCGGTGGTGGTGGAGACGAAGCCGGTGCGCGTGAAGCGATCGCGGAAAGTGAACGTCGATGAACCGGATTTGATTGGGGCGAAGTAGTTCGGGTTGGACGTCGACTTTGACAACCTGAGAGTCGACGCACAACTTGGTGCAATGGCTGATTCCACCCTGCAGCGTATTCTACAACTCACACCAGCGCAGTTTGAGAACTTGGTTTTCGAGTGTGTTCAGGCCCGCGGCATGCAGAATGTCGTGTGGCGGACTCCCGGCGCAGACGGCGGTCGCGACATTGAAGGCCAGACGTTTGATAAGGATTTGTCCGGCGCCACAGACGCTCGCCGTTGGTATGTCGAATGCAAGAGGTATAGTTCAAGTTTAGATTGGCCAACTGTCCGCGGCAAAATTGCCTACGCGGAATCTAATGATGCCGATCTCTTGCTAGTGGCTACGACAGCGAATCCCTCCCCGCAATGCGAGACGGAAATCAGTAAGTGGAATTGCTCCAAGCGCAGACCGGCTGTGCGATTCTGGCGAGGTATGACCTTCCAAATACCGTGCGGGGCGTCCCACATATCGGCACGATGTTTGGTCTTGCAGAGGATGTGGCGAATGCGAGCCTCATTCCCCTCGCAGAAGTGCTGACCCGTATGGCTCAAGTAAGCTACGCTCGATCTTATTTCATCAGTCGAGACGGTTGCTGCCGTGGCGGAGCTATTTAGCGTTCGTTTGAAAGACATCCGTGACTTTAGCCGACCTACCCGTGGTCCAAGCACTCGCGGCGCCAAACTCTTCGACTGGCTCAATGTTCAGGCTGACCTTGATTTTTGGGAGGACACCTCCTTGAGGGCCATGCTCTCATTCCTGCGATACGAACACCAAGCGAGCGGTGCGGAGTTGCGATCGGACGGCGACAACTTGCTGCTTGTACTTTCAAATACGCGCGGAGAGTGCGAAAGCGGTCTTCCGCAGGACCGGAAAATTGTGAGTTTTTGGTCTAGAATCGCTGCGCGACCAACGGATCACGATAAGTGGCTTCTCGAGAGACTTGATTATGGCAACTGATCCTCAAGCGGGTCTACCTGCTCAGCTTGACCTTCCACTACTTGCAAACTTCGTCCATCAGGTGGTCAACCCACTGAACGGTGTGGCCGGAACTCTTGATAACCTGGTCGAGGGGTTAATCAGCGAGTTCAGAACACCCCAGCGCCTATGAGCTGCCCGGGCCCAGGTCGAGCACTGCATTACATTACTGCGCAATCTCGCTTTTTTGGCGAAGGCGTCAACTGAAGACGGCTCATTTGGCGCGCACGCACAGTCGTGCTGCCTCAAGTTATCATCGAAGCCGCGATGTTCTACCAAGAGGAAGCCGAAACAAAAAACATCAAAATAACTTTGAAGGATCCTCGCACCCAAAACGCAGTTACTGCGCGGCCTGAATTGATCAGACAAGTCTTGATGAATATTTTCGATAACTGCGCAAAATACGGCCGTTATGGTATGCCAGTCCTTGTTGATCAACGCATCCAGTCCAGCACTGGTGACGCATTGATCGAAGTTAGATCAACCCCGCAGCATCAGGTTTCCGGAGACGATCTGGGTCGAATCTTTGATCTCGGCTTCAGAGGGTCAAACGCAAAGCTGATGGTCGCCTCGGGAACTGGGCTTGGTCTCCACATCTGCAAGCAGATTCTAGACATGTACCATGGTAGCTTAACCGTTCAGATCGAGCACGACTCACTGCTGTTCACTATTAAAATTCCTGGCGGGATAAAGGAGATTCACCGTGGCAGATAAGGCAGCAGGAAAGTCCATTCTACTGCTCGATGATGAGCTTAGCAGCATGACTTGGATGCTCGACTACCTCTACTCGATGGAATTTGATGTCGACACCGCAAATAATGCAAATGATGCTTTCATCCTCGCCGGCAATGAAAAGTACGATGCCGCGATCATCGATTTGAACGTTCCGCTGCTTCCGCCCCTTAGCGAAATAGCTGAGGGCCTCAACCCGGTGTATCTAAAGTTCCCTGGACTTCTCGTCGCGAGGGAGGCCAGAAACAACTGACACAAAGGTCGCCAAATCATAATCTACACGGTTCACCGAGAAGCCGAGATAAAAGAAATCGCTGACAAGCTAGATTGCACGTACATAATCAAGGGCCGGCCAATCGAAATTAAAGACGAATTAGAACGTATTCTGCTGCCCAGAGATCAGCGTAGAGCCGAACGGAAGCCGTTACGGCGGTAGCGTCAACTATGCCATGGGATGCCGCCCCCGACAGGTATATCATCCCGGCTGAAGTCCGTTGGGGAAGGGAGGACGCCATGCGCCCGATCATCAAAACTACGCTGTGCGCTCTGGCCGCGGCGGCGGTGGCCGCCCCGGCCTTCGCCGCTTCGTCCGACTATTATTTGAAGTTCGGCGATATCAAGCCTGTCCTGAGCAAAGCCGAAGGGGGAACGTCGGCCGCGAAGGCTAGCTCGGGCAAACAGATCGAGATCCTGTCCTGGTCGTGGGGCGCTCCTAGCTCCGCAAAGTACGGCGCGGTGGCCGGCGCGCATCGAGATGACAGTGTCGCTGGCGACGCCCGTTCCGACGCCCACTCCGGCGCCGCACCCCGCGACGCCGGTTCCGGCATACCCACCGAAAAGCGCCAGCATGGCTGGGTGACCTTCGCCGCGCCTGTCGCGAGCAACACCGCGGGCGGCGCCGTCCGGGTCAAGGTCAAATTCCCGTGGCTCGACTGCAAGGTGGGCGCGGCCTTTCCCGACGCGGTGCTGCAGAACGACGCCGGGCGTTATGAGCTCGAGAACGTGCTGATCTCCGGCTGCGCGCCGGACAGCGTCACCCTCGACTACGCCAAGGTGCGGGTGCGCGGCTGGGACCCGGAGAAGAAGGAGTAGCCGGGCGGGCGCTGCGGATCCCGGCGAGAGTCATTACCCGGCATTATCGGGGTAGCGCACCTCGAGCGGCTCGCCGTCGAACGTTACGCGCCCCTCGTCCACCGCGAAGCCGTCGAGCAGCCGCGCGTTGACTCCGACGCGGCCATGGCTTTCGCCCGTGCTGTCCCAGTGCGTCCCCGAGCCGCAGGCCGGGCAATGATGGATCGCAATCATCCGATCGCCCCAGATGTAGGGCATTGTCGCGCCCTCGACCCGCACGCTGCCGTCGTCGGGATAATACGCGACCAGCCAGCCGAGCTTGGTGCACAAGCTGCAGTTGCAGCACGCGACCCACTCCGGCGACCCCGGCGCCGCCACCCGCACCGCCCCGCAATGACATGAGCCCGTGACCGCCATCGAGGACGCGTAGCGAAACCGCTGTCCTACAGCATCCCTTTTGTGGCTTACGCTCGGTGATGAGCGAACGCTCCGCACAGCCGCGGCGCGCGGGTGCCATGCCAATCCCCAGTGTCATGGAGGCGGCCGTGCTGCGGGCCGCCTCCAGATGGCCGGTTATCGCGTCTTGCCCGCGAGCTTCTCCAATTCGGGCAGAGCGATGCGGATCGCCTCGAGCGCATCCTGCGCGGCGAGTCCCTTGATCTTCGCGGCAAGCTTCGCGTCGACGGCTCCTGACCGTGCAGCGATTCCGCCGCCGGCGGCCAGCCGGCCGATCAGCGATCCCCAACCGGGGTCCACCGGCGTCGGTCCGTGCGGTCCCCATACGGCGCCGGCCGCATCGTTGATGATGCCCCACAGGATCCACACGAATTGCTCATAATGATCCAGCCGTGGCCTCGGGAACGTGCCCTGCTGGTAGATGGCGATGGCGATTCCGTCCGCGCCTTTGGGGACATTCAGCGTGGCGTCGCCCACCGGCATCAATGCGTCGTTGAGGATCCATTGCGAGAAGGGCTCGGGGGTGGAGGGCACGTTCGACTTCGCCACCAGCGTCTCGGCCGAGGCGGTCGGGACGATGCCGATCACGTTGGCATTTGATGTCAGCGAAGGATCGCTGGTGACGTCGACGAAGGTATCGTCGATGAACCGTCCCTGGGCGGCGGAGAAAGCGTCGTCGATGATGGCGGACGGACCGTTACCCGTGCCTGGACCGCTCGTCGGATAGTACCAACCGGTCACCGTTCGTGCGCTGGCCGCGGCCGGAATATCGAAAGCCTGCGTGGCCGGATAATGCCGGTCGTGCCGTCCGTGTCGCTCCAGAACAGGAGCTTTGCCAACCCCGATCCACCGGGCAATGTATAGGGCAATTCCGGAAAGTATGGCGGGCTGTAAGGCGTGTCGCCGCCAGACGCCGGCGCAAGCGTCAGCTCGGCGTTTGCATTGCGCGGTTGCCGCCGGTGCCCGGCCGGCAGGTACATCTTATAGTTCGCGGTGATGTGGGACATGGGACATCCTTCTCGGCCTCCGTCAGGCGAGAATGCGGGCGCTGAGTGCGCGGCCGTCCCAAGACGATCGGACTGGCAGCCGAAATGATGAAACGCCGCATCGCTGCACCTCCATCCAGAGGAGCGATTCGGCGCCTGGTGTATACATGATCTTTAGTATTCGCAGGCGAAAATATCCGCTGTCCTACAGCACCCCTTTTATGGCTTACGCTCGGCGATGAGCGGCGCTTCGAGTCGGCGAGCATTACGCGCATCCTTTCTCTCGCGCGCTGGCCGGAGGGTTTTTCGAAACGCCGCCGTCACCGCGAACATTGGTGAAGACTGGCGCGCCGCGCCGTTTGCTTCGGCGTGTGTTGCTCCTCTATAGCACGAGGCAGCGCCGGTGCGTCGCGACAGGAGGCTCGAGGTGCGTTGTGTCGAATGTGGTGCAGGCGTGCCGTCGTTGCGGGAGTTCTGCCCGAAATGCGGAACGCCGACCGACCCGGGCCTCCGCGAAAGCCATCTTCGCCGAGGCGGCGAACGCCCAGTCGAGGAGCTCAAGCGCAACCGCAAGACAGTCCTGATCGCCTGCGCCGGGATTGCGGCAGTGCTGGTGGTCGGGGGAAGGCTGTCCTGGCCCGACATTCCCCTGCACATCTCGACACATGCGCCGCGCAAGGGACCGGTGGTCACGGACGCGGAGCAGATCTACCGCGCCTATCACGAGGACCCGGACGCGGCAGCGAAACGGTTCAAGGGCCGCGAGATGGTGGTCAGCGGGGAATTCCTCCGCATCGTCCCCGACGGTTACGGCAGCATCGACATGCGCCTGAAGACCTCCAATCCGGACTCGCCGCTCGGGGCCGATCTCGCCGACGAAGCGGTGGCCGACGCGAAGCAGTTGCGGCCGGGGCAGCAGGTGACCGTCAGTTGCCGCGGCATGGCCGGCTCGGGCGACGACCGCTGGCTGCAGAATTGCGCGATCCAGCCGGTTGGGGGAGGCAGCGCAGCTCCCGCCCCGCCGGCGTTCCCGTCGCCAACCGCACCCCCGCCCGCGACTGGGCAAGGAAACAGCGGCTGATCGTCCGGCCGCGGACGAATTGCGGTAAACGGGGTTGCCGGGCTAGCCGCGCGGCGGGCCTGGTCACGAATCTGTTCACGAATCGTTCCGCTGCGCCTACGCGTTGGCAATGTCCTACAAGCATGTCGGCACGGCCGCCGATCTCGTCCGTTTCGGCTGCAGCCTCAAGGTCGAATGCACCGCGTGCGGCGCCGCCAGCACCCTGCGCGCGACCGAGGTTGCGCGGCGCTGCGGGCGCGGCAGCCTCGAGCGCATCCGCCCGCGCCTCAAATGCGGCCGCTGTGGGGTCAAGGCGGCCACGATCCGCGTCCTCCCGCCGGTATAGTTTCCGCGAGGGTGGTTGTTGTTGTTTTAGGTTCATGCGACCGTTTCGGGAACGAAGCGTTATTGTCGTATGCTCCTGGGTATGTCCCGGAGAGAACGAGGAATTCATCGCATGACGAATCTTGCCAAACTTCTCGCCGCCGCGGCGGTGATCGGCGGTCTCGCGGCCCCGGCCGCGGCGCAGTACAATCAATACCCGCAGCAAACCTATCCGCAGTACCAGCAGCAGTACCAGCAGACGTATCCGCAGCAGGGCTACCCGGTACAGGGCTATCCCGGCCAGGCCTACGGCTATGGACCGCAGGGCTATTCTCAGAACCCGGTCCAGCAGATCATCGACTCGCTGCTCGGCAACCGCTACAATGTCACCGACCGCCAGGCGGTCAGCCAGTGCGCCGCCGCGGCCGTCGCCCAGGCCCAGAACCAGTATCGCGGCAATGGCTATGGCCAGGGTTACGGTCAGGGCTATGGTCAGGGCTATGGTCAGGGCTATGGTCAGGGTTATAACCAGAACTACAATCAGAACTACAATCAGAACTACAACCGCGGCTACGGCCAGATTCGCGTTACCGCCATCACCGACGTCCAGCGCCGCACCAGCGGACTGCGCGTCAAGGGGATGATCAGCACCGGCTACGGCGGCTATCGCGGCCAGAACGGGTATCAGGGCGGATATCAGAACGGCTACCAGAACCAGGGTAGGGGCGATCTGACCTTCCGCTGCAACGTCGATTATCGCGGCGCGGTCACCAACCTGCGGCTCAACCGCAACTATTAGGTCGAGCCGGACGACGAAGCGTTGACGGCCAGGGATCGCTTCCCTGGCCGTTTTGCCGTCCGCGGGCGTTTTATGCCGGCGTGGACCCCTTGATCGTCGCGACTGCCGCTTCGAGTGTCTTGCGGTCGTTGCCGTGCTGCTTGATGAGGTCGAGCATGCTCGTCGGTGAGGTCGTGCTTCTTGCTGAAATAGCGCCTACTTCAGCCGCTCGAGCAGGAGGTCGAACACGGCCGGGTGGATCGGCCGCGCGAACTCGAGGCCGGCGGTCCTCGCCGTGATCCAGCAGACCACCGCCTCGAGCACCTCCAGTGCCTCGAACTTGACGAGCACGTGCTCGCCCTCGTTGGGGCGCTCAATCAGCTCGACCTTGCAGCCCTTGGCCGAGAGGTCGAACACGCGCACGCGGAAATTGGCGTGGCCGTGCCGGCGCATCGTGACGTCGGCGCCGAGCGGGACACGGGCGTTGCCGCGCGCCACCCGCTTTCGCGCCGGCTCCACTTCGGAATCGAAGTTCAGTCCGGCCTTGCCGTCCTTGTACCAGGCGACGTGGCTGGCGATCGCGCCGCGGCCAAGCACCGACAGCTTGAGCGCTTCTCCGGGCTCAAGCTTGACCGGCGTTTCGATCCCGCAGCCGGCATAGGAAAGGTCGAGCAGAGTCACGCCGAGGGGCTGACCCTCGCCGCGGATAATATGCCCATGCATGGTGACCACGCGCCGCTCGCTCCGCGCGACCGCAGCGGTCGTCGGCTTGTCCACCGCTTGGGAACGCATGGCGGTCACGGGGCAGCCAGGCACGAAGGCATAGAGCGAACTCCCGCGCCAAGCTTTAAACGAGGAGTGTAAAGAGATGCCTAAGCAGGCCGGCGCATTTCCAGCGTCAGCTTTGCGGATCGGGCTCCACACGCGCCAGCAACTGCCCTTCGCCAACCTGCGCGCCGGGCTCCGCGTTGAGCTCGGCGATCGTGCCGTCGAAGGGCGCGGTCAGCGCATGCTCCATCTTCATCGCCTCGAGCGTGAGCAGGCGCTGACCCTTGGCAACCTTGTCGCCCTGCGCAACCTCCACCGCGGTCACCCGCCCCGGCATCGGCGCCTCGATTTCGCCGTCGTCAACGCCATGCGATGCGCCGGTGCCGCGAGGTTGATAGGGCCGGAATTCCCGATACTCGCCTTCGTGCCAAACCGCGTAGCCGTTTTCGATGTGAAAGCCGCCGAATCCTTGCCACGCACCGCGGACAAGATCCACGTCGTACCGCTCGCTTTGATCGTCGATGAGCCGCATCCGGGCACGCGGTTCCGCATTCAGGCGAAAACCTTCATTCGCGGGCGCCTGCAGATTGTCGATGGGAATGACCTCGTCGGCCGCATAGGCAGCCATCGCATCAAGCGGCAATGAAGGCCGGGTGAGCGCGTCCAGGCTGCGCTCGATAAACCCGGTGTCGACTTCGCCGCTTTGAAACCGGCCATCCTCCAGGCAACGCAACACGAAACCGAGATTCGTCCGAACCGGCCATACTGTCGACCAGCGGCAGGCCCACACGAGCGCTTCTATGGCGCTCGAACGATCTGCGCCGCTTGCAATCAGCTTGCCCACCATTGGATCGTAATAAGCAGATATCGCGTCGCCGCTTTCGAAGCCCAGGTCGAACCGAACGGCGCAATCCTCGGGCGCGCGGACATACAGCTTCTCGAGCCTCCCAACGCTCGGCAGAAACCCCTTGGCCGGGTCCTCGGCGTAGAGCCGCGCTTCGATCGCGTGGCCGGTGATCGTCAGCTCCTCTTGCGTCTTTGGCAGCGGCTCGCCGCTCGCCACGCGCAGCTGCCATTCGACCAGGTCCTGCCCCGTAATCTCCTCGGTCACCGGATGCTCGACCTGGAGCCGCGTGTTCATTTCCATGAACCAGATGCGCTCGGCGCGAAGACCTTCCGACGCGTCGGCGATGAACTCGATCGTGCCGGCGTTCTCGTAATTCACCGCCTGCGCCGCGCGCACCGCGGCGCCGCACACCGCCGCGCGCGTTTCCGTGTCCATGCCCGGCGCGGGGGCTTCCTCGATTACCTTCTGGTGGCGGCGCTGGAGCGAGCAGTCGCGCTCGAACAAGTGGACGACGTTGCCGTGGCTGTCGCCGAACACCTGCACCTCAATATGGCGCGGGCTTTCGATCCATTTTTCGAGGAGCACGATGTCATTGCCAAAGCTGGACGCGGCTTCGCGCCTGCAGCTTTCGAGGGCGTCGTCGAAGTCCTCGGCACGGTCGACCTTGCGCATGCCCTTGCCGCCGCCCCCCGCGACCGCCTTGATCAGCACCGGATAGCCTATCGCGCTTGCTTCCTTTTTCAGCTGCTTGGGATCCTGGTCCTCGCCGAGATAGCCCGGCGTCACCGGCACGCCGGCTGCGGCCATCAGTGTCTTGGCCGCGTCCTTCAGCCCCATCGCGCGGATGCTGTCCGGCTTCGGTCCGACCCAGATCAGCCCGGCGTCGATCACCGCCTGGGCGAAGTCGGCGTTCTCGCTGAGGAAGCCGTAGCCGGGGTGGATCGCGTCAGCGCCGGTCTGCTTCGCCGCCTCGATGATCTTGTCGCCGCGCAGATAGGATTCGCGCGCGGGCGGCGGCCCGATATGCACAGCCTCGTCCGCCATGCGCACGTGCAACGCCTTGGCGTCCGCGTCCGAATAAACCGCGATCGTGCGGATCCCGAGCCGCCGCGCGGTGCGGATCACCCGGCACGCGATCTCCCCGCGGTTGGCGATCAGCAACGACTTGATCACTGCGCCGGGCACCCCGTGATGCGCGACGAGAAGGTCAGGTTCATCACTTTCCACGCGCCGTTTTCGCGGACCAGGTCGAAATGGTCGAAGCCGCAATTGCTTACCCGCCCGCCGACGCGGACGACGAACGGCGCCCACACCATCGCCGCGTCGCCATCGACTTCGATCGCGGGGTCGCTGATGGTTTCTTCGAACGCAGCGCCGGGCTTGATCCGCTGGGCGAACTCAGCCCAGCTTTCCTGGCGCAGGCCCGAGCTGCTGGCGCGCACCCCCGTCGCCGTGACCCGCCCGTCGGGATAGACCCACCGCAGCATCCCCGCGGAATCTCCGGCGCCAAACGAGGCAAGAAGCGCATTCACCGGCGCCAGAACCGCCGCCTCATCGCTCGCCGGCGGCGGCAAAGCTTGCGCAGGCGGCAGCTTCGTTTGAGCCGACACTGCCGCCAAGGCGAGAAGGAGGGTGGTGATCATCAGATCCTGCCCGAGCTTGTCTCGGGGAGGGGGACCATGCGAAGCATGGTGGAGGGGTCGAGCGGATGCTCAAAAACATCGCGCCCAGAGCGCGCACCGGCACAACGGGAATAGCGCGCCGCCTCCGACGAAAGATGAGCCTGCCCGAGGTGATCCTGTGGCATTGGCTGCGTCAACGGCCCGACGGTCTCAAGTTCCGCCGCCAGCACCCGAGTGGTCCCTACATTCTGGACTTTTTTTGCAGTGATGCGCGCCTGGCGGTCGAAATCGACGGCGAGGGGCACTCGCGCGGCGATCAGCCAATCCGCGATGGCGCGAGGAATGCATGGTTCCAATCGCAAGGAGTCAGCACGCTGCGGGTTTCCGCGCGGGACGTGCTGGACGACTCGGACGCGGTGCTTTGCTGGATATTGCAGGAAACGAGGGAGCGTCTGCCCCTCCACCACCCGGCTGCGCCAGGCGGTCCCCCTCCCCGAGACGAGCTCGGGGAGGATTGAAGTGGCCGCGAACTCCCCGTTCCGGGGAGGATCATAGAGGCGCGTGCCGATCACCGCTTACATCCTGAACACGCCGAACTGCGGCCGGTCGGGGATCGGGGCATTCAGCGTGGCGGCGAAGGCGAGGCCGAGGACGTCGCGGGTTTGGGCGGGGTCGATGATGCCGTCGTCCCACAGCCGCGCGGTCGCGTGCCAGGGGTTGCCCTGCGCTTCGTAATCGTCGCGTATAGGCTGCTTGAAGGCTTCGGCGTGCTCGGGCGTCCATTTGGCCGCGTCGTGGTGGACGGTGGCGAGGACGCTCGCCGCCTGCTCGCCGCCCATCACGCTGATGCGGCTGTTGGGCCAGGTGAACAGGAAGCGCGGCGAGTAGGCGCGGCCCGACATGCCGTAATTGCCGGCGCCGAAGCTGCCGCCGATGAGGATTGTGATCTTGGGCACGCTCGCCGTGGCGACCGCCGTGACCAGCTTGGCGCCGTGCTTGGCTATGCCTTCCGCCTCATATTTTCCGCCGACCATGAAGCCCGAGATATTCTGCAGGAACAGCAAGGGCGTGCGGCGCTGGCAGGCGAGCTCGATGAAATGCGCGCCCTTGAGCGCGCTTTCGCTGAACAGGATGCCGTTATTGGCGAGGATCGCGACGGGCATGCCCCAGATGTGCGCGAAGCCGCACACCAGCGTCGGCCCGTAAAGCGCCTTGAACTCGTGGAATTCACTACCGTCGACGATGCGCGCGATGATCTCGTGCACGTCATAAGGTTCGCGCACGTCCTCCGGGATAATGCCGTAGAGCTCTTCGGCGTCGTACGCGGGTGGTCTCGGTTCCCTCAGTTCAAGCTGGGCCCCGGGCTGCGCCGGGGAGCAGGTGGAGACGATGTCGCGAACGATAGTCAGCGCATGCTCGTCGTTCTCGGCGAGATGGTCGACGACGCCGCTCTTGCGCGCGTGCAAATCGCCGCCGCCGAGGTCCTCCGCGCTGATCTCCTCGCCGGTCGCAGCCTTCACCAGCGGCGGTCCGCCGAGGAAGATCGTGCCCTGGCTGCGGACGATCACGCTCTCGTCGCTCATCGCCGGAACGTAGGCGCCGCCCGCGGTGCAGCTGCCCATCACGCAGGCGATCTGGGCGATGCCCTTCGCCGACATGTTCGCCTGGTTAAAGAAGATGCGGCCGAAGTGGTCGCGGTCGGGGAAGACGTCCGCCTGGTGCGGCAGGTTCGCTCCGCCGCTGTCGACCAGATAGATGCACGGCAGGCGGTTCTGCTCGGCGATCTCCTGGGCGCGCAGATGCTTCTTGACGGTCAGCGGATAGTAGGTCCCGCCTTTGACCGTCGCGTCGTTGCAGACGATCATCGCCTGGCGCCCGGAGACGCGGCCGATTCCGGCGATGATGCCCGCGCCCGGTACCTCGCCGTCATACATGTCGCACGCGGCGAGCTGGCCGATCTCGAGGAACGGCGAACCGGGATCGAGCAGCCGCCCGACGCGGTCGCGGGGAAGCAATTTGCCGCGCGAAACGTGGCGTTCGCGGTGCTTTTCGGGGCCACCCTTGGCCGCCTCCGCAACGTCGGCGCGCAGTTTTCCCGAAAGCGCGCGATTGCGTTCGGAGCGCGCGCGGAACCCTTCATCGTCCGCCACGATTTTGCTGTGGATCCGCGGTGCGCTCATGTGTCTGGCCGTGCCCGTTGGTCGAGAAATCCTGCGGTTCGCCTAGCGGCTGGCGCTGGCGTTGGCAAAAAAGCGCGCGACGATTTGGACCTAGCGTTTGGGCATTTCCGCGCGGGCCTTGAGGTAAGCATAAAGCGCGTCCCGCTCGTGCGGCGTCAGGTGCGAGAAGCGTGTCTTCGCGACGCCCGACATCATCGGGTTGAGCTTGCGGCCGCCGACCGGCACGCCCGTGGTGATGAGAGTCTCGAACTCGGCGCGCGAATAGCCACCGGCGACAATCAAGTCGGGAATTTTTCCAACGGGATCGCCCGGCTTACCTTCGAGCTTCGGACTGTGACATTCGGCGCAGGTCACAGAGGCGATGTAGCGGCCGAGCGCATGTTGCGCCCCGGCATCGACAGGGAAGACATCCTTCGTTTCGCGCACGCCGGTGACCGCCGGCTTGTACTGGCCGGCGGCGATGTCCTTCTTGTCCTGCGCGCTGAACTGCGGCGGCGGGAGCTTCTTGCCGACGGGTTTGATCGACCGCAGATAGGCGATCAGCGCGGTCATGTCGGCGGCGCTCAAATGCTGGAAGATCTCGGACGGCATTCCCCAGACGGTTTTGCGCTCCGGATGCACGCCCTTGCGCAAGACGTCCTCGATCTGCGCGTCGCTTAAGCCCGGCAGCTCGACGCTGAGGTTAGACGCGTAGAGCGGGCCGTATTGCGGCTCGTGCTCGGTAAAGAAGGTGCCCTCGAGATGGATGCCATGACAGCCGGTGCAGCCGAGGACGTGCGTCAGCCGCTCGCCGTGCGCGCGGATCGCCGCGGCGTCGCTGACCTGCGCTCCCTCGAAGGCTATTTGGTCGGCCCCCGCCGCCGGCTTGGCCGGCTGCTGCTGGCAAGCCGCCACAATGAGAAAAATCGCCGCGCCCCATTTCCGCATCCATCGTCTCCCCCAGCGGTTCATAGCGCGAATAAGGAGCGACTGCACAGAGGCGTTTCCGCGTGATATGGCGGCCCCGTCAGAAGGAGGTCGAGTCCATGACTTATTGGGAGTTTACCGGCCGGGAGCTTGTGAATTGCAATTGCGAATATGGCTGCAATTGCCAGTTCAACGCGCTTCCCGACAAAGGCCATTGCCATGCGGTCGCCGGCATCATGATCGACCAGGGCCGCCACGGCGATACGCCCCTGGACGGCCTGAAGATCGCCGCGGTGTTCAAATGGCCTGGACCGATCCACGAAGGCCACGGGGAAGCGCTCGCCTTCGTCGATCGCAGCGCCAATGACGCGCAACGCGATGCGCTGCTGAAGATTATGACCGGGCAAGACACCGATCCGTTCGCGACCATGTTCGCCGTCTACGCCTCGACGATAGAGACGATGCACGAGCCGGTGTTCCCGGAGATCGACTTCGACGTCGATGTGGACGGGCGGCGCGGGCGGCTTTCGATCGACGGCTACCTCGAGATGACGGGTGAACCCATTCGCAACAAGGTTTCGGGGGAGGAAACTCGCGCTCAGATCGTGCTTCCCGCGGGCTTCGAGTACAGCGTGGCGGACATCGGCAGCGCGTCCAGCAGCGTGAGCACGACCATGCCGCTTGAAATGAAGGACAGCTACGGGCAGTTCGCGCACCTCAATCTCAACAGCCATGGCGTCGTCCGAAGCTGACCTAACCGGCAAGGTTGTTCGCCACGAGCGCCTGATCGTTGGATTGGGCGTCGTGCTGCTGACGCTGCTCGGCTGGTGGTACATCGCAGCGGGCGCGGGAATGCGCGGCGGGGGCATGAGCGGGAACATGGGCGCGATGCGGGCGCCGCCGATCGGCGCGCTGATCCTGATGTGGTGGCTGATGATGGTTGCAATGATGCTGCCGTCGGCGGCGCCGGCCGTCCTGCTTTATGGCCGCGTGCGTGAGGTCCGCGGCGGCGATTCCGCGATCGCGCGAAGCTGGGTTCTTCTCGCCGGATATCTGGCGGTGTGGCTGCTGTTCTCGCTGGTGGCGGCCGGCACGCAGCGCCTGCTCGCCGGGCCGTCCATGGCGCTCGACAACCCCCTTGCCGAAGGGGCTCTGCTGGTCACCGCGGGCCTGTACCAGCTCTCGCCGCTCAAGAACGCGTGCCTGGCGCGGTGCCGCTCGCCGGCCCAGTTCCTCAGCCGCCACTGGCGGCCGGACTGGACCGGCGCGGTGCGCCTCGGCGTGCTTCACGGCTGGGATTGCGTCGGCTGCTGCTGGATGTTGATGGCGTTGCTGTTCGTCGGCGGCGTGATGAACCTGCTGTGGATCGTCGCGCTGACGCTGATCGTCACGCTGGAGAAGTTGCTGCCGCGTGGAGACTGGTTCGGCCGCGCCGCGGGGATCGCGCTGTGTGCTTGGGGCGTGCTCAGAATCGCGGGCTTCTAAACTCCGATTACCTCGCGGCCGATGAGCATGCGGCGGATCTCGTTGGTGCCGGCGCCGATGTCGAGCAGCTTGGCGTCGCGGTAATAGCGCTCGACCGGCCAGTCCTTGGTGTAGCCAGCGCCGCCCAGTGCCTGCACCGCCTCGTTGGCCACCTTCACAGCGTTCTCGCTCGCCAGCAGGATCGCGCCCGCCGCGTCGAACCGCGTGGTCTTGCCCGCGTCACAGGCCCGCGCGACCTGGTAGACATAAGCGCGCGCCGAATTCAGCGCGACATACATGTCGGCGATCTTGGCCTGCATCAGCTGGAAGCTGCCGATCGGCTTGCCGAACTGCTTGCGCTCGCGGACGTAAGGCAGGACGCAGTCGAGGCACGCCTGCATGATCCCGATCTGGATTCCGGCGAGCACCGTGCGCTCATAATCGAGCCCGCTCATCAGCACTTCGACGCCCTTGTTCTCCTCGCCGAGGATGTTCTCCGGCGGGACGAAGCAATCGTCGAACACCAGCTCGTTGGTCGGCGAGCCGCGCATTCCGAGCTTGTCCATCTTCTGCCCGATGGAGAAGCCGTCCATGCCCTTTTCGATGAGGAAGGCGGTGATCCCGCGGCTGCCTTCGGCCGTCTTGGCGTAGACGACCAGCGTGTCGGCGTGGCCGCCGTTGGTGATCCAGAACTTGGTGCCGTTGAGCCGATAGCCGTTGCCCGAGCGCTCGGCTTTGAGCTTCATTCCGACGACGTCGCTGCCGGCGCCGGCTTCGCTCATCGCCAGCGCGCCGACATGCTCGCCGCTGATCAGGCCGGGGAGGTATTTGCGCTTCTGCTCCGGGTTGGCCCAACGGCGGATCTGGTTGACGCACAGGTTCGAGTGCGCGCCGTAGCTGAGGCCGACCGAAGCCGAGGCTCGCGCGACTTCCTCCTGCGCGACGACATGCTCAAGGTAGCCGAGTCCGAGCCCGCCCCATTCCTCCTCGACGGTGATTCCGTGGAGCCCGAGCTCACCCATTTGCGGCCACAACTCCTGGGGGAACTCGTCGCTCTCGTCGATTTTGGCGGCGATGGGCGCGATCTTCTCGCGAGCGAATCGCTCGGTCGTTTCGCGGATCGCGTCGGCCATTTCGCCGAGATCGAAATCGAGTCCGGCATCGGACATTTCAGCTCTCCCGTTCGCAGCGCGCGCTAGCAGAGCGCCCCGCGTTTGAACAAGCGAGCGGTGATGCCTATGTGCGGCGCAGCAAATCCTCCCCGGAACGGGGAGGGGAACCACGAGCGCAGCGAAGTGGTGGTGGGGGCCCACCGACGAGCGCTGCAACCTCCGTGGGGCCCCTCCACCGCCTTCGGCGGTCCCCCTCCCCGTGCCGGGGAGGAACAAAACGGAGTATCATATGGCCACCACCCCATCCGACCCGATCGTCATCCTCTCCTATGCGCGCACGCCGATGGGTAGCTTCCAGGGCGCGCTGTCGGGCGTCAGCGCCACGGAGCTCGGCGCGACCGCCGTCAAGGCCGCGGTCGAGCGCGCGGGCCTCTCGGGCGAGCAGATCGACAAGGTCTTCATGGGCAATGTGCTGCCCGCCGGTCTTGGCCAGGCGCCCGCGCGCCAGGCAGCGCTTGGCGCGGGCCTTCCACGCTCGGCCGAAGCGGTGACCATCAACAAGGTGTGCGGGTCGGGCATGCAGGCAGCGATCTTCGCCCACGACATGCTGACCGCGGGCTCGGCCGACGTCATCGTCGCCGGCGGCATGGAAAGCATGACCAATTCGCCGTTCCTGCTGAAGAAGCACCGCGCCGGCGCGCGCATCGGCCACGACACGGTCTACGACCACATGATGCTCGACGGACTCGAGGATGCCTATGATGCGGGCCGCGCCATGGGCACCTTCGCCGAGGACGCCGCGCGCGAATATCAGTTCACCCGCGAGCAGCAGGACGAATATGCGATCGAGAGCCTGCGCCGCGCCAATGAGGCGATCACCAGCGGTAAGTTCGTCAAGGAGATCACCCCCGTCACCGTGGTCAGCCGCAAGGGCGAGGTGACCGTCGACGTCGACGAGCAGCCAGGGAAGGGCAATCCCGAGAAGATCCCGCAGTTGAGGGCCGCCTTCGCCAAGGACGGGACGATCACCGCCGCGACATCCTCGTCGATCAGCGATGGTGCGGCCGCATTGGTGCTGACCCGCCAAAGCGTTGCGGACAAGCTCGGCAAGGCGCCGGTCGCTCGGGTCGTCGCGCACGCGGCGCACGCGCAGGCTCCGGAGAAATTCACTTCGGCGCCCGTGCCCGCGATCCAGAAGGTGCTCGACAAGGCCGGCTGGACCGTGGCCGACGTCGACCTGTTCGAGGTTAACGAGGCGTTCGCCTGCGTCGCCATGATCGCCATGCGCGACATCGGCATCCCGCGCGAGAAGATCAACGTGAATGGCGGCGCGACCGCGCTCGGCCACCCGATCGGCGCCAGCGGCGCGCGCATTACGACGACACTCATCGCCGCGCTCCAGGACCGCGGCCTCAAGCGCGGAGTCGCGAGCCTGTGCATCG
>JBDTXI010000101.1:0-11867 GCA_040006255.1 Sphingomicrobium sp.
ACGAGAAGCGCTGGCCGGCGCGCCAGCTCGCCGGGCTGATCGACCGCTGGAAGAACCGCGGCTGGGCTCCCGCGCAGGTCGATGCGGGCGAGTCCGAAGCCTTTGCTTCCGGCCGTGGCGCCGAGCTCTACGGCCAATATCAGCAGCGCCTCAAAACTCTCAACGCCTGCGATTTCGGCGACCTCCTGCTCCACATGCTGGTGATCTTCCGCAACCACGCGGATGTGCTCGCCGGCTATCGCGACCGCTTTCGTTACATCCTCGTGGATGAGTATCAGGACACCAACCAGGCGCAGTACGAATGGCTCAGGCTCCTCGCCGAGCCCCGCCGCAATCTCTGCTGTGTGGGCGACGACGACCAGTCGATCTATTCCTGGCGGGGCGCGGAGGTCGCCAACATCCTCCGCTTCGGAAAGGATTTTCCAGGAGCGAAGATCATCCGGCTCGAGCAAAACTATCGCTCGACGTCGCACATCCTCGCGGCCGCCGACGGGCTCATCGCGCACAATGCCGGGCGCCTCGGCAAAACCTTATGGACCGACGCCGGTGACGGAGAAAAAGTGCGCATCATCGGCATCTGGGACGGCCCTGAGGAAGCTCGGCGCATTGGCGAAGAGATCGAATCATACGAAGCGCGCGGCAAGTCTCTCAACGACGTCGCGATCCTCATCCGCGCGCAGTTTCAAACCCGTGAGTTCGAGGAGCGCTTCATCGCGATTGGGCTCAACTACCAGATCATCGGCGGCTTTCGTTTCTACGAGCGCGCCGAAATACGCGACGCGATTGCCTACCTCCGCCTGATCGTCCAACCCGCCGACGACCTCGCCTTCGAGCGCATCGTCAACACACCCAAACGTGGTCTCGGCGACAAGGCCGTCGCCACCATCCATCGTCATGCACGTGCGTCGCAGCAGCCCCTGCTCATCGCTGCGGCGACTTTGCTCGACAGCGACGAATTAACTCCGCAGGCGCGGCGTTCGCTCGGCAATTTCGTCGCCGATCTCGCCCGCTGGCGGCAGATGGCGACGACACTTCCGCATCCCGAGCTCGCGCGCATCATGCTCGACGAAAGCGGCTACACCGCCATGCTCCAGACCGACCGCTCAGCCGAAAGTGCTGGCCGCCTGGAGAATCTCTCCGAACTGACGCGCGCGATGGAGGAATATGAAACCCTCCAGGCTTTTCTCGAACATGTGTCGCTGGTGATGGACAATGACGAATCCCGCCAAGGCGCCCGGGTCACGATCATGACCATTCACGCCGCCAAGGGTCTCGAGTTCGACCGCGTGTATCTTCCGGGATGGGAAGAAGGCGTGTTTCCCTCTCAGCGGTCGCTCGACGAGGGAGGGCTCGTTTCGCTCGAAGAGGAACGCCGGCTCGCTTACGTGGCGATCACGCGCGCCCGGCGCAAATGCACCATCCTCCATGCCGCCAACCGCCGAATCTATGGCCAATGGACCAGCTCGATTCCATCGCGCTTCCTGGCCGAGCTGCCGAAGGCGCAGATTGAGGAAGAAACGACCATGACCGGCGGCGAGAGCCTGTGGCGGGCGCAATGGTCCGAGCGCTCGGATCCATTTGCCCATGTCGCCCGCCCCTCGCGCGGACCGGGCTGGCAAAGAGCGGCCCGGCTAGGCCCATCCCCCATTTCCGGAGAAGAGCAGCCATCGCGGAGCGGGGGCAGAGAGAGGCCGCATCCGTGGGGAAGCCGAGCGCCGCTCGAGGTAAAGGCTTCCGCCGTATCGCTTGGCAACCAGAGCCGCACCGACTTGGCGCTCGGCCAGCGCGTATTCCACGGCAAGTTCGGTTACGGCACCATCGCGGCGATCGAGGGGAACAAGCTCGAAATCGACTTCGAACACGCCGGCCGCAAAAAGGTGCTCGACAGCTTCGTCAACGCAAGCTGACGTCCGCTTTTTCCAGACGGCAACGCCGCATAAGAAAAGGACGGCTCCTCTGGAACCGCCCCTTGAATCAACAAAACAGCGGGAGCGTCAGAAAATGTTCATGTAATATTCGTTGCCAACGAAGCCCATCTTCTGGACGTGCGCCTTCTTGGTGATGGCCAGCACCTCGTCGACCAGCTTGTAGCGCGCGGTCGCATCCGGTTGCAGGTGAAGCTCGGGAATCGGGTTCATCTGCTGCGTCACCTCGAGATACTGCCTCAGCTGCTCCGCGGTAACCGGAGAGCCATTCCACAGGATCTGGTCCTGGGCCGTCACGACGACGATGTTCTTCTCCGGCATCACCGGAGGCGGCGGGGTGTTCGTGTTCTGCGGAAGGTCCAATTTCACGGCATGGGTCTGAACGGGAATCGTGATGATGAACATGATGAGCAGAACCAGCATCACGTCGATGAGCGGCGTCACGTTCATGTCCAGCATCGGTTCGCCTGTTGAATTGTCGCTGGTCGTCTGCATTGACATGCGAAAAACTCCTATTCGGCGCGATAGCCCATCAGCGGGGGTGGCTCGGAAATGAACCCGACGCGCTGGAAGCCAGCCTCCTGCATCGTGATGATTGCGGCGCCAATGCATTTGTACTGGGTGTTGATGTCCCCGCGGATGTGCGCCTCGGGCATATTCTCTTCGGTGATGTTCGCCACGCCGCCCACGGCTTTGATCTGATCTTTGAGTTTGTTCACCGCGCGGTCGAGCAGGTCCTTCTGCGTGATCTTGCTTAGGCCCCAATAGACCTCGCACGTACCACCGGGCCCGCTGCGCACGGTCAGTGAGACGTTCTCCGGCTTCGTCATGGTCGGCTCGTAGCGAACATTGGGCAATTTGATCGGGACTGCCTGCTTGATGACCTGGGTGGTAATCAGGAAAACAATCAGCAGCACGAGCATCACGTCGGTCAGCGGAACGACGTTGATGTCCGAAATCGCTTCTTCTTCGCCTTCGGCAGGGCCTACACTTACAGCCATCGGTTGTCTGCTTTCCTAAGCTTCAAGTGAACCAGTGGTCCGCCGCTTCGGCAGCCGCGGACCACAGTTCGTTTACTTTGCTGGAGTCGGCTGCCGAACGGGCTCGCTACCGGGGGCGGGTGCACCTGCACTCCGGGCCTGCGCGCTCGTCGCTGCCGCGGTGCCGATGCGCGGCTTTACCGCGCCAGCCGACATCAGATAGCCGTGCAGGTCGTTGGTGAACGCCGCAAGGTCCTCCATGATCGACTTGTTGCGGCGAACGAGCCAGTTGTAGGCCAACACCGCCGGAACGGCGACGACCAGGCCGAGCGCGGTCATGATCAGCGCTTCGCCGACCGGGCCGGCGACGGCGTCAATCGACGCCTGGCCCGACGCACCGATACGAATCAGCGCGCGGTAGATGCCGACGACGGTTCCGAACAGACCGATGAACGGTGCGGTCGAACCCACGGTCGCGAGGAAGGCGAGGCCTTCGCCGAGGCGGGCGCCGATCGCGCCCTGGCTGCGCGCGAGGCTGTTCGCCATCCAGTCGTGCTGGTCGATCGGATCCGTCAGCTTGCCATGCTGGTCCTGCGCCAGAAGCGCATCATCGACGATCGCGCGATAGGCGCTGCGCGCTTCGAGCTTGGTCGAGGCGTCGCGCAGGTTCGGCGAGTTCCAAAAACTCGACCGCACCTTGCGGCCCTGCGAAATGATCTTCTGCTGCTGCATCAGCTTGGTGAAGAGGATGTAGAACGAGAAGACCGACATCAGAACGAGGATGGTGAACACCGAGATGGCGATAACGCCGCCCTGTTGGAGAGCGGGGATCAGCCCGTATGGATTTGATCCTGCTGCGGCGGGTGCTGCTTGCATATTGGTACTTTCCTTCTGAAACCTGACTCAAAAATGAAGGTGCATCACTCGGCGATGCGCCACACAATTGTCTGCGAATAACTACTCGTCATCGGACTCCCGTTGGCGTCTTGAGCGGGGCTGAAACGCGCCCTTGAAGTTACCAAACGGCAAGTCGCGCTCTTGAGCGTTCCCGACGCGCTGCCCGAAGGACTGCACCCGGTGACTCGACCACTGGCCCCGATCGTCAGCGTAATCTGAACGCTTCCCTGCTCATTATTGTCGAGCGCGCTTGACGGATAGTCTTCACTGGAGATCAAACCTTGAAGGCTACCGGTGAGGCTCCGCGCCTGCGACTGCCGGGGAGGCGGCGGCGGGGCCGGCCTCGGCGGCGCCATTACCGGTGGTGCCACCGGCGGAATGACCGTCGACTGCACCGTCTGAATGGTCGGCGGCGAAATCTGGATCGGCACCACCGACGGCGGAAGCATCGGTGGCGGCGGCACCTTCGGCATATCCTTAGGCGGTGGCGGCGGCTTCTCGGGTGGCGGCGGTTGCTCCTCGACGTCGAACGTCTTGAGATCCTGCACCGTCTTCTTGATCACATTATATGCGAGGCCGGTAACGATCGCATAGCCCAGGGCAATCTGCAGTATGGCGACCATGATGATCGCCACGGTCTTGTTGCCACTTAGCTCTTTGCGTTGCGCGTAAGACATTGACCCGCAGTTCTCCTCAACACGCCGTGGTAACCACGGTCAGACCGGGCCATTTAACGCGCGCCCCGCCCGTTGGTTCAGACGCCGATGTATCAACATATCATCGGCGACAAGCGCGCCTCCTTATATGCGGCTCAAAGGTCGTGCAATGCATTTGTTCCACAGCCGGAAGGCACGAAACTCGATCCCGCCCAAGAACGACGTCAGCTCACCGGCCAAGCGCCCGGAAAGGAAGCGATTTCGACACCAACCCCTTGCGCTTGGGGATAGACGTCGGGCTTGGATGTGCGCACGCGCAAGTCTTTCACGCCGCGGAAGCCGCCGACGCGCTCGAATATGGCGTGCGCCAGCGTTTCCTGGAGATTGTAGCGACGCGCCGATGCCAGTTCTTCCACCTGCGCGCGAAGGAAGTCGTAGTTCCATGCGCGAGACGGATCGTCGTCAGTGGGCGCGCCGAAATGCTCAAGCCAGACTTCGACCGTGATCAACAGGCGCTGCGGCGCGCCAACCTCGAAGTCGTGGAACCCGATGTCGACGGTCACTGCCAGCGCGTCGAGCAATATTCGCGCCGAACGAACCTTAAGATGTTGCGGCACGAGGCCCGATAGCTTGGCTTCGGTCACCTTTCCTCCAGAAACTGAACATCCCGCTCGAGCGCCATGAAACGCTGCCCAGAATCGATCACCAGCATTTGCCCGGTCACGCATCTTGCCCCGATCAGATAGCGGATCGCATCGAGCACGTCGCCCGGCTCGACCCCCCGGGCCAAAGGATTGTTTGCGTGCATGACGCCGAAATTTTCCGCGCTCTGGCCGCTCGATCGCAGCATCAGCCCCGGGGCAATGCCATTCACCCTGATGCCCCTACTGGCAAGCGCCCGCGCGGCGAGATCCGTGAAACCCGCCAAGGCCTGCTTGGACAAGGTATAACTGAGGAAATCGGGATTCGTCCCGGCGAGCTTTGAATCGAGAAGGTTGACCACCAGCGCGTCCTCGGACCCTTCATGCGCACGGACAAAACGCTCGGTCAGCAACGCGGGCGCACGTACGTTGACCGCCATGTGCGCGTCGAATTCCGCAGCACGAAATTCTCCGAAACCATCCCACGCGAACCGCGCTGCATTGTTGACCAGCAGGCGCACTGGCGGAAGGCCGGCCGCAGAGCCGAAAATTGCATGGGCGCACTCAGCATCGGCAAGGTCCGCGACGGCTTTAATGGCACCTTCGGGGACATCATCGAAATCGCGGTGCACATGCGCGATGACGGTCCACCCGTCATCGACCAGTCCTCGCGCAATCTCCGCCCCAGCGCGTTTGCCGGCGCCGGTGACGATGGCGGTTCGAGGTTCTTGCTGCACTCGAGTCCTCTGTCATCGCGAGCGCAGCTAAGCAATCCAGCCGCCGCACCGGATTGCTTCGTCGCTCCGCTCCTCGCAATGACGGCGCATGCCGGAAACCCGCCCACCCATCGAACTACGCGGCCTCAGCCTCGCCGAGCTGCAGACGCTCATCGACGAGCGGCGCCTGCCGCCGGTCGAGCAATGGAATCCGGAGCGTTGCGGTCATTCCGAGATGCGGATTGCCCGCGACGGCACCTGGCATCACCAGGGCGCGCCGATTGGCCGTCCGGCAATGGTGCGTCTGTTCTCAAGCATCCTCCGGCGAGAACCGGATGGTCGGCACGCGCTGGTTACCCCGGTCGAAAAACTCGAGATCGACGTCGACTCGACCGCATTTCGCGGAGTGGAGATGCACAGCGAAGGCCAGGGCAGCGAACGGCGCTGCGCGATTCGCCTCGACAGCGGTGACGCGGTGATCCTTGGTCCCGATCACCCCTTGAGCGTCGTCGACGGTCCAACCGGCCCGTCACCACGAGTCCTTGTTCGCCACGGCCTCGAGGCCGAGTTGGACCGACCGATTTATTATGAGCTCGCCGAAATCGCGTTGGCCGAAGGGCACGATCCGGCCGGGATCTGGAGTGACGGGCTTTTCTTCCCGCTCGACCCAAGCTCGTGACCCTGGCCGAGCGGCTGCGCGCGGCCTTGTCCGGGCCGCCACCAATCTCTTTGCTTGGGGGCGACCTTGACGAGCCTCGCGTGCAGTCGGCGGTGCCGGCGGCGGTGCTCATTCCCATCACCGACCGCGAACAACCCGGCGTCATCCTCACCGTGCGCCGCGAGCACATGCGCACGCACTCGGGGCAGATCGCTTTTCCAGGCGGACGGATCGACCGCGACGAAGATCCGACTGCCGCAGCCTTGCGCGAGGCCAACGAGGAGCTGCTCCTCGACCCGCAGTCAGCGGATATCGTCGGGAGCCTTGACCCCTATCGGACCGTCACCGGGTATATCGTCACCGCTGTCGTAGCGCTGATCCCGCCCGACCCGACGCTAACGCCGCACGAGCCCGAAGTGGCCGAATGGTTCGAAGCCCCGCTCGCGCACCTGCTCGACCTCGCGCACCAGCTCCGCCGAACCGGACTGTTCGCCGGCAAAGAGCGCCACTATTACGAAATATTGTGGAATGGACGCAGGATTTGGGGGGCGACCGCGGCGATCATCGTCAATCTCTCGCGCAGGCTGCAATGGAGCTAAGTCCGATCGCGCTCAAGCTCGACGCGGCGAAGTGGCGGCGGCGCCGCGGCATGCTCCGCTTGCTGTCTGCGCTCGGCGCGGACGAGGGCCTGACGCGTTACGTCGGCGGCGCGGTTCGGGACGACCTTCTCCACTTGCCGATCAGCGATGTCGACCTGGCGACCCGCCTGGAGCCTCTGCAAGTCATAAAGCGCCTCGAAGCAGCAAAGATCAAAGCCGTGCCGACCGGGATCGATCACGGTACCATCACCGCCGTCAGTGACGGACACCCGTACGAAGTGACCACCCTGCGGCAGGATGTATCGACCGACGGGAGAAGGGCCACCGTGGCATTCACCGACGATTGGAAAGCGGACGCCGCGCGCCGGGATTTTACCGTCAACGCTTTGTCCGCGGACCCGCGCACGGGGGAGATCTTCGACTACTTCGCCGGCCTAGAGGACATCCATCGCCGCCGCATCCGCTTTATCGGCGATCCGCTGCAACGAATCGCGGAAGATCACCTGCGGATCCTGCGCTTCTTCCGCTTTCACGCGCGCTTCGGCAGCGGCGAACCGGATGCCGCGGCAGTGGACGCCTGTGCCTGCCGGGCGAACGACCTGATGGCCCTTTCGCGCGAGCGGATCGCCGACGAGATGCTCAAACTGTTGGCGGTTTCGGATCCAGCGCCGACCGTCACCATCATGCTCCAGCATGGCATCCTTCGCCCGGTGCTGCCCGAAATCACCGCGGCGCGCTTGGCCAATCTGACCGCGTTGGTTGTCAGCGAACGGTCGGCGAATAACTCTTCTGACCCCCTGCGACGTCTGGCCGCCTTGCTTCCCCGAGACCCCGCGATCACCCAGGATGTGGGTTCGAGGCTCCGCCTCTCCAACAAGGCGCGCAAACGGGTTGGCTGCGCCGCGGGGACGGAACTGTTCTCGTCGCCCCAGGCGCTAGCTTACCGCCTTGGAGTGGAATGCGCCGTCGACCGCCTGCTGCTCGCCGCCAAGACCGCGGAGGCCTCTGCCATCTCGGCCTGGAAAGCGCCGCGTCTGCCGATCAGCGGTGGGACGCTCATCGCCCGCGGCCTTGCAGAAGGGCCGATCGTGGCCCGAACGCTAAGGCAAATCGAGGACCGCTGGGTCGAGGCCGGCTTCCCGGAAGGCGCCGCGTTCGACAACATAGTGAGCGAAGCTCTCAGCCGCGCCGCTTAAGTCCTGCTGCCTAACCGGCGCGTACAGCCGCTTGAGTGAGCCCAACTTCGGCTAGACGACCGAACAGGGTCTCGTGCGCCACGGGCTGAACAGCAGGGGTGCGTGCCATCGCGGCGTAGCGTTCGAACAAATCGGCGAAATGCTCGTCCATGCTGCGGACATCGCTGGCGCGCGCGGCAGCGGCGCGCTGCAATTCCGGTCCGCGGTCGATGAACCGGTCGAGGGCTCGGCCAAGTGAAATTTCGCTCCCGGCGCGATATAAAGCGCCGCCCTTCGGGAGCAGTTGATCGGCGGCGGCCCCGCGATCGGGAACGATGAGTGGGATGCCACTGGCCCGCGCTTCCGCCGCTACCATGCAAAAAGTCTCCGCCTCACACCCATGTACCAACGCATCGGCGCTCGCCAGCAAGCGCGCCAATTCAGCGCGGTCGGACAGTCGCGGGAAAACGGCGACGGCTTGGCTGCGTTCGGCAAGGCTCTCGAGCTTGCGGCGCCGCGGACCGTCGCCGACGAGAATCAATCCAAGAGGGTGCCTTCGGGCCGTTGTCGCCACGGCGCGAAGCACGGTTTCCCAGCGCTTCTCGCCGGAAAAACGGCCGACGCCGACCAGCAAAAGGCCGTCGGGCCCGAGCCCCAGCGTTTCCAGCGCCGCCGTGCGGATCGCGGTCGAACGCAGCCGCGGGGAGAAAATGCCGCCCTCGACACCCATCGGAATCGTCTCGGCATTGGCGAGGCCGCCCAACCGAAGCCGCTCCGCCAGATGCGAGTTGGCGCAGACGACCGCGTCGAACATGTCGCCGAGCCCGCGCAAATGGCGCCAGAACCGGCCGAACCAGCGATCGATCGTGTCGATTTGCGCGAATCCGCCCAGCCAGCGGTATGCATAGGCCGCCAATGGATCCGAATGCATGATCAGCGATCGGGAGGCATAACCCTGCCAGCGGCCGACCATGGTAGCGCTCGACCATGGCGACGACGCTTCGATATGGTCCGGGCGCCACGCGTCGAGGACCCGGTGGAGGGCTTTCTCGTCATCGAAATAGCGGTAACGGCGGTCGACCGGCAGTTGCGGCGAGGGAATCGTAACCAGAAACGCCCCGGGTCCACGCTGGACGACTTCGTCGCGCTCCCCCGGGGCGATGACGATGACTTCATGGCCGAAGCGCGCCGCGGCCTTGAGCTTGGCGTCGATATAAGTGCGCACGCCCCCACCGGCAGGCGAATAAAAAGCGCAGACGTCGACAATTCTCATCGGCTCGAAAAGCCGCCAAACGCTCTGAACCTCAAGTGAAGCTTTGTTCATGGACTGGCGGAAAGTGGGCCATTGGGCCACATCGAGACGCGATGACCACTGCAACCGAACGACTCCTGCTCGCTTCGATTCACGACGTTTCGCCGCGCTTCGAAAGCGCGGTGGACGGCCTCACCGACCTGCTGCGCGCCCACGTCGGAGAACGCATCGCCTTGCTCGTCGTGCCCAATCATTGGGGCGACGCGCCCATCCTCCCCAGCTCGCCGTTCGCGGCCCGCCTGCGCCAATGGGCGCAAAGCGGCTTCGAGATCTTCCTCCACGGTTTCTTCCACCGCGACGAGGCTCGTCACGACCGTGCTTCGGACCGCCTCCGGACGCGCGTCATGACCGCGGGCGAGGGCGAATTCCTCGGCCTCACTTGCTCCGTCGCGGCCGCCCGCATCCAGGAAGGACGAAGCTTAATCGAGGGTATTACCGGATGTCCCATCGCCGGCTTCGTCGCGCCGGCATGGCTCTATGGGCCAGGCGCGCTGCAAGCGCTCAGCGCCTGCTCGATCGCGATCGCCGAGGACCATATGCGCGTATGGTCGCCGATATCCGGAAGGACGCTCGCCGGCGGGCCGGTCATCACCTGGGCAAGCCGCACGCCGATGCGCCTCGCATCGTCGCTCGCGGCGGCCGCTGCGCTTCGCCACGCACCACTCAAGGTGTTGCGCATCGGAGTGCATCCGCCCGACGTTCGCCATCCCGCGCTACTGCGGAGCATCGAAAAGACTTTCCGCCGGGCAGCGCGGACTCGCCGCGCTTCGGCGTACGGCGAACTGCTAAGCGGCTAACCGGCGCCGTGAGCGCCAATATTCGAGCGCCGCGTCGGCTTCCAGCGGCCTGGCGAAATAATAGCCCTGCCCCGAAGCGCAGCCCAACGTCGCCAGCGTGGTCGCGAGCTCGACTGTCTCGATGCCCTCGGCCGTGGTCGACATCCCCAGAGCCTCGGCCAGGCTGAGGACCGCGCGAACGATCGCAACGCTGTCGGGATCGACCATCATCCCCGAGACGAAACTCTGGTCGATTTTGAGCACGTCAATCGGCAAACGCTGCAAATAAGCGAGACTGGAATAGCCGGTGCCGAAATCGTCCATCGCCACCGTCGCGTCGAGCGCCTTCAAGGCGTCGAACACGCGCGTTGCCCGGGCCGGGTCCTGCACAATGGAGCTCTCGGTGAGTTCCAGCGTCAGGCGGTCGCCGGTAAGCCCGCTCGACCTCAGCGCCCCTGCCACCATCTCGGCGATATTGTCGCGCGCGACCTGGATCGCGGACAGGTTCACTCCGACGTAGAGCGGCAGCTTTTCGCCACACTGGCGGTCCCAATCGGCGAGCGTGTGGGTCGCCTTGTCCATCGCCCACCGGCCGAGTTGGAGGATCAGCCCGCTCTCCTCGGCGACGGGGATGAACTCGGTCGGGCTGATCTCTCCGCGGTCGTCATGAGTCCACCGCGCGAGCGCTTCGAAACCGGCTACGTCGCCCGTCTTCAAATTGATCAACGGCTGGTAAAATAGCTTGAGCTGGTCCTTGTCGAGCGCTCTCCGAAGCTCGGTCTCGATCGAGAAACGACGCCGGGCCTCGGTCGCCTGCTTGGGCTCGTAGACCTGGGGCTTGCCCGCCAGCTTCGCTTGTTTCACCGCGAATTGCGCGTTGCGGAACAGCTCCTCCGGATCCTGGGCGGCGTGCATCAATGCAACGCCGATGGCGCACTCGACCCGGATCTCGAGGTCCGAAATCTTGAACGGCGTCGCCATGATGTTCTGGATGCGCTCGGCGGCCTTGAGCGCGTCTTCGACCCCACGGCGAAGCGAAACGAGAACGCCGAACTCATTGCCGCCGGTGCGGGCGAGCACGTCGCCCGCTCTCAGCGCGAGGATCAGGCGGCGGGCAAAGGTGATCAGCAGTTCGTCGCCCGCGAGGCCGCCCATCGATTCATTGATTCGCGAGAAGCGCAGCATGTCGACGACCAGCACGGCATGCTCGAGATCGCGCGCGACATTCTCGCCCGCCTTCTCGATCGCTTCGCTGAAGGCCAGGCGGTTAGGAAGTCCGGTCAGGCTGTCGCGGAGCATTTCCGCGCGGAGCGTGCGCTCGGCCTGTACCTCGACCGTGCGGTCAACGATGCTCAGCAAGCACCGGGGAACGCTGCCGTTGCCCTTTGGAAACGGCGCGAGCTTGACCCGAAAATATTGGCACGAAACCCCTTCGCCGTCTTTGAAGTCGAGCTCGCCGGCGAGCCCAGTGCCGTCGAAGAACGCGTCGAGGAGCTCCGCGATGGGGCCGGCCCGCAGGCATTGGTCCGCAT
>JBDTXI010000102.1:0-11258 GCA_040006255.1 Sphingomicrobium sp.
GTATGAGCCTAGTAACCCAGGCGCCGCCGCTGTCTGAAATGCTCGCCGCCTGGAGCGAGCACTTTGAGGACGCGCTCGTGCGGGGGATGCTGTGGCGGCTAGGAGTCGCCCCGGCTTCCCCCGACGACGACCGCCAGCTTGCCACGTTGCTAATCAAAGCGCTGAGTTCGCGCGCACGGACGATCGACCGCGTTTTCTTCGACTGGCGCGGCGGACGCGATCCCGGAGCGAATCAATATCCGTCCGAGCCCTTCCGTTCGCTCGCAGCGGCGCTCAAGGGGCGCGAACTAGCGCAGTCGCACGCATACTGGTCCGATCCCGAGCCTTGCTCGATGCAAATCGCGGAGGTCGAGGCGATCTGGTCGGCCATTGCCGAACGCGACGACTGGCAGCCGTTCGACGACAAGGTTAATGCGATCCGGAGAATGGGCGAAGCAATGGGGCAGGATGCGGCAGGTTGACGAAGCGACGCCGGTAGTGGAGCGCGTGCCCGTGGCCGCCACCCTCATCTCCAACGATCCCGCGACCGGCGACGAAATCTGGTCGGGCGAGATTGGCGATGCTTCCGCCGAAGTCTCCGCCGCGCGCGCCGCCTGGCCCGAGTGGGCGGCGCACTCGCATGCCTTTCGCATCGAGGCCGTGCGCCGTTTCGCCAATGTCGTGCGCAAGAGCGAAACCGAATTCGTCACGCTGATCTCGCGCGAGACGGGGAAGCCCTTCTGGGAAGCCAAGACCGAGGTCGGTGCCGTGGTCAACAAGGTCGAGATTTCCGTCGACGCCTATGCCGAACGCACCCCACAGCGCAGGCTCGAGGCGGCGATGGGTAACAAGATCGCGGTTCGCCACAAGCCGCACGGCGTCGTAGGCGTGCTCGGGCCGTACAATTTCCCAGCGCATTTGCCCAACGGCCACATCGTTCCCGCGCTCATCGCCGGCAACGCCGTGGTGTTCAAGCCGTCGGAAAAGACGCCCGCGACGGGGGCCTTTTTGGTGCGCTGCTTCCACGAAGCGAAAATCCCCGAAGGCGTGATCCGCCTCCTCGTCGGCGGGCCGGAGCAGGGCAAAGCGCTGGCGGCGCACCCGGGGATCGACGGCTTGCTGTTCACCGGGTCGGCGCGGGCGGGCCAGTCGCTTCACCGTCAGTTCGCCGAGACTCCGCACAAGATGCTGGCGCTCGAATTGGGCGGTAACAATCCGCTGGTGGTGTGGAACGCCAAGGACATCAAAGCGGCCGCAGTCATCGCCGTCCAGTCCGCTTACCTGACCGCCGGCCAGCGCTGCACCGCGGCGCGGCGGCTGATCGTCGAGGACGGCGAGCATCAGGAGTTGATCGACGCAATTATGGCGCTGATCGACCGGCTGATCGTCGATGAGCCGTTCGCCGATCCGGCGCCGTTCATGGGGCCGGTCATCGACCTGGCCGCCGCCGACCAGGTCCAGGAACAGTGGCTCAATCTGATGATGAAGGGCGGCAAGCCGCTGCGGCGGCTCGACCGACCGATCAAGGATCGGCCATTCCTGACGCCGGCGTTGATCGACGTGACCGACGTGGACCGGCCGGACGAGGAGATTTTCGGGCCTGTGTTGCAGGTCGTGCGGGTCAAGGATTTCGATGCGGCTATCCACGAAGCCAACAACACGCGCTTCGGCCTGGCCGCGAGCCTCGTCGGAGGTAGCCCGGAAATGTACGACAAGTTCTGGGCGAACGTCCATGCCGGAGTGATCAACCGCAACAAGCCGACCAATGGCGCCCCGTCGAATGCGCCGTTCGGCGGCGTCGGATTATCGGGCAATCACCGGCCAAGCGCCTTCTATGCCGCCGATTATTGCGCTTATCCGGTGACGAGCAGCGAGGCCGAAGGAGTCCGCGCGTCGATTGGCCAGGGCCTGCGCGACCCCAACATGCAGGAAGACTGAGTCGGCACGTCGATGGATCGCTTTGGCCACTCGCGGCGTTCTGCAGTTCGTGAAAAAGACATTATCGATCGGCACCGCCGCCGGCCTTGCCCTGTGCAGCACCGCCTTCGTCTCCTGCTCCAACAACGACAATTCGTCAGGGCAGCCCGCTTCGCAGCAAGCGGGCGCACCCGAAATGCAATGGACAGCAAGGGCCGAGCAGCAGATTCGCCAGGCCATCGCCAACTCGCCGGCGAATGGGCTCAGGCCCGATCTCTTCCTCAAGGGCGGCGAGAAGGGCGCGGCGCTAACCGAGGCGGCACTGAAATATGCTTCGGCGCTGGCCAACGGCTATTCCGATCCGACCAAGCTCCACGAGGTCTACACGATTCCGCATTCCAATGCGGACGTCCGGCTGGGACTTCAGCAGGCGATCCAGAAGGGGGACGTTGCCGGCTGGCTCAACTCGCTGGCGCCGCAGACCGACGAGTATCGGGCCCTTAGCCAGGCCCACGTTCGCTTCCTGCAACTCGCCTCCAGCGCGCAATCCCAGCCCGTTCCGGAAGGCAAGCCGATCAACCCAGGAACCCACGATCCGCGCGTGGCGCAGGTCGCCGCCGCGCTTCGCGCCGTCGGGTACCTGAACGCGCCGCCGCCGCCGCAGAGCGGCTCGACCAACTCGCGTCCGCAACAGGCAGCGCCAGCCTCGAACGCCTATTCGCCCGAGCTCGTCGCGGCAGTGAAAAAGCTGCAGGCCGAATGGGGCTTTAAGCCCGACGGCGTCATCGGCGGGGACACGCTCGACGCATTGAACGCCGGACCCGGGTACCGCGCAAGGGAATTGGCCGTCGCGATGGAAAGGCTGCGCTGGCTGCCGCGCACTCCGGCTGAAACCCGCATCGACGTCAACACCGCCGCCTCATTCCTCGATTACTGGCGCGACGGGCAGCACATCGACCATCGCAACGTCGTTGTGGGCGAGGCCGACAAGCCGACTCCACAACTTCAGGCCCCGATCGTTCGGCTCGTCGCCAAGCCGACCTGGACCGTCCCCAAAGGCATTGGCGAAAAGGAGCTGGCCGACAAGAGCCCCGCTTGGCTTCAGGAAAACCAGTTCGCGCTGAAGGACGGGCAATACGTCCAGCAGTCGGGTCCCAAGAACTCGCTTGGCCTCGTCAAGTTCGACATGCAGGACAACGAGGCGATCTATCTTCACGATACGCCGGCCAAGGCGCTGTTCGGCCTGCCCGAGCGGCATCGAAGCCATGGGTGCGTCCGGGTCGAGAACGCCGTGCAATTCGCGACTGCGCTGGCGCAGCAGGAAGGCGTCGCCGATCAATTCCAGCTGGCAATGCAGAAGGACGATGAGTCGTTCATCAAATTGCCCCGGCCAATTCCCGTCCGGCTCCTGTATCAGACCGCATTCTGGGACGGTTCCAACGTGCAGTTCCGCAAGGACTTTTATGGGTGGGATGACAATCTCGCCAAAGCGCTGGGGCTTTCGCCGGGGCCGCCCGGAAAGATTCCGCAGCCGGAGAGCAGCGACGACGTCGGGCCGTAGAAACAATCCGCAAGCTGAGGGCGCCAAACCATTGGCCGGCGCCCTCATCCCCCTCCCGTAGCTTATCTGCGGCTAGGTGCGCATCTCCGGCAAATAACCCTCGTCTACGGCGTCGCTGAACTTGGTGATGCGGCTATCGAATTTGAGCCGCACCTTCCCGGTCGAGCCGTGGCGCTGTTTGGCGACGATCACTTCGGCCTGGCCGTAAGCGCGCGCCATTTCCTGCTGCCACGCGGCGAAATCCGGATGGTCGTCGCCGGGCTGCTTGGCGGCGAGATAATAATCCTCGCGGTAGATGAAGAGCACGATGTCCGCGTCCTGCTCGATCGAGCCCGATTCGCGCAGATCTGACAACTGCGGCCTCTTGTCCTCGCGCTGCTCGACGGCACGGCTCAGCTGCGACAAACCGATGACCGGCACTTCGAGCTCCTTGGCGAGCTGCTTCAGACCGCGGCTGATCTCGGAGATCTCATTGACCCGGTTATCGTTCGCATTGCGTCCCGTGCCCTGAAGCAGCTGGAGATAATCGACGATGACGATTCCGATTCCCTTCTGGCGCTTGAGACGGCGCGCGCGGGTCCGCAAGGCCGCGATGGTCAGGCCTGGCGTATCGTCGATGTAGAGGGGAAGGCTGTGCAATTCCGCCGCGGCACGCGCCAGATGGCGGAACTCCTGCTGGCTGATCTTGCCCATGCGCAGGTTCTCGGAGCTGATCCCGGATTCTTCGGCGAGGATGCGAGTTGCCAGCTGGTCGGCCGACATTTCCAGGCTGAACAACGCGACCGCCGCCCCCGCGGACTTGGCCGGTTCGATGCCGTCCTCCTGGTCGCGCAGCAGCCGCTGCGCCGCGGCGAATCCCATGTTGGTTGCAAGCGCGCTCTTGCCCATGCCAGGGCGCCCCGCGACGATGATGAGATCGGACTTGTGGAGCCCGCCGATCTTGCTGTTGAGGCTTTCAAGCCCCGTGGTGAATCCCGACAGATGGCCGCCGCTGTTGAGCGCGCGCTCGGCCATGGCCAGGGCTTCCTTGGTAGCTTCGGAGAAGGACTTGGCCTTGCCCTCGGCTCCCCCCTCCTCCGCTACCTTGTACAATTCGGTCTCGGCGCGCTCGATTTGAGCGAGGGGGGCAACATCCTCACTCGTGTCGAGCGCGCCTTCGACCAGGTCGCGGCCAACGCCGATGAGCGCCCGGAGCAACGCCAGATCGTAGATCTGTTGCGCGAAGTCCCGTGCGCCGATCACAGCCGCGCCCGAACCGGTCAATTGCGCCAAATATGCCGGGCCGCCAACCTCTTTTATCGATTCGTCGGATTCAAACAGCGGGCGCAACGTCACCGGGTTGGCGACTCGATTCGCGTCCGTCATCCGCAGAATCGCTTCATAGATACGCGCATGTAACGGTTCGAAGAAGTGATCCGGCCGAAGCTTGAGCTGGACGTCTTCGACCAAACGGTTGTCGATCATCAGCGCGCCGAGAAGCGCCGCTTCCGCCTCAACGTTCTGGGGCAGCGAGGGGATGCCGGCCGTTTCCACCGGTTCGGCGATACGCAAGATTTCAGCCATGGGCGTTCCTCTAGTCCCGCGCGGCCCCACGCCAAACGGGAACGAAAGTAGCACAAACCCTCCAGCCTGTGGATAGACTGTGCACGAATCATCCGCCGGTCCGCGCGAAGTCCCGAAACTGTGGCGGCCTCCCCATCCACAGAAATAATCCGCGGCGGTTTGAAGCCATCACGCCGTCCCGTTAGGCACTCGACATGCCCGTTCTTTCCGACCGCTGGATTCGCGAGGCCGCGCAGATGCAGCGGATGATCGAGCCGTTCGTCGAGGCGCAGCGGAGCGAGGGCTGCATCAGCTATGGCCTGTCGTCCTACGGTTACGACGCGCGGGTCGCCGACGATTTCAAGATTTTCACCAATGTCGACAATGCGATCGTCGACCCCAAGGACTTCGCGCAGAACAGCTTCGTCGACCGCAAAACCGACGTGTGCATCATCCCGCCGAACAGCTTCGCGCTCGCGCGCACGGTCGAATATTTCCGCGTGCCCCGCGACATACTCGTCATCTGCCTTGGCAAGTCGACCTATGCGCGCTGCGGAATCATCGTGAACGTGACGCCGCTCGAGCCCGGTTGGGAGGGGCATGTGACTCTCGAATTCTCAAACACGACGCCCCTGCCCGCGAAAGTCTACGCGAACGAAGGCGCATGCCAGTTCCTGTTCCTGCAGGGGAACGAACCGTGCGAAGTGAGTTACGCCGACCGCGCCGGCAAATATATGGGGCAGAAGGGCGTAACCCTGCCGAAGCTGTGACCGTCGAAGAAGCGCAACAGCTCGACGCTGCCGATTCCCTCGCATTCGCGCGCGAGCGGTTTCGGCTGCCGGACGGCATCATTTATCTCGACGGAAATTCGCTCGGTGCTTTGCCTGTCGCCGCGCCCGATGCGCTCGCCCGCACGGCGGAGCGGCAATGGGGCGAAAACCTCATCGCCAGCTGGACGAAGCACGATTGGATCGACTGGCCGACACAGATCGCGGCCAAGCTGGCGCCGATCGTCGGGGCAATGCCGAACGAGTTGCTGATCGCGGACTCCACGAGCGTCTGCTTGTTCAAGCTGCTTGCGGCGGCTGTTCGAGCAAGGCCGGCCCGCACGACCATCCTGACACAGCGCCGGAACTTTCCGACTGACTTATACGTAGCGCAGGGCCTCGCTGAGATGCTGGGGCTGCAGTTGAAGGCGGTCGAGCCGGACGAGGTGCTGGCGGCGATCGACGATGATACCGCCGTGGTCACGCTGACGCACGTCGATTACCGCTCGGGGGCATTCTACGACATGCGCGCGGTCAACGGCGCGGCGCATGCGGCGGGCGCGCTCGTGGTGTGGGATCTGTCGCACAGCGCGGGTGCCATCGCGCTCGGCCTCAACGGCACCGGCTGCGACCTCGCAGTCGGCTGCGGCTACAAATATTTGAACGGCGGGCCTGGGGCGCCGGCGTTCCTGTTCGTCGCCGAGCGGCTTCAGGACGAGCTGCGCTCGCCGCTCCAGGGATGGATGGGCCACGCCGAGCCGTTCGCCTTCGACGACGATTACCGTCCCGTCGGCGGCATCGCGCGCTTCCTCACGGGAACGCCGTCGATCCTCGCTTTGGCTGCACTCGACGCGGGGCTCGAAACCTTCGCCGGCATTGCGATGCGCGACGCCGCAGCCAAGAGCCGCGCGCTGTCGCAACTGTTCGTTGACGAGGTCGAGTCGCGCTGCGGCCCCGAGGTCCAGCTCGCCTCGCCTCGCGACCCGTCGCAGCGCGGCAGTCACGTCGTCTTCGCCCACCCGCACGGTTACGCGGTGATGCAGGCCTTGATCGCGCGCGGCGTGATCGGCGACTTTCGTGCGCCCGACCTCATGCGTTTCGGCTTCGCGCCGCTCTACAACCGCTTCGGCGAGATCGTTCGCGCCGCCGAAATCCTCGCGGAAATCCTCGCGACGCGCGAATGGGACCAGCCGCGCTTCCACCAGCGGGCAAAGGTCACCTGATCGGCGCCATCCGCGTACGCGCCCCGTCGATGCTCCATGCGCCCGCCCCGGCTGCGGCGAGATAGAGGAAGACGAAGCAGAACAGGATTGCGGCTTCACCCATGTTCGCGACCGGCCACGGGCTCTTTGGGAAATGCATCATGAAATAGCCGATCGCCATCTCGCCCGAGGCAAGGAAGGCGGCGATGCGCGTGAACAGGCCGAGGGTGATGAGCACGCCCGCCACGCACTCGATGACCCCCGCTGCGACGAGCAGCGGCGGCAGCGGGTGAATCGGGAAGGGCACCGGAAAGCCGAAGAATTTCGACACGCCATGCTCGAGGAATAGGAGCGCCGTGACGATGCGCAGAATCGCGAGTAGCTGCGGCTGCCACCGCGAGAGCCAAGTGAAATCCATTGCGTCGCTCCATGATCAATTGCTCCACCGGCCTAGCCGCACCACGAACGCGCCGCCAAGTGTCAGGCGTGTTCCTTGGCGGCCTGCTGACTGGCGTGCGCGGAATCCTCGGCGAGGGCCGCGCGCGAGCGATGGATCATGTCGACCCAGTCGTGGAAAGCGTGGGCGAGCTTAGTGACCAATTCCTTGAGCGGACCTTCCTTGAGGCAGCCGCTTTCGTCGAAGCTGTCGTCGCTGACATGGCCGAGATAGGCCTCGGGCTGCTGCATCACCGGCATGTTCAGGAACACGCAGGCCTGGCGGATCTGGTGATTGGCTCCAAAGCCGCCGATGCTTCCCGGCGAGGCGGTGACGATACCCGCTGGCTTCTTGTCGAACACGCTTTGGCCGTAGGGCCGTGAGCCGACGTCGATGGCGTTCTTGAGGACTCCGGGTATGCCGCGATTATATTCGGGGCTGACGAACAACACGCCGTCCACCGGCCCGACATCCTTGCGAAAGCGCACCCATTGCGCGGGCGGGTTGGCGTCGAGATCCTGGTTGTACAGCGGCAAATCGCCAATCTCGATCATCGCGCAATCGAGATTGTCGCCGCGGATCGCACAGATCGAGCGCGCGACCCGGCGGTTGAGGCTGTCCTGGCGAAGGCTGCCGACGATGATTGCGATTTTATAGGCCATGGCGCGTCTCCTGCTCGCAGGCCCAATACGCGTGCTGGCGGAAAGTTGCGACGGCCGGTCAGCGGCGCTTGCGATTGCTGTGGCGGATGTTGGCTGGCCGGCCGCGGCGTACTCGATCGTTGCGGCGCGGCGGCTGTGGCGTGCCATAGCTCCCCTCGGGAAGCTCGAACTTCAGTGATCCCGAGACGGGATTGGCTTCGGCCAGCCGCAGCGTCAGGCGCTGGCCGACTCGGTAAGTCTCGCCGGTTTCATCGCCGACCAGCGCCTTGGCGGCTTCGTCATAGCGGAAATATTCCCGGCCCAGGTCCTTGGCGAACACGAGCCCGTCACCGCCGAGATCCTTAACCGCGGCGAAGAAGCCGAAGGGCTGGACGCCGGTGATGCGGCATTCGACCATTTGCCCGACGCGGTCGGCGAGGAAGGCGGCGACGTAACGGTCGACCGTTTCGCGCTCCGCCTCCATCGCGCGGCGCTCGAGCATCGAGATTTGCTCGCCGATCGCCTCGAAGCGCTCGTCTTCGCCGGCGGGCAAGCCGCCCTCGCCGAGCTTGTAGGCGCTGACCAAAGCGCGGTGGACGAGGAGGTCGGCGTAGCGGCGGATCGGTGACGTGAAATGGGCGTAGGTCGCCAGCGCGAGCCCGAAATGGCCGAGGCGATCGGGGGCGTAGCGCGCCTGCATCTGCGTGCGCAGCAACTGCTCCATGATCTGCTCGCGCCCGTCCCTGTCGCCCATCCGCTCGATGACTCGATTGAAGGTGCCGGGCTTGATCACCTGCCCGAGCGCGAACTCGATTCCGAAGGTCGCGAGATAATCCTTGAGCGCGACCAGCTTCTCGCGGCTCGGCGGCTCGTGCACGCGGTACATCACCGGCGCCTTCTTCGCCTCGAGCGCGCGGGCGGCGGCGACGTTGGCGGCGATCATGAAATCCTCGACCAGCCGGTGCGCGTCGAGGCGGTCGCGCGGCGCAACCGAGAGGATGCGGCCTTTCTCGTCGAGCATTACGCGGCGCTCGGGCAGGTCGAGTTCGAGCGGATCGCGCGTCCGCCTGGCGGCGAACAACGCACGCCAGCAGGCCCACAACGGCTTGAGTGCTTTTTCGATCAGCTCTTCTGGCACGCGGCCTTCGATCTGCGGCATGGCGCAGGTCCGCGAGGCGACATCGACCACCTCCTCCGCAACCGCGTCCATCGCAGCCTGAGCGACTTCGTAGGCAATGTTTGCAGCAATACAAACTTTTGCGCGCGAGAAACGAAAACTTTTCAATGTCCCGTCGCCTGCGATCTTGAGATGACAGGCCATCGCCGCGCGTTGCTCGCCGGCTTTGAGCGAACAGATGTCCGCCGACAGCTCCTCCGGAAGCATCGGCACGACGCGGTCGGGGAAATAGACGCTGTTTCCGCGGGCGCGCGCCTCACGGTCGAGCTCGGAGCCGGGACGGACGTAGAAGCTGACGTCGGCGATGGCGACGATCGCGTTCCACCCGCCCTCGCCGTCCGCTTCCGCCCAGATCGCATCGTCATGGTCGCGCGCGTCCTCGGGGTCGATCGCCACAATCGGCAAATGCGTCAGGTCTTCGCGCTCCCCGAGCTGCAATCTGGAAACGCGATGCGCTTCGTCGATCGCTTCTTGCGCGAATTCGTGGCGCAGGCCGTGCTTGTGGATCGCGATGAGGCTGAAGCTTTTGGGTGCGAACGGGTCGCCGAGCACGGCATCGACCCGCGCCGACACCCGCGGCGGCCGGCCGGTGACTTCGCACAGGACGAGGTCGCCGGGCTCGGCGACCTTGACGTCGCTGATGAACAATTCACGCCGCTCGCGCTTGTCGACGGGCGAGAGCCAGAAGCGCTCGCCTTCGCGCTTGACCACGCCGAGCACGAGCTCAGCCGACTTCGCGAGCTTCTTCAACGGATGAGCGATGAAGCCGTCGCCCTTTTCCTCGGTCCGGCACAGCACGCGATCGCCGATGCCGAGCGATCCGCTCTTACCGCGTTCGACCACGCGCAGCCGCGGCGGCGGCGTTTCGGCATGCCATTGCTCGGGGACGGCGAAGGCGTTGCCGCTGTCGTCGACTTGGGAGACGCGCAGCACCGTGACCTTGGGCACCCCGCCCGACTGGTGAAACGCCCGACCCGGCGACGAATCGATCAGCCCCTCGTCGGCCATGTCCTTGAGCAGGCGCTTCAAGTCGATCTTGTCCTGGCCCGAAAGCCCGAACGCCCGCGCGATCTCGCGCTTCCCCGCCGGCTGGTCCGACGAGGCGATGAAGTCGAGGATCTGCTTTCGCGTGGGGAGGCTGGCAGATTGATCGGACGATCGATTCCGGGGAGGCCGGGATGGTCGTGATGAGCGGGGCGGTCGGGGCGGTCTCGGTGGTCGGGGCGGTCGGGCCATGTCTCGCCCTAACCAGCCCTAGCGCAACTGGCTATCCTTGCTGCCGCGGCGGTTGATGGTGGAGTGCGTGACCGCTTTGTCGCGCACCGACTGGCAGGCGACGCAGGTGCGCACGCCGGGCAGCGCCTTGCGCCGTTTCTCAGGGATAGGCTCGCCGCAATCGTCGCATTCCTCGGCGCTTTCGCCCGAAGGGGTCAACGCCCGGGCGCGCAGCACAGCGTCCTTCACCGTGTCGTCGATCTGGTCCTGAACCGCGCCGTCGCGCGTCCATCCGCCGGCCATAAGTCTCTCCGTCTTCCGTCATCTGCGACGAGCGCAGCGACGAAGCATCCAGAATAGGATGGGTCTCACACGAAGACACGAAGGAAGAAAGCTAAGGCGCGAAGCAAGACTTCGTGGCTTCCCCTTCTCTTCGTGAGCTTCGTGTGAAATCCCTATTTCTTCTCTTCCTTCGCCGGCGCGACATACGGCTTGAACGCGCCGCCCGGCACTGCCGAGGCCACCGGGCTCTCGAAGCCGTCCTTGCTCACCGACGAGACGCCGAACACCCAATCATCGACGCGGATGTGGGGCAGAATCGTGGAACAGTCCGTTCCGTTTCGATGATTGGCGTCGGGCATTCGTAGCTGCACAAAGATGCAATCTTTGGGTCCGGATCGGCGACTTGCTTCCCAGTTGGCAGCGTCCGTACGCCGCCACCAGATTCTAAAGCCATCCCCGTCCAGTGGCGTGAACCAGCTTACCGTCGTATCCGTGCTCACCGCCCCCTCGACCTTCGGCTCGGGCGGCGGCGGGGCGCT
>JBDTXI010000103.1:0-36964 GCA_040006255.1 Sphingomicrobium sp.
ACCCGTCGGGGCGCATCCACATGGGCCATGTCCGCAACTACACGATGGGCGACGTCATCGCCCGCTATCGCCGCATGCAGGGTCATGAAGTGCTCCATCCGATGGGCTGGGATGCTTTTGGCATGCCGGCCGAGAACGCAGCGATGGAGCGCAAGGTCCACCCGGGCGAATGGACCAGGGCCAACATCGACGCCATGCGCGGACAGCTCAAGCGCCTCGGCTTCGCGCTCGACTGGTCGAGGGAGTTCGCGACCTGCGACCCGAAATATTACGGACAGGAGCAAGCGCTGTTCCTCGATTTGTTCGAGGCGGGGCTCGTCTACCGCAAGGAGAGCGAGGTCAATTGGGACCCCGTCGACATGACCGTGCTCGCCAACGAGCAGGTCATCGACGGCAAGGGCTGGCGCTCGGGCGCTCCGGTCGAACGGCGCAAGCTGTCCCAATGGTTCCTGAAGATCACCGATTTCGCCGAGGAGCTGCTCGACGGCCTGACGACGCTCGACGACTGGCCGGAAAAGGTGCGGCTGATGCAGGAGAATTGGATCGGCAAGAGCCGCGGGCTTCAGTTCCGCTTCGAGCTGGCCGAGTCCGCCGGCGCGATCAGACAGGTCGAGGTGTTCACCACCCGGCCGGACACCATTTTTGGCGCAAGCTTCGTCGCCGTCGCTCCCGACCATCCGATCGCAGCTGCCGCAGCGGCTCAGGATACCAAAGCGGCGGCATTCATTGCCGAGTGCCAGCGCGGCGGAACCAGCCTCGCCGAGATCGAGGCGCAGGAGAAGAAGGGCTATCGGACGAGCATCGACGTCGTCCACCCGCTCGATGGCGAGTGGCGCCTGCCGGTGTACATCGCGAACTTCGTCCTCATGGACTATGGCACCGGCGCGATTTTCGGCGTGCCCGGGCACGACCAGCGCGACTTCGAATTCGCGAGCAAATATGGGTTGCCGATCCCCCGGGTCGTCGCCGCGGGCGTCGATCTCGCCACCAAACCAATCGGGGAGGAGGCCGAAAAGGCGCCCGGCGTCGCGGTCAACTCGAGCTTCCTCGACGGGATGACAACCGAGCAAGCCGCGGCCGAAGTCATCCGCCGCGCCGAACAAGCGGGCTGGGGCAAGGGCACGGTCCAGTATCGCCTGCGGGACTGGGGAGTTTCGCGCCAGCGCTACTGGGGCACGCCGATCCCGATCATCCATTGCGCCAAGTGCGGGCCCGTCGCGGTGCCGCGCGACCAGCTCCCGGTCGTGCTGCCCGACGACATCGACTTCGAAAACCCCGGCAATCCGCTTGACCGCCACCCGACGTGGAAACAGCTCGCCTGTCCGAAGTGCGGCGGCGCGGCCACCCGCGAGACCGACACGCTCGACACATTCGTCGATTCGAGCTGGTATTTCATCCGCTTCGCCAGCCAGCCGGCGGACGCGCCGTTCGACCGGGCCGAAGCGGAGGCGTGGCTCCCGGTCGCGCAATATATCGGCGGGGTCGAGCATGCGATTCTCCACCTTCTTTACGCGCGCTTCTGGACCCGGGCGCTGCAGCGGCTCGGCAAGGTTTCGATGACCGAGCCGTTCCAGGGGCTGTTCACCCAGGGAATGGTGACGCACGAGACTTATCGCGCTGGCGACGGCAGCTGGCTCAGCCCCGACGAAGTGCGCCGCGACGGCGACGACTGGGTCCATATAGAGAGCGGCAGGCCGGTCACGCCCGGGCGCATCGAGAAGATGTCCAAGTCGCGGCGCAACACGGTCGACCCCGAGCCCATCCTCGCCAAATATGGCGCGGACGCGGTGCGCTGGTTCATGCTGTCCGACAGCCCGCCCGAGCGCGACCTCGAATGGTCGGAGGCCGGAATCGAGGGCGCCTCGCGGTTCGTGCAGCGCGTCTGGCGGCTCGCGAGCAGCGGTGAGGATGGAACCGGACAGGATGCGGAGCTCGAGCGCAAGCTGCACCGCGCAATCGCCGCGGTCGGCGAGGCGATCGACGGTCTCCAGTTCAACAAGGCGGTGGCGCAGCTGTACGAACTGGTCAGCGCCATCGAGAAAGCCAAACTCTCGGCGAGCCGCGCGAAGGCCGTTCGGACGCTGATCCTGCTGATCGCCCCGATGGCGCCGCACCTGGCCGAGGAATGCTGGGCTCTGCTCGGTGCCAAGGCGATGATCGCCGAGGCTCCCTGGCCGGCTTTTGACGCCGCCTTGCTGGTCGACGATCGAGTCACGCTCGCAGTTCAGGTCAACGGCAAGCTGCGCGATACGCTGACGGCGCCGCGCGGGCTCGACCGCGCCGCCGCGGAGGCCCTGGCGCTCGCCTCCGACAAGGTCCAGCGCCAGCTCGGCGGGGCGGCGCCGCGGAAAGTCATTGTCGTTCCCGACCGGCTGGTGAATATCGTCGCATGATGCGCCGCCGCGCCCTTATCGCCGCGTTCCTGATGCTGCCCGGGTGCGGGCTCGAGCCCTTGTATGGCGGTGGCAGCGGCAGTTCGGTCGCGACCACCCTGCGTTCGGTCGACGTCGCGCCGATCGCCGGCCAGTCGGGCTGGCTGGTGCGCAACAAGCTCGTCGATCGTCTCGGCCAGTCGGGCAATGCGCCGGCGCAATACCGGCTCGACGTGACGCTCGACGACAATATCACTTCCTTCGGCCTGCGCGGGGACCGCGCGGCGACGCAGGAGCGGCGCACCTTGCGCGCGCGCTACCAACTGGTCAGCCTTCCGGCCGGCACCGTGGTCCTCGATGCGACCGCGGGATCGAATGCGGGAATCGACATCGTCAGCTCCGAATATGCGACCGTCGCGGCCGAGCAGACCGCGCTCGAGCAGCTGTCGGACGTCGTCGCCGGCCAGATCGTCACGCGCCTTGCGCTCTACGCCCGACGGACGTCCCCGGCGAAGTGAAGGCAAGCAAGCAGTCGATCGGCCATTCGGTCGACCAGCCCAATCGCGACGTTCGCCTGTACCTGTTCCACGGCCCCGATGACGCCCAGTCGCGCGGGCTTGCGCAGCGGCTGGTCGAGGCGCTCAGCGCGAGCAAGTTCGCGGTTGCGGCCGCGGCGGTGAAATCGGACCCCGCTCTGCTCGCCGACGAAGCCGCGGCGATGAGCCTGTTCGGCGGTGCGCGCGCAATCTGGATCGAGCCCGCGGGGGACGAGATTTTGGTCGGTGTCGAGGCGTTGCTCGGCGCGGCGTCGACCGAAAGCCCGGTCGTCGCGATCGCCGGGGCGCTGCGCAAGACGTCGGGGTTGCTCAAGCTAGCGGAAGCATCGCCGCACGCGCTCGCCTTCGCCGCTTTTGCGTTGGAGGGCCAGGAGGCGACGCGGATGGTGGTCGACGTCGGACGCCGCTTTGGCCTCAAGATCAGCCCGCCAGTCGCCGCGCGCCTCGCCGACCAGTGCGGGAACGACCAGGCGATCGTTGCGCAGGAGCTGCTCAAGCTCTCCCTGTTCATCGACGCCTCGCCGCACTCCCCGCGCGAGCTCGACCATCAGGCGGTCGAGGCGGTCGGCGCCGACACCGCCGAAGGGGATTTCGCCCGCCTTGCCGATCTCGCGCTCAGCGGGGAGGTCGCGGAGCTTGCGGCCGAGCTGGCGCGACTCCCGCCCGGCGGATCCGAGGCGATTGCGGTCGTGCGGTCGCTGCAGCGGCGGCTGCTGATGCTGGCGCCGGCGCGCGCGCGGGTGGAGCGCGGCGAGAGCCCAGACGCCGTCATGACGTCACTCGGCAAATCCCTGTTCTGGAAGGATAAACCACGCGTTGCTAAGATGTTGTCTCAGTGGAGCGCCGAGCGCCTGGCGCGCATATCCGAGCGCGCCGGCCGGCTCGAGCGGGGGTTGATGTTCAGCCCGGCGCCGCCACAGGAGGCGCTCGGCGAGGAATTGCTCGCCATCGGCCGCGAAGCGCGCCGCCGCTGACGCTGACGCTGAGCGCTAAATCGGTTCGCCCGAAAGGCGCTGACAGATCATGTCGAGCTGGTCGAGGCTCGAATAGTGCAGTGTGACGGAGCCGCCCTGCCCCTTGTGCACGACATTGACGCGGACACCGAGAAGATCGCTCAGTTGCCGCTCGAGGGCTTCAAGATCGGCGTCCACCGCCTTGCCGGCGTTGCGGGCGCTCGCGCGAGCGATGTCGTGACCAGCGCCGGGCCTTTCGCGCCGCGCACGGTTCTCCGCCTGCCGAACGGACATGCCCTTGCGTACGATCTCCCGCGTCAGCGCCTCCGGGTCGGGGGCAGCCGCAACCGCTCGCGCGTGCCCCATGCTGATATCGCCTTTCAATAGCGACTGTCGGACGAATTCCGGAAGATCCAGTAATCTCAACAGATTAGCGACATGGCTCCGCGACTTGTGGACGATCTTGGCGACGCTGTCCTGGGTGCGCCCATGGCGTTCGATGAGTTGCTTGTAGCCTTCAGCTTCCTCGATCGCGTTCAGGTCTTCGCGCTGGATATTCTCAATCAACGCGAGCTCGGCCGTGGCCGCCGCATCGATCTCGCGGACGATCGCCGGAATGGTGTGGAGCCGCGCGCGTTGGGCCGCGCGCCAGCGGCGTTCGCCGGCGACGATCTCGAAGCCCTCGCCGTCCCCGTGCGGCCGCAGCAGGATCGGCTGCAGCACGCCGCGCTCGGCGATCGAATCGGCGAGCTCGTCGATCGACTCCTCGCTGAAATGGCTCCGCGGCTGGTTCGGATTGGGCCGGATTCGGCCCACCTCGATCTCGCGCACGCCGCCTGCCGCCCGCACCTGGTCATCAGCGGCCGCGGAACGTGAGTCGCCCATCAACGCCGACAAGCCCATGCCGAGGCCCTTGCTGGGCCGGTCCGTGCTCATGCCGCCTCCGCGACTTGCGGAAGCCGCCCGATCAGCTCGCGCGCCAGGCGGACATAGGCCTCGGAGCCGGGACATTTGAGATCGTAGATCAGCGCCGGCAGGCCGTGGCTCGGCGCCTCCGACAAGCGCACGTTGCGCGGCACGATGGTCTCGAAAACCACCGCCCCAAGGCACGCCCGGACATCCTCGGCCACCGCTTGCGAAAGATTGTTACGGCGATCAAACATCGTCAGCGCAATCCCCAGGATCGCCAATTCGGGGTTGAAGGCGCTGCGGATCCGCTCGACCGTTTGCAGCAGCTGGCTGAGCCCCTCGAGCGCGAAGAACTCGCATTGCAGGGGGACGAGGACATGGCGCGCGGCCACGAGGGCATTGACCGTCAGCAGCCCCAGCGACGGCGGACAGTCGATCAGGCAAATGTCCCAGCGCGCGGCGCCGGCGGCGAGCGCCCTGTCGAGGCGGTGCGCGCGATCCTCCAGCGCGACCATCTCCACTTCCGCGCCCGAAAGGTCGACCGTCGCGGGAAGAAGATCGAGCCGCGGCACGCGCGCGGCGACGGCGGCTTCAACCACCGACGCGCGGCCGATGAGCACGTCGTAGCTCGACCGAATCCGCTGCGAATGCCCGACCCCCAGCCCGGTCGAGGCATTGCCCTGCGGATCGAGATCGACGAGCAGCACGCGTGAGCCGATCGCGGCAAGCGCGGTGGCGAGGTTGATAACCGTGGTGGTCTTGCCGACCCCGCCCTTCTGGTTCGCAACCGCGATCCGGATCATCTTGGCCTCACCCCCGTCCCGACGATGATTTCCGAAACCGCGTCGGTGACACTCTGTTTCACGTGGAACACACCTTGCCACGCACGGCGGACCTCGGCCAGTTCCGATTGCGCGCTTCGGCCCCGCGGAAGCACCCAGACCGTCTTTTCTGTGGACAGGTGGCGGGACATTTCGAAGAATTTGCCGAGCGGCGCCACGGCCCGGCCGGTGATGACGTCGAACCGGCCGGCGATTCGTTCTATTTTGGCGCATTCCACAGCGGCGTTGAGGCCGAGCGCCGCGACGGTCTCACGCAGGAAGTCGGCGCGCAGGCGGCGTGGCTCGACCATCGTTACCCTGCCCTCCCCGAGGCAGGCCAGGACGATCCCGGGCAGCCCCGCCCCCGAACCCACGTCGAGCCAGGAAGCCCCCGCTTTCGGCTCGAAGCGCAACAATTGCGCCGAATCAAGGATATGCCGCTCCCATACATGCTCCACGCTCAACACAGAGATGAGGTTCTGCCGCTTCGCCTCGTCTTTCAGTCGCCGGACGTAGGCCTCGACCCGATCATATGTTTCACGTGAAACAGGCAGGCCCGCGGCCTCGGCGAGCGCTTCGGTCATGCCGCCGCGCGGCGATTCACCGCGACAAACAGCGCCGACAGCGCCGCGGGCGTTACGCCCGGCACGCGTGACGCCTGGTCGAGCGTTTCAGGGAAGACCGAACCCAGCCGCTCCACCATCTCGGTCGAAAGCCCCGGAACCGATGCATAATCAAACGCGCGCGGGATCCACACTCCCGCTCCGCTGCGGACGGCGTCCCATTCCCGCTGCTGACGCTCGACATAAGGAGAATAAAGCGCGTCGGCTTGGCCCTCCTCGGTTTCGGCCCAGGTGCTGCCGGACCTTCGCTCGAGATGCCGCGCGATCGAGGCCCGCCGCCGGGCGGACAGGCAGCCCGCTCCCAGCGCGGCCCCGCCGAGCCGCGTCGTCGCATTATCGGCTCGCAGCGACAGCCGGAACTCAGCGCGCGCGGTCATCATGCGATAGGGCTCGCTGACCCCCTGCAGCGTCAGATCGTCTATCATTACGCCTATGTAACTGGTGCGGCGGTCGAACCGGACGTCGTCGAGATCGAGCGCGCGCGCGGCCGCGTTCAGTCCCGCCGCAAGGCCTTGGGCCGCGGCTTCCTCATAGCCCGTCGTGCCGTTGATCTGGCCGGCAAGGAAAAGCCCGCGAAGGTCGCGCGCCTCGAGCGTCGCGCCGACCCGGCGTGGATCGACGAACTCATATTCGACGGCATATCCCGGCCACACGATGTCGGCCCGCTCGAGCCCGCGGATCGAGCGGACGAAATCACGCTGAACGTCGGCGGGAAGCGAAGTCGAAATGCCGTTCGGATAGACGAGATGGTCGTTCAATCCTTCCGGCTCGAGGAAAATCTGGTGGGCATCGCGCTGAGCGAAACGCTTCACCTTGTCTTCGATGGACGGGCAATAGCGTGGCCCGCGCCCTTCGATCGCGCCAGCGAACAACGGCGAGCGGCCGAAATTGGCATGGATGAGTTCGTGCGTGCGCGCGTTGGTGCGAGCAATTGCGCAGCGCAATTGCGGCCGGCGAAACCCATCGTCCAAGGCAGACATCGCCCATGGCTCGGGATCGCTCGGCTGCTCCTCGAGCCGCGCCCAGTCGATGGTACGGCCGTCGAGGCGCGGCGGAGTTCCCGTCTTGAGCCACCCTTGGCCTAGGCCAATGTCGCGGATCTGCCGGGCAAGGGCGCTCGAGGCGCGCTCGCCGCGGCGCCCGCCCTCGACCACCTTCTCGCCAACGAACATGCGCGCGTCGAGGAACGTCCCCGTCGCAATGACCAGCGCGCGGCACCCAAGCACGCCTGAGCTCGTCTCGACCCCGGCGACCGCGCCGCAGCGCACGACGATCTTGAGTGCCTCGGCAATGACGATCTCCACGTCGTTCTCGCGCAGCAATTGCCTGATCGCCCCGCGGTAGAGCCGCCGGTCGGCTTGAACCCGCGGACCCCAGACCGCCGGGCCCTTGCTGCGGTTGAGCATACGGCGGTGGATCGCAGCGCGATCCGCGGCGCGCGCCATGAGCCCGTCAAAGACATCGAGCTCGCGCACAAGATGCCCTTTGCCGACCCCGCCGATCGACGGGTTGCATGACATCTGGCCTGCATCCTCGGCGCGGAACGTTAGGATACCCACGCGCGCGCCGCGGCGAGCCGCGGCGGCGGCTGCCTCGCAACCGGAATGGCCGGCGCCGATGACCAAAACATCGTACATGCGCAGTCCCTTAGCGAATCCATGTTTCACGTGAAACGCCCCCGTCACTTGCCGAGGCAAAAACGCCCGAACAAGGCATCGAGCAGATCCTCGACCCCCGCCCGGCCCGTCAGCCGATCGAACGCGCCTCGCGCTTGCCGCAGATCCTCTGCCGCGAGAACCCCGTCGACCGCCGCCGCGGCAGACTCCAGCGCGGCCGCGGCTTCCTCGATCCGTTCCGCCTGCCGCCGGTTGAGCGCAACCGCCCCCTCACCCGGAAGCAGGCTGGTCGCCAGCGCGCCGATCTTCTCGACAAGCGCCTGGACCCCTTCGCCGGTCACAGAGGATAGGGGCAGGGACCCTGGCGGCTGCTTCAGGCGGTCTGGAAGGTCGACTTTGGCGTGCACCGGGATCAGCCGTGGATGCTCCGGCGCTTCGCCCGGCTCGCCGAGCCACACGAGGACGTCCGCCGCCTTTGCCAACGCTGCCGCGCGACCGACCCCTATCGCCTCAACCGGGTCATCCGTCGCGCGCAGCCCAGCGGTATCCGTGAGCAGAATGGGGACGCCGGCAAGCGAGAGCGGCACTTCTATGTGATCGCGTGTCGTCCCCGGAACCTCGGTGACAATCGCGCGCTCCGATCCAGCTATAATATTGATAAGGCTAGATTTTCCAGCGTTCGGAGCGCCCGCGATGACGACTCGCACACCATCCTTCAAAGGCTCGACGCGGGGCCTGTCGAGCCATTCGCGCAACTCCTCGGCGAGGCACGCGCACCCGCGCGCCAGCGCCGGCCCGACAGCGAGATCGTCCTCGTCATAGTCGATCTTCTGCTCGGCTTCGGCCGACAGCCGGAGGAGCCGCGTCTGCCATTCGTCGATCTGCTTTCTGAGCCCGCCCTCGGCGAGCGCAAGCGCGGATTTGCGCTGGCTCTCGGTCTCCGCTTCGATGAGGTCGGCGAGACCTTCGGCCTCGGTCAGATCCATGCGCCCGTTCTCGAAGGCGCGGCGAGTGAACTCGCCAGGTTCCGCAGCCCTCAGTCCGTCCAGCGAACCAAGCGTCGCAAGCACGGCATCGACTACGGCACGGCCGCCGTGACAGTGGAATTCAACCACGTCCTCGCCGGTCGAACTGGCCGGGGAATCGAAGCGCAGAACGAGGGCCTGGTCGAGCAACTCGCCGGACGCGAAATGGCGGAGTTCGCGGACCGCCGCAGCGCGTGGGTCGGGAAGTGATCCGGCCATCCGCTTCCCCGCGTCATGCGCTCGCGGGCCACTGATCCGCACAACGGCCACGGCTGCCGGCGGCCGGCCGCTCGACAGTGCGAAAATCGTGTCCATCGGATCAGGTGAACAGCGGCGCGATCACCGGCGCGACATGGCGGGCCCCGTCGAAAACCATTTTGAGCGCGACCCACAGGATCACCAGCAGTCCAACCCAGGCGATCCACCGATAGCGATTGACGTAACGGGCGATGATGTTCGCGGCCACGCCCATCAGCACGACGGAAAGGATGAGCCCGAACACCAGAACCCGTTGGTGGTCGCGGGCGGCACCAGCGACCGCGAGCACATTGTCGAGGCTCATGCTGACATCGGCGAGGGCGACGCCCCACGCCGCGCTGGCGAAGGTCTTCGCCGATTTGAGCCCGGAATGCTCATCGCCGGCGATCTCGTCGGACCCACTGCTTTCGCCCTCGTGGCGGATTTCGCGGTACATGCGCCAGGCAACCCACAGCAGCAGCAGTCCCCCGGCGAGCACCAGCCCGACCACCTGCAGGAGCTGCGTGACGAGCAAAGCAAAGCCGATTCGCAACACGAGTGCGGCAGCGACGCCGATCATGATCACCTTGCGGCGTTGCTCGGCGGGCAGGCCGGCGGCGAGCGCGCCGACGACGATCGCATTATCACCGGCGAGCACGATATCGATCGCAAGGATTTCAAAAAAGGCGGCGATTGCCGCCGGCGTGATCAGGTTCGCGAGGTCCACGGCTAGGCCCTACCCGAGGCCGAGCACGCTCCTCAACCCCAGGACTTCGTCGCCGCCGACCCACCCCTCGTAAATCATCTTTAGCGCGACGTAGAGGATCAGGACGAGGCCAGCCCAGGCGATCCAGTGAAAGCGGTGGATCAGGCGGGCGACAAAGCTCGCGGCCACGCCCATGAAAGTCACCGAAAGCGCGAGGCCGATGAACAAGACGGCGGGGTGCTGCCGCGCGGCGGCGGCGACCGCGAGCACATTGTCGAGGCTCATCGACAAATCGGCGATCGCGACCTGGATGCCGGCTTGAAGAAAAGTCTTGGTCGGCGGCGGGCCTTCAACCGCGGGCGTGAGCGGATCGTCGGCGGTGACGTCAGGCGCCGGTCGCAGCTCGCGGAGCATGTTGTAGGCCACCCACAGCAGCAGCAAGCCACCGCCGAAGAGCAGTCCCGTCACCTTCAGCAGCTGCGTCGCAATGAGCGCGAAGCCGACCAGGAAGACGAGCGCCAGGCCCACTCCGAGTGAGATGATCTTGCGCCGATCGCGCGCCGGCAGCCCCGACGTCAGCGTCCCGATGATGACGACATTGTCGCCGGCCATGGTGAGATCGATGAGGATCACCTGACCGAGCGCCACCAGGCCCGCGGCGGTGAAGATGTCGGCGAAGTCGAACATGCCGGGCGGCATATAAACCCTCCGCGCGGGCACCGGCATGCGCGAGGCACGCCGGCGCGCCGGGCCTGGTTACTGGTTCATCGAGGCGAAGAAATCCTCGTTGGACTTGGCGTCCTTCATCTTGTCGAGCAGGAACTGCATCGCGTCGACCGTGCCCATCTGCATGAGGATTCGGCGCAGGACCCACATCTTCGTCAGCACGTTCTGGTCGACCAGCAGCTCTTCCTTGCGGGTGCCGGACTTGCCGACGTCGAGCGAGGGGAAGATGCGCTTGTCGGAGACCTTGCGGTCGAGCACGATTTCGCTGTTGCCGGTACCCTTGAACTCTTCGAAAATGACCTCGTCCATCTTTGATCCGGTATCGATCAGCGCCGTGGCGATGATCGACAGCGACCCGCCCTCCTCGATGTTTCGCGCGGCGCCGAAGAAGCGCTTCGGCCGCTGCAACGCGTTGGCGTCGACGCCGCCAGTCAGCACCTTGCCCGAGCTCGGAACGACGGTGTTGTAAGCGCGGCCCAGGCGGGTGATCGAATCGAGCAGGATCACGACGTCCTTCTTGTGCTCGACCAGGCGCTTAGCCTTTTCGATCACCATCTCGGCCACCTGGACGTGGCGCGAAGCGGGCTCGTCGAAGGTCGAGGAGATGACTTCGCCTTTCACGGAGCGCTGCATGTCGGTGACCTCTTCGGGCCGCTCGTCGATGAGCAGCACGATCAGGATCACCTCCGGATTATTGTCGGTGATGGCTCGCGCGATATTCTGCAGCAGCACCGTCTTGCCGGTCCGCGGCGGAGAAACGATCAGCGCGCGCTGACCCTTGCCAAGCGGAGCGACGATGTCGATCACCCGCGCCGACTTGTCCTTGATCGTCGGGTCGAGCGTGTCGAGCTTGAGCTTTTCGTCCGGATAGAGCGGCGTCAGATTGTCGAAATTAACCCGGTGACGGACCTGCTCGGGATCGTCGAAATTGATCGTGATGACCCGCGTCAGCGCGAAATAGCGCTCGCCTTCCTTGGGGCCGCGAATCTCGCCTTCGACGGTATCGCCGGTGCGCAGGCCGAAACGTCGAACGAAGGAGGGTGCGACATAGATGTCGTCCGGGCCGGCGAGATAATTGGCTTCGGGCGAGCGGAGAAATCCGAAGCCGTCGTTGAGCACCTCAATGGTGCCGGAGCCCATAATTTCGACGCCCTTCTCGGCCTGGATCTTCAGGATCGAGAACATCAGGTCCTGCTTGCGCATCGTCGACGCGCCTTCGACCCCCATCTCCTCGGACATCGCTACGAGCTCGGCGGGGGGTTTTTTCTTCAATTCTTTCAGATGCATAAAATGGTCTTTTCTTGGGGAGATGAGATTGGCTTCGGATAAAGCGCGGAGCGGCAGGACGCCGCTTCATCAGGAACGGATCGCCGGCAAAATCGAAGACTGGCCGGGCGCCGTTACGATCCGAGGTATGTCTCGCGGCCGCCGCTGTCAATCTGCAGCGACGAGAGCGCGGCGCGAAACGACGAAAACGCGCCGAAGCGACTAGAACGGACGGACGATCACAAGCACAACAATCAGCGCCGCGGCAATTCCCGGGATTTCATTGATCATCCGCACCGCGCGGCCCGAGAGAGGTCGTTCGCCCTTCGCCAGTTTTTTGCCATAAACGCCGAGCCAGCCCTGGTAAGCGGTCAGCGCGACGACCAGCGCGAGTTTGGCGCTGAACCAGCTTTGGCTCCACGCATCGATATTGAACGCCAGCATCAGCCCGAGAATCCACACGACCAGCATAGCCGGTGTGAGAATGATCGAGCGGACGCGCGCTTCGCGTTCGATCCATGCCCGGTCTTCGGGCGAACCGACCGTGGTTTCCTGATGATAGACGTAAAGCCGCGGTAGCAGGAACAGCCCCGCCATCCAGAAAATCACGAAAGTGACATGCGCGGCTTTGACCCATGGATAAGCAAGCCCCAGCCAGCCAGTCAGGTTGCTCACTTATCCCCTTTCACCAGTGCGATCAGCTGCTCGACATGGGCGATCGGCGTGTCCTGCAGGATGCCGTGCCCGAGATTGAAGATGTGAGGGCGGCCGGCGAATGCGTCAAGCACGCGTTGAACGGCGACGCGCAAAGTCTCACCCCCCGCAATCAGGGCTAGCGGGTCGAGATTGCCTTGCAGCGGACGCGAATCGGGAAGCTCCCTGACGGCCCAATGCGGGTCCACGGTTTCATCGAGCCCGATCGCGCTCACTCCGGTCTCCCGCGCATAAGCGGCGAGCTTTCCGCCCGCGCCTTTGGGAAAGCCGATGATCGGAACTCCAGGGTGGCGCGCTTTGAGCGCCGACACCAACCGCGCGGTGGGACCGATTACCCAGAGCTCGAACTGCGCCGGAGAAAGGCTCCCTGCCCAGCTGTCGAACAATTGCACCGCCTCGGCGCCCGCGCCGATCTGCCCCGACAGATATTCGAGAGTGACGTCCTCGATCCGCCCGATGATTTCGCCAAAGGCTGCCGGATCGGCATAGGCCATCCGCCGCGCTTCGGCCTGCTCGCGGCTGCCCTGTCCCGCAACCATGTAGGTCGCCACCGTCCATGGACTGCCGGCAAAGCCGATCAGCGTCTTGGACGGGTCGAGCCGCGCTTTGACCTTGGCCACGGTGTCGTAAATCGGATCGAGCCGCTCGCCGGCCGCTGTCAGCCGCTCCAGCGCGGCGCCGCTCAGCGGAGGCGCCAGCCGCGGCCCCTCGCCGGCGACGAATCTCAGGTCCTGCCCGATCGCGAACGGGACGATGAGGATGTCGGAAAAAAGGATCGCGGCGTCGAGCCCGGGAAAGCGCTCGAGCGGCTGAAGCGTGACTTCCGCCGCCACATCGCTGTCATAGACCAGGTCGAGAAAGCCGCCCTTGCGCTCGCGCAGCGCGCGATATTCGGGAAGGTAGCGGCCGGCCTGACGCATCATCCACATCGGCGGAGGATCGCGCGTCTCGCCGCGAAGCACCGCGAGAAGAGGTTTGTCGGCCCGAACCTTCGCCGGCTCGCCAGGCGTCGAGGCCACCCTTCTATTCTCCTTAGTATATATTTTAGAAGAAGATTGATGATGTAATTGGCGGCGAGATTGCGGGGTTTAGGCGGCGCTTCCGGATTTGCCAACAAGCGCGCCGCGACGATGGCCTCGGCAGAAGCGCGAGTCGCGCCGCCCCGTTCCCGTGATTCACAGGCTGGGGATGGAATTCGTCCCTGGGGATGAATCCTCGGACAGTCGTTGCGCGAAATCGAACAGCTCGCCGGTTGAGTGCGTCCCCATCTCCGCGCTACGCCTGCACTGCCATTTATCCACAGAGTTGTTCAGTGACGCTGATCCTTGCCTCGTCGAGCCCCATTCGCCAGCAGATGCTGCGTGCTGCGGGCGTGGAGCATGACGTCATCGCGTCGGCCATCGACGAGGATCCATTCAAGGCAGCGTATTGCGATGCGGCCGAGATGACGGCCGAGCTTGCCGGCGCCAAGGCCGTCAGCGTCAGCGGGGGATCGCCGGACGCGTGGGTCATCGGCAGCGACAGTGCAGTGACTGTTGAAGGCCGGCTGTTCGACAAACCGACGGGCCGCGAATCCGCCGCCGAGCATTTGCGCGCCTTCTCTGGGCGTTCGATGCAGCTCACAAGCGCGGTGGCGCTGGCTCGCGGCGGCGTGATCGATTGGCGCCACGTCGACGTCGCCCAACTCTCGGTGCGGCCGCTGTCCGAGGCCTTCATCGAATCCTACCTCGATGCCGAATGGCCCGAGGTCGGCTATTGCGTCGGCGTCTTCCGCATGGAGGGGCGCGGCGTGCAATTGTTCGATCGGGTCGACGGGAGCCATTTCACCATCCTCGGAATGCCGCTGATCGCGCTGATCGGCGCGCTTCGCGACCGTGGCGTGCTGCCCGCATGATCCGCATCGCGCTCACGGGATCGATCGGGATGGGAAAATCGACTGTCGCCCGGATGTTCGAGCGCGCGGGGGTGCCGGTGTTCGATGCCGATGCCGTCGTCCGTCAATTGCAGGGGCCGGGCGGCCCACTGGTCGAGAAGATCGGCGCGCTCTTTCCCGGCTGCGTGCGCAGCGGAACGCTCGATCGCGATTGCCTCGCCGAGATTGTCCTGGCCGACAAGGCAAAGCTCGCCGAGCTCGAGCGGATCGTCCACCCGGCGGTGCGCGAGGCGCGCGAAAGCTTTGTGCGCGAGCGGCAGGGCTCGCCGGCGCTGCTGTTCGAAATCCCGCTGCTGTTCGAGACCGGCGGCGAGGCGGAGTTCGACAAGGTGGTGGTGGTTTCGGCGCCCGCCGAAGTGCAGCGCGGGCGCGTTCTCGAACGCCTGGGGATGACCGCGGCCAGGCTCGATTCGATCCTCGCGCGCCAACTGCCCGACGCGGAAAAGCGAGCGCGAGCGGACTTCGTAATCGACAACGGCACCGACCTATCCACAACTCAAAAACAGGTCGGCGACATTCTCGCTTGTCTCGGAATCGAGCCGGGTGAATAGTTTCGCCGATGCGTGAAATCGTCTTCGATACGGAAACCACGGGGCTCAATCCGGCCGGCGGCGACCGGATGGTGGAGATCGGCTGTGTCGAGATCTTCAATCGGGTCGAGACCGGCCGCCACTTCCACGCTTACTTCAATCCCGAGCGCGAGATGCCGAGCGAAGCCGAGGCCGTCCACGGGCTCAGCGCCATTTTTCTGTCCGATAAGCCGTGCTTTCCCGAGCGCGCCGAGGACTTGCTCGAGTTTATCGGCGAGTCTCCGCTGGTCGCGCATAACGCGTCTTTCGATTTCGGATTCTTGAATTTCGAGCTTCAGCGTTGCGGCCTGCCGATCGTCTGCACCAGCCGCATGGTCGATACATTGACCCTGGCGCGAGGCCGTCACCCCGGCGCCAAGCACAGTCTCGACGCCTTGTGCATGCGCTTTGGAATCGATCGCAGCCATCGGGTGAAGCATGGCGCTCTCCTTGATGCTCAGTTGCTCGCGCAGGTTTATGTCGAGCTGACGGGCGGGCGGCAGATCGGCCTCGGCCTGGTGGCCGAAGCGGGCGGCGTTTCGGTCTCCGCGGCCGATCGGCCCGTGATCGTTCGCGAGCTCCGCCCGCCGCGGCCCCACTTTGCGGCGGCTGAGGAACTTGAGCGCCACCGTGCGTTTATCGCCAGGTTGGTCGATCCACTTTGGGCACGTTTCGCCGGGGCTGGTTGACGCAAGGTTCCGGCCGGTCCTAAGCGCCGCGCCAGACGATTGAGGAGCTTCAGCCAAGTGGACGTTCGGGTCGCGGGCCACCAGGTCGACACCGGCGAATCGCTGCGCGAGCACGCCCAGCAAAAAGTCGCTGAGATCACCGAAAAATACTTTTCACGCGGGGTTGGGGCCAACGTGACCTTCGGGCGCGGACCCAACAACGATTATACCTGCGACATCATCGCGTCGGTTGGGCAGGGCATCGTGCTCAAGGCGTCGCACAGCGCGCGCGAGCCGCAGATGGCGCTCAACGGCGCCGCCGACCGCATCGAGAAGCAGCTCCGCCGCTACACCAACCGGCTCAAGGAGCATAAGGTCGACGATAGCGCCCAGGCTTATGTCGAGAATGCGGGCTACACGATCTTCTCGCCGGTCGCCGAAGCCGAGGTCGAGGACACGGCATTCCCGGCCATTGTCGCGGAGACGCGGGTCGACATTCCCGACGCGAGCGTGTCCGACGCGGTGATGCTGATGGATCTGCGCAACACGAACGCTCTCATGTTCAAGAATAGCGCGACCGGCGAGTTCAACATGATCTACCGGCGCGAAGACGGGAATATCGGCTGGGTTGAGCCGCACAATAATTAGCGCAATTGCCCCTGAAGCGGTCAACCGGCCGCGTCGCGTAATGAGTTTGACCATGCAGCTTGCCGATTTTCTCGATTTCGATGCCGTCAAGACCGGCTTCGCCGGCGGCAACAAGCGTTCGCTGTTGCAGCATCTGGCGCAGCTCGGTGGTCAGCGGCTCGGCGCCGATCCCCCCGCGATCCTGGCCAGCCTCACCGAGCGCGAGCAGCTCGGCTCGACTGGGTTCGGCCAGGGCGTCGCCATTCCGCATGGCAAGATCGAAGGCCTCAACCGGATTTACGGCCTCTTCGTGCGCCTCGGCGAGCCGGTCGATTACAAGGCGATCGACGGCCGCCCGGTGGATCTGGTGTTCCTGTTGCTCTCCCCGCCCGACGCAGGCGCGGAGCATCTGAAGGCGCTTGCCGCGATCAGCCGTGTGACCCGCCACGCGGCCACGCTCGAAAAAATGCGTGGCGCCCGCAGCCGCGATGCCTTGGCGGCGGTCCTCATAGGGGCCGATGAGCGCGACGCCGCCTGAGCTGTTCGGGTGGTGAGCGGGGACCGGCTGCCGGCCCACCTCGAAGCCGCAAGCATCCTGCGCCGGGCTCAAGCGACTGGCGATTTCGCGACGGTCCTGAGGAAAGGCGATCCCGAGCGCGGCTCTTTGCTGCTCGTCATCAGCAGCCGCGGCCGCCATATTGCGTCGCTCGACCGCATTCTGTCGGGGGATGGCAGATACGCGTGGCAGGCCGTTGGACCCCCCGAATCGGCAAGTTCCGCGGAAATTGCCGATTTCCTCGCGCAGCGCGCACGGTTCGACGAAGATTCATGGGCGATTGAACTGGATATCGCGGACCCCGAACGGTTCATCGCTGAAACGACCGCTTCACCTTGACCACGTGCCCCGGGCAGTGGAAACCCTCGTCAACAACAAGAGCGGGGGGCGTCCTGCTGTGCCAAGAGTAACGGGGATGCCACGCGAGACGGGTAATCGCTAAGGGGCGGAACGCGGAAGTATTCGCGATTAATTTCCTCCGTTTTACGGGCGGTTGACCGCATATTAGCGGCATAATTTTGGCCAAGATTCGATCTGCACTGTTGTTTTTTGCGGCACTCAGCGCGACTTCTATTACGCCGGCCCAGGCCGGCCCTACGTCAGAACCGATGGCGGTTATCGCCAGCGCGACTCTGCCGAAGGTCGCGATCCCCGACCTTCTCGATCCACAGGGCGAGCCGACGCTTTCCGACACCGCTTCACAGCCGGACCAAGCGCCGCCAGGCGATGATGCGGTCGCGGCCACTCCCGCGGTCGTAAAAGCGACTGGCGACCTGGCGTCGATGGTTGCGCAACTGAGGAGTTCCGATTCCGGAAGCCGCGAGATCAACTGCCTCGCGACTGGGATCTATTTCGAATCGAAAAGCGAGCCGCTTGCCGGCCAGCTTGCCGTCGGCCGGGTGATCGCCAATCGCGCGCAGAGCGGTGGCCGCTTCCCATCAACCTATTGCGGCGTACTTTTCCAGCGCGGGCAGTTCTCGTTTGTGCGCGGGCATGCGCTGCCCTCGGTGCCGCGCTCGAGCAAGCAATGGCAGACCGCCGTCGCGCTGGCCAAAATCGTAGACCAGGGACTGCAGCATTCGTCGGTCGGCAACGCCTTGTTCTTCCACGCCCGCTACGTTTCACCCAATTGGCACGCGAAGCGGGTCGCTTCCATCGGCAACCACATCTTCTACCGCTGATTCGTTCAGCGCGGAGGCGTAACGGGCGGGCTTCGGCTCGCTCGTTTTTCTTTGCGTGATGTTCTCGGGATGTTCTAGGCTGCGGCGATGGCCAGCCAAGCCGATTCCCTCTGCTTCACCGACGTTCCGATCGCGGCCGATGTCGCTCGGGGGGTCACGCGGCTGTTCTGCCGGCAAGACCTGTTCGCGGTGTGCGAAATGCCGCTGCCCAACGGTCGGCGCGCCGACTTGATGGCGATCGATGCCAAAGGCGGACTGACGATCGTCGAAATCAAGGTCGCCAAGGCCGACTTGATCGGCGACTGCAAATGGCTCGACTATCTGGAATATTGCGACCGCTTCTTCTGGGCGGTGCCGCCCCAACTCGCGCGATTTCTCGAGGAGGAGCGCTATTTGCCCGGCGAAGCGGGATTGATTGTGGCCGATCGCTACGATGCGGCGGTGATCCGCCAGGCCGCGCACCGGCCGCTGCCGGCGGCGCGACGCAAGGCGGAACTGCTGCGCTATGCCCGCCGGGCCGCGCGGCGATTGTCGGCCCAGATTGACCCTTCGCTGGGGGATTCCAACTGAACTCTAATGCGCTGCGGCCGGTTTCGGCTTCTTCGCTTCGATAAGCATCAGGATATCGTGCGCGCGGGTGTCGCGCTGCGCGTAATCGCGTGCCGAATAACCCGCTGCCGTGTCGGTCTTGTCGGGATTCGCGCCCGCCGCGAGGAGGCGGCGGATGATCGGCAGCTGGCGCTGCTGAACCGCGACGATCAGCGGCGTTTCCCCCATGCGGTTGGTGCCGTCGACCTTGGCGCCGACGCCGAGCAACCATTCGACGCCCTGGTCGAAGCCGATCCGCGCCGCGCTGATCAACGGTGTATTCCCGCCCTTGCCACCAAAATTGGGGTCGGCGTTCTGGTTGAGCAGGAATCCTGTCCATTCCTCGTCGCGCCGGTTGATCGCGATGATCAGCGCGGTGTTGCCGTCCTCATCGCGGGCATCGACGAGGCCGGTGGGATGATCGCGAAGCAATTGCGTGACCTTGTCGCCGTCGCTCTTGCGTACCGCCTCAACGAATTCGGTGCCGGCATAGCCCGCCACTTGCGCCGCGGCGGGTGCGGAAAGGGCAATCAGCGCAGCAGCCCCGAGGGCAAACTTCCAATGTTTCACGAACTTAGCCTTCTTTGCCCGCTTGATCGCTCCGGATTAGCAGAGCAAGGCTGCGTTTGTCATGAACGGCCGCGCACCCTTCTGGGAGAAGCCGCTCGCCGCGCTCGATCGCGGCGAGTGGGAATCCTTGTGCGACGGATGTGGCCGCTGCTGCATCCACAAACTCGAGGATGAGGAGTCCGGGCTGCTCTATCCGACCAATGTCGCCTGTAAGCTGCTCGATCGCAGAAACGGCAGCTGCATGGATTACAAGAACCGGATGAAGCGCGTGGCCGACTGTGTGAAGCTCGACCGCGACAATCTCGGGAATCTCGACTGGCTTCCCGAGACCTGCGCCTATCGGCTCCGGGCCGCGCGCGAGCCGCTTCCGAAGTGGCACTACCTGGTCTCGGGCAGCCGCGACACTGTGCACGAGGCCGGTCAATCGACTCGCGGCTGGACGGTTAGTGAGGAAGATGCCGGCGAGCTCGAATATCATGTGGTCGAGCGGCCGCTCTAAAGCTCTGCTCGAGGCAGAGCTTCCGGTTCCGATAGAAATCCGGCCGATCCGCGGGGCCAAGCGGCTGCGGCTCCGGTTCGACGAAGCAAGCGGTACGCTGAAGCTCACCTGCCCGCCGCGCACCAGCCGCCGGGCGGCGATTTCCTGGGCGCTAGACCAGCGCCAGTGGATCGAAAGCCAGGTCGCCCGCGCTCTCCCGGCCGAGCCGTTCGAGCGCGGGGCGCTTATTTCGATCGAAGGCATCGAGACACGGATCGCCTGGTCCGAGCACGAACCGCGCACTCCACGGCTGGAGGAAGGCGAACTGCGCTGCGGCGGGTCCGACACGGGTCTTGCGCGCCGTGTCGAAGCGTTCCTCAAACGCCGCGCGGTCGCGGCGATGTCGGGCGAGGTGGCGGAGTTCGCGCTTGCCGCCGGGGTCGCGGCGAGTGGGGTCAGCGTGGGGGATGCCGGGACGCGCTGGGGGAGCTGCTCGTCGCAGGGCCGGATTCGCCTCAGCTGGCGGCTGATACTCGCACCACCGCATGTCCGCCGCTACGTGGTTGCGCACGAGGTCGCGCATTTGCGGCATCTCAACCATGGCGCTGAATTCAAAGCGCTGGAGGCGCGGCTGTTCGGACCCGGCGTGGCCGAGGCGAAAGCGGCGCTACGTGCCGTTGGGCCGCGGCTCCGTCGGCTCGGGCGGGGGCGCTGACCGCGGCTCGGGACGCGGCGGTGGCGGTGGCTGCTGTTGCTGTTGCGGTGGCGGGAAGGCCTGGTCGAGCTCCTGCTGCGTCGGCTCACCGGTTCCGTCAGGGCGAACGGCGGGCTGCGGCTGCGGAGCGCCCGGCTCTCCCGGGGGTGGGTTGAGCGGCATCCCGTTCTCGTCGACCACCGGCTGAAGGGCGTTCGCGTCGACCGCCGTATCGCCGTACATTTCCTCTTCCGGAGTGAGCTGCCAATCGGGCATCGGCACCTGCGTCTCGAACGGCTCTGGCGGTCGGTTGGCCAAAGCGACGACCATGAAGTCATGGAAGGCGCGGGCGGGGGCGGTCCCGCCCTGGAGTCCGGCGATGGTCTTCGCATCGTCGCGCCCCATCCACACCCCGGTAGTGAGGCCGCTCGAAAAGCCGATGAACCAGCCGTCCTTGTTCGAGCTCGTAGTGCCGGTCTTGCCGGCAACCGGACGCCCGATCTGCGCCGCCCGCCCGGTGCCGGTCAGCACTGCGGATTGAAGGAGGTCGGTCATTTCCGCCGCGATCCATGGCGCCACGAGCACTCGCTGCTCCGTGCTGTCATGCTGGTAGAGCAGCTGTCCGTCGGCGGTGACCACTTTGCGAATGGCATAAGGCGTGATGGCGACGCCCATATTCTGCACCGAGGCGAAGGCGCGGGTCATCTCGATCAAACGCACATCGCTCGACCCCAGCACCATCGAGGGATAGGTCGAGATCGGCGTTGTGATTCCGAAGCGCCGAGCCATGTCGGCGATGGTCGAGAAGCCGAGCTTCTGGCCGATCTTCGCGCTGATCGTGTTGATCGAGCGCGAGAACGCCTCGCGCAGCGTCACTGGGCCTAGATTGGTGCGGGTCGAGTTGCGCGGGGACCATCCGTCGATGGTCACCGGCTCATCGACGATCGTGTCCGTGGGCTTCATCCCCGACTCGAGCGCCGAGAGATAAACAAACAGCTTGAACGCGGAGCCCGGCTGGCGCGTCGCCAGGGTCGCGCGGTTGTAGATTGAAGTGACATAGTCCTTGCCGCCGACCATCGCCCGCACCGCGCCGTCGCGATCGATTGACACGAGCGCCCCTTGGGCGCCGGCGGGCGCGTTGGCGTGAATCGCCCGGTCCGCCGCTAGCTGCATTGCCGGGTCGAGGGTCGTCCAGACGTCGATCGGCTCGGTCGTCTGGTCGATCAGCTGGTCGAGCTGGGGCAGCGCCCAGTCGGTGAAATAGCGGACGCTGTTGTTGCTCGTGGTCTGCTGGATGCGGACGTTCGCGGGGTCGGCCGATGCCGCAACGGTGGGACTGATGAAGCCGTTCCTGGCCATCGTCTGGAGGACCACGGCGGAGCGCGACCTCGCCGCCTCGATGTCGGCGGTCGGGGAATAATTCGACGGTGCTTTGACCAGTCCGGCGATGATCGCCGCTTCGCCGAGGCTCAGCCGATCGGCGCTATGGCCGAAGAATTTCCGCGACGCGGCGTCGATGCCGTAGGCGCCACCGCCGAAATAGACGCGGTTCAGATAGAGCTCGAGGATCTGGTCCTTGCTGAATTTTCTCTCGAGCGCGAGGGCGAGGATGCCTTCCTTGATCTTCCGGCCGAAGCTGCGGTTGTTGGTCAGGAAGATGTTGCGCGCAAGCTGCTGGGTGATCGTCGAGGTCGCGCTGACGCGACGGTTTTGGGTGAGCGCCGAGACGATTGCCCGCCCGATGCCGATCGGGTCGACCCCGATATGGTTGCGGAACCGGCGGTCCTCGGTCGAGATCATCGCCGCGCGCATTTCGGCTGGGATCTGGTCGTAGGGCAGCCACTTGCCGAAGCTCGGGCCGATGGAAACGAGGACCTGGCCGTTGGCGGCGTGGACCCTGATCATCTGGCCGAGGTCGGACCGCTTGGTCAGAGACGAGTAGCTCGGCAGATATGCCGTGGCGACCGCGACTGCGACACCCAGCGCCAGCAAACCGACCAGCGCCGCATAGACCATGCTCTTCAGCACCATCTTGAATGTCGAGCGCCCCGAGGAGGCGTTGGCGGTGGGCGTGCGGGCCATTCAGAAGGCGGGGATAGAAAGGTGGGGGCGGCGCGACAATAGCGTTTGCAGACGAGCGGTCGCCGGCCTGCGGTACGAGGTAGGGTTAGCCGCCGGTTAACCCCGTCTTAGCCTCTGACCAATAGAGCGGCTGGGATGGGCGGCACCAAGCTTCTTGGCCTTGTGCTCGCGGCGAGTGCCGCGGCAGTGCCGTGGCCGGCCGCCGCGCAATGTCGCCTGTGCGACAAGCCATCGACCTCGCATGAGGATCCAAGCGGTGGCGACGACATCCGCCTGCAGATCGAGAGCAGCCTCAACTTCGACCGGCTGATCCTGTCCGGAGAGGGGCAGGGCGCCGCAACGATCCGCCCCGACGGGTCGAGCATCGCCGAGGGCACGGTTGCCAACGTCAGTCCGCGCGCAATGGTCGGAACCGCCATTGTCCACGGGCAGCCTGGACGCACCGTGCGGGTCGACCTGCCGAGGCAAATCGAGCTCTATTCGCTGAGCGGGGGCAAAATCAGTTTCGAGGACGTGACCAGCGATCTGCCCTCCCTCCCACGCCTGGATTCGGCGGGGAGCCTGACGTTCCGGTTCGGCGGGCGCGTGCGCATCAGCGGCGACGCTGATGGTGAATATCGCGGCGATCTCCCGATTACGGTTGAGTATCAGTAAACCATTTTCGCGGTGAACACGGGCGGCACCTCTCTCGCAGAACCTCCATTTCCGACAGAATCCTTAGCTGCCGTTAACCAAGGCCCTGAGGAAAACTGAAAGTGGTTAGGGTTAATTCCGACCTGGCAAACGACCGATGCTCGGGCAGCCGGGTATGAACCAGTGGAGACTCGGCCAATGACACTAATCCTTCGAAGCGCATGCGTTGCCGCGACGGCCGTGGCCGTCGCCCTGACAGCGAGCCCGGCGCTCGCGGTCGGCCCGACCCAGAATGCGACCGGCACCGCGCGCATCGTCAAGCCTCTGACGCTGCAGTGGCAGCAGGACCTCGATCTCGGAACGATCATTCTCAATACCGGCGCGTGGACGGGCGCTACGGTCAGCGTCACGCCAACGGGCACGTTCAATTGCGACGGTGGTGCGAGCACCAAGGTTACTTGCACCAACGCCACCAAGCCGGCGCAGTACAAGGTGACCGGCACGAACAACCAGGACGTGAAGATCACCGCGCCCGACGTCACCCTCACCGGACCTTCCGGAACTCTGTTGATGACGGTCTCACGGCCCGGCACCCCGGTGGGCACCGTCAATCTCGGCAATTCCGGATCGGCGGGACTGGTGTTCGGCCTCGGCGGGTCGATCACGCTCAATTCGACGACGCCGGACGGAACCTACACCGGGACCTTCAACGTAACGGTCGACTATTAGAGCTCGAGTGGGGGCTCAGAGAGGAGGGGTCGCCGATGTCGGCGGCTCCTTTTCTTTGTCGGCTACGCATTCGTGGTTGACCGAAAATAAACCATTCTGGCGCTAACTCGATCGCTGGAGCAGGCCGCTTCGCGAGAAAGAGAGACCCGTGCGCCCGCTGCAGCGACGCTCATCCAGGCTCATCGCCCTTCTGGTCTGCGTCTTCGCCGGCACAGGTCCTGCGAACGCGGCGAGCCAGGTGGCACAGGTCAACGCCAACGTGGTCAAGCCGCTGATCCTAACTTGGCTGCAAAATCTCGATCTCGGCACGATTACCCTCGCTCCCGGGACCTGGTCGGGCGCAACGGTCGCGATCAGCAAGGCGGGCGCTTTCAGCTGCGCCAACGCGAAACTTACCTGCACCGGCGCAACCCAGGTCGCGAGCTATAATGTCAGCGGGACCAATAACACCAACGTCACGATCAACGCGCCCAACGTGACTTTGGTGAACCAGAGCGATTCAACCCAGACGCTTACGCTCGTGGTCGACAACCCCGGCTCGGTCACGCTGACCAACTCGGGCCCTCCGGGAACGGACTTCTCGCTTGGCGGCTCGATCGCGCTGAGCTCGAGCACGGCCGGCGGCGTTTACGTCGGCACCTTCAACGTCACCGTCAATTACTGAAAACCCCGGCGAAGCCCCGTCAAATTTTCCCCGTTTACGGGTCATGGTTGACCGAAAATCAACCATTATGGATCAATGGTGGAGGCGACCGCTCCGGACGGAGCAAAGTGGGGATCGCCGACATGAATTTTTGGACCAGGTCACTCTTTACCGCCGCTGCTGCCGCGGTACCGCTCATCGCTTTTGCGTCCCCGGCGGAAGCCGGAATCGGCGACCTTCTCGTTGCCCCGACGCGCATCGTGCTCGACGGCCGCAAGGGCGCCGAGGTCGTGCTCAACAATATCGGGGAAGAGCCGGCGGTCTACCGCGTGTCGGTCGAGTTTCGCCGGATGGATCAGGACGGCGGGCTCAACGACGTGACCCAGCCGACCGCGCAAGACCAGAAGGCCGCGGACATGATCATCTACGCGCCGCGCCGGGTCACGCTTGCTCCGCATGAGCCGCAAGCGATCCGCATCGCCGCGCGGGCGCCGCAGGGGCTTCCCGACGGAGAATATCGCGTCCACCTGCTGTTCCGCGCGATCCCGCCGGCCACGCCGGTGGTTCAGGCGGCGGCGAGTGAGCCCGAGAAGGGCCTCCGCTTCCAGCTGACCCCGGTCTACGGCGTGACCATCCCGGTGATCGTGCGCCTCGGCAATCTGCAGGCGACGGCGGGCATCGCCAACGTCCACCTCGACAAGGGCAAAGGCGGAAATTCCGTGGTTTCTGTGGACCTTAGCCGGTCAGGTACCCGATCGACATTCGGCGAAGTCCGCGTGCTGAAGGCTGGCGTCAAGTATCCGATCGCGCTCCAGAAAGCGGTCGCTGTGTACACCGAAATCAACGGCCGGCACGTCTCGGTCCCGGTCAATCCCGCGTACAAGGGCGCCGTCGCCGGACCGGTCACCGTCCAATATGTCGAGACCTTCGACGACGGGTCGCACGTGCTCGCCGAAATTCAGGCTGTGCTGCGCTAGGGCGGGGACCGGCACAGGGGACCTCGTTCGGTGCATGGCCGCGGCAAATGGCTGCGGAAAGCCGCCCTACTGCTGGCGCTGTGCGCCGGCGGTGTCGCGGCGTCCGCGCCTCCCGCCACCGATAAGGGGTGGCGAGCGGACCCAGACGATCAATTCCTGCTTGACGTCAACATTCGCCAGCTTCGTCTCGGCGACGGAGTGCGTGCCTACAACACGCCCGAGGGCACATGTGTCGTCTTAGGCGACTTTCTCACGACGCTTGACGTGCCGATGCGGATCGATCTGACCGCCCGCAAGGCGAGCGGCTGGGCGTTCAAGGAGGGCAACCGGATCTCGATCGATTACGGCGGGGGGACGGTCGCCTACGCCGGAAAGACGGAAAACCTTGCGCCGCAGACTATCCGCGAGACGCCGGAGGGCTGGTGCGTCCAGACCGCGGCATTGTCGCGCTGGTTCGGGATCGGCGTGAAACCCGTCACCACCGGCTCGGTCCTGGTGCTGCAGTCCGAGGCCAAGCTGCCGGTCGAGCTGGCGATGGAACGGCAGCAGCGCGCCGCGCACATTCGCAAGGCCAGCTTCGACCTGGGCAGCCTGCCGCAAGTGCGCGTGCCCTACCGGATGTGGCGCGCGCCGGCGCTCGACTTCGTCGTCAGCGCCGGCGTCACCTATCGCGCCAGCGACGGCATGCGCGTCGACCGGCAGAGCTCGATCTTTGCCGCGGGGGAGATCGCGCAACTCTCCTACGACGCACAGATTACCACCACGCAAAAGGGCAAGCCGAGCCTGCTTCGCCTTCGCGCCTATCGCTCCGACCCGGACGGCGGGCTGCTCGGGCCGCTCCACGCGACGCATTTCGGAATGGGCGACGTCGAGGGCTTCGACAGCGGCCTCACCGGGTCGGTGGCCGCGGGCCGCGGAGCGGTGATCACCAACCGCCCGCTGGCGACGCGCGCCGCATTCGACCGCACGCGCTTCGAGGGGGATCTGCCGACCGGCTGGGAAGCCGAGATTTACCGCAACGGCGAACTGCTCGCATTCGCCAAGGCCAATGGCACTCAGCGCTATGTCTTTGAAGATGTGCAGCTTTTCTACGGCGAAAACCAGATCCAGATCATCCTGTACGGCCCTCAGGGCCAAATCCGCACCCGCGACGAGGTGGTCAATGTCGGGCAGGACAACGTCCCCGCCGGCAAGACATGGTACTGGGCCGGGTTCAACCAGCCGGGGCGCGACATCGTCGAGCTTGAAAAACCGCCGGATGGGTCGACCCAACCCAAGGGCCAGGCGGCGGTTGCGCTCGAGCATGGCATCGACGACCGAACGTCGGTGGGCGTGCTCGCCCGCGCGATGCTGATCGGCGACGAGCGGCTGACCTTCATTGAGGGCAACGTCCGGCGCTCGATCGGCCCGGCGCTGGTCGAACTTGGGGCCGCCCGCGAATCGAACGGCGGAATGGCCGCGCATGCGCAGATGCTGGGCAAATTCGGCACCGTGAACGTACGCGCCGAAGCACTTGTTGCAAACGATTTTCATTTGCGTAGCGGGGCGCGGCAGAGCATTCGCGATGCGCGACTCGCTGTCGACGCGCCGCTCCGCATCGGCCGTACCGTGCTCCCGGCGCATGCCGAGGTGCATATTACGCAGCAGCGCAACGCGGCGACGCAGCTCGAAGCCGCGGCCCGCCTGTCAGCCAATCTCGACCGCTTCAATCTGGCGACCGACATCGTCTACAAGAAGCAGTATCTGGCATCGGGCTCAGGGCCGCCGGGCGAATTCAGTGTCGGTCTCATCGGCACTGGGCGCATCGGCAACGTGCGCCTGCGCGCGGAGAGCAGCTTCGATCTAACGCCGGTTGCGCGGTTCCAGACGGCGGAGCTGTCGGCGTACTGGTCGGCGTCCGAAAAAGTCGATTGGGAAGGCGACCTCGCGTACGACGCGCAAAGCAAACGCGCCCGCGCCAAGGTCACGCATGTCCGAAGGTTCAACAGCGTGGCAATCGCGCTCACCGGAGAAGCGGCGAGTGACGGATCGGTCGCGTTCGGCGTCAATCTCAACTTCTCGCTCGATCCACGCCACGGAATCACGCTCTCGCGGTTGCCGTTGGCGCAGGCCGGGGCGGTGCACGCGGTCGTCTATCGCGATCTCAACGACAATGGCGTCCACGATCCCAATGAGCCGTTCGAAAAGGGCGCGCTGATCACCACCGGCACCGTTCAGGCTCAACGCCCAACCGACGCCAGCGGGTCGGTCACCGTCGGCGGCCTCACCGCTTACTCGCCGATCGCTATCGGCGTCGACCAGACCAGCCTCGCCGATCCGATGCTGGTGCCGAGAAAGGCGCTCCAGGTCGTAGTGCCGCGCCCGGGCGTGCCGGCGGATGTCCAGATCGGCCTGGTGGGCGGCGGCGACGTCGAAGGCGCGATCGTCAAGAGCGGCGGCCTTGGCTTCGAGGGGCTGGATCTCGAGTTGGTTGACTCGGCTGCCAAGGTCGTGGGCACGGCGCGAACCGACTTCGACGGCTTCTTCCTCTTCGAACGCGTCGCCTACGGCACCTACACCCTCCGGATCGCGAAGGAATCCGCGGTGGCGGCGAAGGTGCTCGACGTGCTCGGGGTGCGGGTCGAAATCACGGCCGACAAGACGGTCGCGCGACTGGGCGGCATCCAGGCCAAGCCAACGCCGGTGCTCGCGTCGGCTGGTGCAGCCGCGGCAAGCCCATAGCCGCAATCACAACAGAGTTTGAGCGGCGGTCCGACTTGCTTAGAGCAGGTCGGCGTCATTTCTCGTGCGGTCGAGACGAACCGAACCAAATGCACAACCCTGCAGCGGCTGGTCCGATAGCGCGTGCTCCCACCCTCGACTTGTGATCCGCTCTGAATCTGGTGAGCGTCTTCTGAAAGGAGTCAGGCGGCAGCGCCGAGGGGAGCAGAGAAGCTTGCGAGCGTCGAATCGGTCATTTGAATTGAAAAGCCGGGCTGCGACGGCGGCATGTAATTGCCGTTTCGGATGACTGGCGGAGTAAGGAAATGCTCGCGCAGGTGCTCGACGTATTCGGCCACGCGCCCCTCGGTCGTTGCCGAGAGGCAGAGATAATCGATCATCGCCAGCTGCCGCACATATTCCGACAGACCGACTCCACCGGCGTGCGGACAAACCGGCAGATCATATTTCGCAGCCATCAACAGGACCGCCAGTACCTCATTGAGGCCCCCGAGCCGGCAGTTGTCGAGCTGAACGACGTCGATGGCCCCGCGCATGATGAACTGTTTGAAGAGGATTCGGTTCTGACACATTTCGCCGCTGGCCACCTTCACGGGGGCGATTGCCTCGCGAATCTTGCGGTGACCCTCAATGTCATCGGGACTGGTTGGTTCTTCGATGAACCACGGTTGGGCGAAGCTCAAGCGCGGACATAATCGATGGCCTCGCCCACTTCCCAAACCTGGTTGGCGTCGATCATCAACCTCCGTTCGGGTCCGATTGCATCGCGCGCGATCTGCAACCGCCGAAAGTCCGACTCGACCGATCGGCCGACCTTGAGCTTCAGATGGTTGAAGCCCTGATCGACCGCCGCGCGACAAAGTTCGCCGAGTTTCGCATCCGAATAGCCGATCCATCCGGCGGACGTGGTGTAGCTTGGATAACCATGCGCCTCGAGCTTGCCGATCCGGCTGGACTTGCCCGCGGAGCGGGCCGCTAGGAGCTTCAACGCCTCTTCCGGCGTGATGCAGTCGGTGAGGTAGCGGAAGTCGATTAGACGGACGATCTCGGCCGGGCTCATGTCCGCCACCAACCGCCACGGACGCGACGGGACACATTCGCTTCGCAATGCTGGTGCCCTTGACCTGCTTCGTCGCCGTCGCCGTCGCCGCCTTCGCGATGGTGATGCGGCGCGGGCGGCAAGCCGAACCAGCGCTCGCGTGATCGATGCCCACGTTCACTTGTGGAGCCTCGGCCGGAATGGCTGCACGTGGCCGACGCCCGATCTCGCTCCGATCTACCATGACGTCACGCTCGAAGATTTGAGCGAAGTGGCACTTGCGGGGGGAGTCGATCGTGCAATCCTCGTCCAAAGCCAAGAGGACGATGCCGACACCGCCTGGCTCCTCTCCATCGCCAATCATCCGCTGATCGCCGGTGTGGTCAGTTGGATCGATTTCGCGGGCGCCGACGCTGCGACAGGCATCGGCCGGCTCGCCTTGAATTACCGGCTGCTTGGTCTCAGACCAATGGTCCAGGACCGCGAAGCGGATTGGTACGATGCGCCCGAGCTCGACCCGGCCTTCGCGGCCATGACCGCGCTTCAACTCGTGCTCGACGCTTTCGTCCGACCGCGCCACCTGCCGTCGCTGTTCAAACTCGCCGTGCGTCACCCGGACCTCAGCATCGTGATCGTTCACGGGGCGAAGCCGGTTCCGACCGACCTCGGTCCCTGGTCCGAACAGATGGACATGCTCGTGCGCCTGCCCAACGTCTCCTGCAAGCTGTCGGGACTCGTGACCGTGTACCCGCCCAGAGCGCCTGCGGACGCTATCGGTCTTGTCTCCGATCGACTGTGGAACGCCTTCGGGGCCGAGCGGCTGATCTGGGGGAGCGACTGGCCGGTGCTCACCCTTGCCGGCGATTACGCGAGCTGGCTCAATCAATACCGGCGGATGGTTCCCGCTGGGCACCACAAGGCGGTGTTCGACTCCAACGCTCGCCGAATCTATGGACTCCAGCAGTGAAGCTCGCACGTTACGGACCCCCCGGCCTGGAACGGCCCGCGCTCGTCGACAACGATGGCCGGCTGCGCGATCTCTCCGGTCATGTGGAGGATATCTGCGGCGACACGACACCCGGCAATCTCGCTGCGCTGGCTGCGCTGGACCCCGTCTCTTTGCCTGTCGTCGAGGGCGATCCACGCCTCGGTCCGTGCGTCGGCTCGGTCGGCAAGTTCCTCTGCATCGGGCTCAATTATTCCGACCATGCGGCTGAAACCGGCGCCGTCGTTCCGCCGGAGCCGGTGCTTTTCATGAAGGCGACAAGCGCCATCATTGGACCCAACGACGACGTTCGTCTGCCGCGCGGCTCGGCCAAGACCGACTGGGAAGTCGAGCTCGGAGTCGTGATCGGATCGACCGCCAAATATGTGAGCGAAGCCGAAGCTCCGCAGCATATTGCCGGCTATTGCATCGTGAACGACGTCTCCGAACGCGAATTCCAGCTCGAGCGACACGGCACGTGGGACAAGGGTAAGGGGTGCGACACGTTTGGACCGATTGGCCCGTGGCTCGTCACTCCCGACGAAGTCGGCGACCCCGGCGGTCTCGCGATGTGGCTGGAGGTCAATGGCCATCGCTATCAGGACGGCTCGACCGCGAAGATGGTCTACAAGCCCGGCTTCCTGGTGAGCTACATCAGTCGGTTTATGACGCTCTTCCCAGGCGACGTGATTTCGACGGGCACTCCACCCGGCGTCGGAATGGGCCAGAAGCCGCCTGTCTTCCTGAAGCCGGGCGACATCATTCGGCTGGGCATCGACGGACTTGGAGAGCAGCGGCAGACAGTCGTCGCAGATAAATCACCTTCACCCTGAATTGCGGAGCGCGTGGCGATTGCGCTTGTGATCTTCCCGACGATATCCTCGCCGCTTGACGAACGGAGACGAGCGGCAACGGCCGCCGGCGACACGGTTTAGCATGTTTACGGAGGGCATTTTACGCCGCTTTGTGGTTGGGAGCGTACGCTGGTGAACGCGAAAATGGTGCGGTCGAGAAGACTCGAACTTCCACGGCCTTGCGGCCACAGCGACCTCAACGCTGCGCGTCTACCAGTTCCGCCACGACCGCACGTCATGAGAATGGAGGCGAGGATGATCGCCGCCCGGCAGGGCGCGGCGTCTAGCAAAGGCCCGACAGGCGCGCAATGCCACCTCCGCTGCGCCACTTTCGTCCCGCATCGGGACCGATCTTAAGACTTTCTTTACCATTTTCCCGCCGGGGCCTTATCCCCGCGCAATGTTCCTTTTGGCCGCCGCAATCATCGCTGCAGCGCCGGCACATACCGGCGTGAGCAGGGGCTTATCGATGCAGGCGGTCGCGACCGTGCGGGTCATCAACGGGGTCCGCCTGAGCTTCGGCACGGAGCAAGGCGGCGACGTTCCGCGGGCCCGCGAGACCGTTATCAAAACCGCTGGCTTGCGGCAGCCCGCAAAGCTCATCGAATTCCAGTAACTGGCGGAAAGCCCTCAGGCTTTGGGCTCACCGAAAGTGATCGTGAGCTCGTCGCCGCCGGCCGGCGCATTGACTTCGGCGCTGTTGAAGCTCGCGCTTGCGCCGGGCGCGAGGGTTCTCGCTGGCGGATCGATGATCCAACTGTAGACGATCTTTCCGGTGTGGGTCCGGATCTCCGCGTGGAGCGGCGGCACATCCTGCTCGCTTCCGGTCGGGTTAATCACTCGGCCGGTCACGGTCAGCAGTTGGTTGCCGCTCGCCAGCTGCTGGCGGTCCATGTGCGTCGTGACCAGCGCCAGCTGGCTGGTCGCGCCTGTGCCGACGCCGAGCCGCGCCTTCCACTCGGGCGGCGCGATGAAATAGATTCCCACCGCCAGCGCAGCGGCGAGGACGATAAGGATCAGGATAACGAAAGCGGGGCTCGTGCGCCGAGCTTCGTTCTCGCCTGCGGTTGGGAACGGGCTGAATTCATCGTCAGCGGGTTCAGCTTCAGGCGGCGCGGTCCAGTCGGGAGCTGGAGCCGCGGACGTTCCCATTGTGTCGGCCGTGTCGAAATCGGCCGAAACCTTCTGCGCCCGCTGCTCCGCGAAGACGTTCGCCGCTTCTTCGGCGCGAGCTGAAGGCGATTCGCCCGACTCAGGCAAAGTTTCGGCCGGCTCACCTTCGAGCATTGCCTCTTCATAGGCGCGCTCTTCCGCTTCAGGTCCACTACGGGGTTCGATCAAGGTCGCCTCGGCGATGGAATCCGGCTCGGCGACCGTCTCCGCCTCGGCGGCGCTGTCCCAACCCTTGGCAGTGTCCGGCTCGGCGACCGTGTCAGTCTCGTCGGCGGGCGCATTGAGCCCGGCGCCGGGCTCCGGATCCTGGTGCCAGCTGTGCTTGCAATTGGCGCAGCGCACCTGCCGCCCCTGCGGCGGCACTGCGCCGTCCTTCACCACATATTGCGTTGCGCAATTCGGGCAGGTGAGGATCATTGCGACAAAAAGCCCTCTTCCGGGACGGTGCACACCGGGTAAACAAGAATGCGCCGGGCTTGGCAAGGTGGCGGCGGAGGGGAAAGCAAACTGTCTGACATCGCCGAATTCGACAGCGTCGGCTTGCGCTACGGCACAGGCGCCGAAGTGCTGCGCGACCTCGACTTCAGCCTCGGACAGGGCGGATTCTATTTCCTCACCGGCCCATCGGGCGCGGGCAAGACCTCGCTGCTCAAACTTCTCTATCTCGCACAGCGGCCGACGCGGGGCCGGATTCGCCTGTTCGGCGACGAGCTCACCGAAGCGCCGCGCGATGCCTTGCCGCAATATCGCCGCCGGATCGGCGTCGTGTTCCAGGACTTTCGCCTGGTTCGCCACCTCTCTGCCTTCGACAATGTCGCGCTTCCGCTGAGGATTGCGGGAGCGAACGACGAGACGATCGAAGGGCCGGTGCGTGAGATGCTCGCCTGGGTCGGCCTCGCCGATCGGGCAAGCGCCCGGCCGCCGACGCTGTCGGGGGGCGAGCAACAGCGGGTGGCGATCGCGCGCGCGGTGATCAACCGCCCCGACCTACTGGTCGCCGATGAGCCGACGGGGAACGTCGACGCGGAAATGGCGCAACGGCTGCTGCATCTGTTCACGGCGTTGAACCGGCTGGGGACAACCGTCGTCGTCGCCACGCACGACGTAGGCCTGATCAGCGCGACTCCGGGCGCGCGGCTGATCCGGCTCGAGAACGGCACGATGGTCGACCCGACCGGGACCCTCAAGAACCCGCCGCGGCCGCCGCAGGGCAGCGCCTGATGCTCGGCTGGCTGTTCGCTTCGCCGTCCGAACGGCGGCTATTGGGCGACGCGCGGCTGCGCGGCCCGACGGCCTGGGTCGTCGCGATCATGAGCTTTTCGATCATGATCATCGCCGCCGCCGGCCTAGCGCTGGCCAACACGGCGGGCGTGCTCTCGACCGCCATCCAGGCGCGTTATTCGGTTGAAGTTCCGGGCGGCGGTACCAATCTCGACGCGCTTGCGGGCGCGGTGCGATCGGCTCCGGGAGTGGCGGCCGTCCAGGTTGTTCCGGAACGTGAAATGCGGCGCACGCTGGAGCGCTGGCTGGGCCCGGCCGCGCAGAGTTCCGATCTACCGGTGCCCGCGCTGATCAATTTCGACGTTCAGCGCGGAGTGGATCTCGACGCCATCCAGAGGCGCGTTCAGGCGGTCGCGCCGGCGGCGCGTATTGCCGCGCACAGCGAGGCCGTGGGGCCCTTGCTCCGTTCCCTGCGCGTGCTGCAGTGGGTCGCCTTCGGGCTTGTCCTCCTGCTCAGTGCCGCCGCTTCGGCGGCCGTGGTCCTGGCCGCGCGCGGAGCACTCGACACGCACCGCTTCACTATCGAGGTGATGCACGGCATCGGCGCAACCGACCTCCAGGTTACCAACCTGTTCCAGCGCAAGATCGCCATCGACGCATTCATCGGCAGTGTCGTCGGCGCGGTCGCGGCGGCGCTCGTCCTCCTGCTCCTCTCCGCGGGAGCGGCGTTCGCGGGTGATCTGACCGGTGGGGCGACTCTGCGCGCGGTCGATCTGCTGGTGCTCGCGCTTCTCCCTGTAGCGCTTACGGTTCTTGCTACGTGGGTTGCCCGAACGGCCGTTCTGACGGCATTGCGGCAGGCTCTATGATCACCCGCCTCGCGTCCCTTTTCGCACTGCTTTATGCGCTCGGCTTCGTCGTCTTCGCTTTCACACTCGGCAAGCCGGCGGCGCAGACCGCGGGCCCAACCGACGCTGCCGTGGTCCTCACCGGCGGAAGCGGGCGGCTCGAGCATGCGGTCGCCGTGCTTCGCGACGGGAAGGCGGGCCGCCTGCTCGTCGCCGGCGCGGATCCTTCAGTGACCAAGGCCGACATTGCCCGGCGGCTGGGCGGGAGCGGCAAGCTCATCGCCTGCTGCGTCGATCTCGGCAGTGAGTCTGTGGACACGCGTTCCAATGCCGAGGAAGCGAACCGCTGGCTGGCGCAGCACCAGTTCCATTCGGTCCGGCTAATCACCAGCGACTGGCATATGCGCCGGGCGCGGTACGAGTTCCAGAAAGTGCTCGGAAGCAAACACCGGCTGGTCACCGACGGCGTATCGACGGAGCCGAGCTTCCTCACCTTGTTCGGCGAATATAACAAACTCGTGCTGCGCCGCGTCGCGGTATGGGCTGACATCTGATGCCGCTTCTCCGGTCGCTGTTGTTCGCGGCGATTTTCTACCCCGCGACATTCCTCTTGGTACTGGTCGGGCTCGTCGCGAGCCTGTTCGGCCGGCGGCCCGCGATCGCGGTCGTGCTCAACTGGATCGATCTCAACCACTGGCTGTGCCGCCATGTGCTCGAGATCGAAACGCGGGTGATCGGGTCCATTCCGCCCGGCCCTCATCTGATCGCGGTCAAGCATCAGTCGATGTTCGAGACTCTGGAGATGCTGCGCCTGTCCATGTCCCCAATCATCGTGCTCAAGAAAGAACTCGCCGACCTCCCGCTCTTCGGCTGGATGACGCGATGTTATGGCGTCATTCCCGTAGAGCGTGGCTCAGGCGCGAAAGCGCTGCGCGAGTTGGTCTTCGCCGGCAAGGATGCCACCGCGTCGGGACGACCAATTTTGATTTTTCCGGAAGGCACGCGGGTGGCGCCCGGCGGCACTCCGCCGCTGCGCCCGGGATTCGCTGGCCTGTATCGCGCGCTTGGCCTCCCGGTGGTTCCGGTGGCAGTGGACAGTGGCCGGCTGTGGGGGCGCGGGCTGGTCAAGCGGAACGGCATTGTGACCTTCCTGGTCGGCGAAACGATTCCGCCGGGACTGAAGCGCGAGGATATCGAAGGCCGCGTTCACCGCGCCATCAACGCGCTGGAATTAGGTGCGAAGGCGCGCGCCTGATTTCTCGGCCGCGGCGACGATCCGTTTCGCGATTTCGCCGATCTGCTCGTCGGTGAAGCTCTTTTCCGCCGGTTGAAGCGTGACTTGGACCGCAAGCGAGAGCCCTTCCTTGGTTTCGAAACGGTCGAACAGCCGCACCGCCGTAATCGCGGCTTTGTCGCTGCCGCGGATCGCGCGCAGCAGGGAGTCCACGGGCAGCTCCGCCGGGACGATGAAGGCGAAGTCGCGCGTCACCGGCTGCAGCGCCGGCGGCGCAAAGCCCGGCCGCGCGTGCCCGCTGGAACGGGCGGCGGGGATCGCGTCGAGATAGATTTCCGCAACGACGGCCCCGGCGGGCGCATCCAGTTCCCGTTGCAGGCGCGGGTGAAGCTCGCCGAAGCTGGCCACGATCGTTTTGGGTCCCAGTCCGAGCCTGGCGGAGCGGCCCGGGTGCCAGGTCGAGCCGGCGTTGGACAAGACATGCAGGTTAGCGGTCTGCGCGCCGGCCGCGGCGAGCAGCGCGAGGGCCTCGGCCTTCGCGTCGAACGCGTCGAACGGCTGCGCCTTGCCGGCTTGCCAATCGCGCGGGCGCTTTTCGCCGGCGAGAAGCAGCGACAATGACTGATGCTCAGCATCGTCGAGATAGCGGCGCCCGACTTCGAACAGCCGGACCGAAGACGCGCCGCGGGCAAGGTTCCGCCGGGCCGCGGCGATCAAGCCCGGCAGGAGCGATGGCCGCATGACCATCATCTCTTCGCTGATCGGATTGGCCAGCCTCCACTTACCGCCAAAGGCGGCGGCTTCGCGATCGGAAATGAAGCTCCATGTCACGGCTTCGTCGAGGCCCCGCGCCGCCGCCGTTCGGCGAACGCGCCGATCCATCAGCTGGGACCGGGTCGCGGTCGGTCTTGCGACACCGGGCGCTCGGTCCAGCGGCGTGGCCGAAACCTGGTCGTAACCAGTTATGCGGAGCACCTCCTCGACCAGGTCCGCCGGACCTTCGACGTCACGCCGCCACGTCGGGATGGTCACTTCGTTGCCATTTACGGAGAAGCCGAGGCTTTCGAGGATGCCGCGCTGGCGCTGTTCGGCGACGTCGATCCCGCCCAGCGCCTTGGTTCGCGCGTAATCGAAGACGATCGTTCGTTGCTCGACCGGCGCTTCGCCGGCGCGGATGGCCGCCGAGGGTTTGCCGCCGCAGATATCCACGACCAGTCCCGTCAGAATTGCCAAACCCCCGTCGAGGAAGGCCGGATCGACGCCGCGCTCGAAGCGGGTGCGGGCGTCGCTGTAAAGGCCGAGGAACTGGCCAGATCGCGCGATCCGCTCGGGCGTGAAAAAAGCGACCTCGAGCATCACATCCGTGGTGTCGGCGCCGACCCCCGAATCCTCGCCGCCCATGATCCCGCCGATGTCGTGGACCTGCTTGTCGTCGG
>JBDTXI010000104.1:0-2296 GCA_040006255.1 Sphingomicrobium sp.
GCAAGGTGCGGATGAGCGGCATCTTGTTGGCATATTCGCCCTGCCACACGTGGCCAGGGATGGCTTCATGCGAAGCGAGGTCGGGCAGGCTGTACTTGCTGTGCAAACTGGTGTCGCGAAGGTTGATCCAGAACTTGCCGGGGATCTTGCCGTCGATCGATCCCGCGCCCCCGTAGGCCGCGGGTGCGCCCGGTTCCTGTTCGGGCGACATGCGCTTGACCTCAAGGTGCCCCGGGACAAGCACCCCGAACGCGCGCGGCAGCTGCGCGCGGATGATCCGCAGCCGCTCCTGGATGTAGGCCATGATCTCGGCCCGGCCCTTGTCGCCTTCGCTGAACTTGTAACTCGGGTCCTTGCCCACCGCCTTCATGCGGTCGCCAATCGAGCCCTGGGTGTAGCCGAGGCTCTTGAGGATCGGATCCATTCGCCCCTGCAGCTCCTTGAGCTGGTCGAGGCCCATTTGGTGGACCTCGTCGGGCGAGAGATTAGTGGTGGTCGAAGCCTTCAACGCCCAGCGGTAATATTCCTCGCCGCGAGGCAACGCCCACACGCCGGCGATGTCCTTGGCGACCGAGCGTTCGGCCTGAAGCTCGGCGATCTGCCGTTCGAGCGCGGGCGCAACCTGTCCGGTGACGATCTTGCGGGCGCGCGCTTCCCAGTCGCCTGGGATTTTCTTCTCTTTGGCGCGGCGGACGAGTGAGTCGACGAGCGTTCCTCCCTTGTGCGCGTTCTTGGCGGCAATCCCGAGCTGGGCGAGCGTCTTGTCGGCAAGGAAGCGCGGCGGAACCACGCCTTGCGCGCGCGCCGAGCGGAGGCGTTCAAGCTCGCCGTCGAGCTGGCGCGGATGTTGGGCGAGCCGGCTGAGATAGGCCTCGGCGTCGGAGGCGGTCTCGACCGGATGATCGGTGTCGAGGAAGTTCGGCGTGTCGATGTAGGCGCCGACGTTCTGGATCACGACGTAGGGCGTGTTGCGATAGCCGCCAACGGCGACGTCGCCGTAGGGGAAGGCGAAACCCTCGAGCGCGGTGCGGTAGGCGCTGCGGACGACCTCGACGCTGGTGCGCACGGGGAAGGAGAGGCGCGATTCATCAACGGCTTCGAGCCGCGCGAGATCGGTTTTGACCGTGGCGGCGACCCGCCGCTGGCCGGCGGCGCTATGGCCGCTCAGCCTCGCCCGCATCCACGCCCGGCGACCGGTGTCGATCCCGAGCGACGTCGCGCCTTCGGGCCCGAGTTGAAGGATGTTTTCCGCAACCGAGTCGAGCAGCGAGCTCGCCTGGGCGTCGGTCGCCGGGAGCTTGGCCTGCGCGAACAAGCGCGAGGATTGCGCCAGCAACGGCAGAGCGACGGCTGCGCCGATACCGGCGACGGTTTCGCGGCGCGTGAATTTCATCTGGGCCAAGGAAAAGCTCCGGTCAGGCGGGCGGAAGGGGACGGACGATTTCGACGCTCAGGCAATTGCCGTCAACGCCGGTGATGCGAACGCGCTCGCCGGCGGCCGCGGGTCCGCCGCGGGCGCTCCATTCGCCATCTCCGACGCGGACTCGGCCGACATGCTCGTCGACGGCGGCGACCACCGTCACGACCTTTCCGACGAGTCGCGCCGCGCGGTCGTTCAACAGCGGATCGGCGCTGTCGGACGCGCGATTGGCGTAGAAGCGCCGGCCGAGCATCACGGCGATCACCGCGTACAGCGCGAACAACGCAAATTGCGGGGCCGCGCCAAGGCCGAACAGCATGGTGAACAGCCCCGTCGCGATTCCCGCGGCGCCGACGAAAACGAGGAAGAAGCCGGGCGCGATGATTTCGGCGATGAGCAGCACGACGCCGCCGATGAGCCACAGCCAGCCGGGATCGATTCCGCCTAAAAAATTCATTGTTTGCTTTCGGGGACTGTCGGAAGCGCCTTCGCGCGAGTCGCCGGCGCCGATTTGCCGCTGGCCTCGCCGAAAGCCTCCTTGGCGAGCTCGCCGATTCCGCCGAGCGTGCCGATGAGTTGCGTCGCCTCGACCGGGAACAGGATCGTCTTCGCATTGGGCGAAGTCGCAAACAGACCCAATGCCTCGACGTATTTTTGAGCGATGAAATAGTTGATTGCCTGGGCGCTCCCACCCTCGATGGCGTCGCTAACCGATTTGGTCGCATTCGCCTCCGCCTGGGCGGAGCGTTCGCGCGCTTCGGCGTCGCGGAAGGCGGCCTCCTTCTGCCCTTCAGCCTGGAGGATTCGCGCCTGCTTTTCGCCCTCGGCGCGGAGGATCTCGGACTGGCGCATGCCTTCGGATTCGAGGATCGACGC
>JBDTXI010000105.1:0-34898 GCA_040006255.1 Sphingomicrobium sp.
GGTGCGCGGCCATTGCGGCCGGATCATCGGCGCGCTGACCGCGCTGATGGTGACGATGAAGGGCCTGCCGCTCGCTTATTCCAAGGACATGCAGGACGACAAAGAGCCGGTGTTCGAGGCGCGCGACCTGCTCATGCTGTCGCTCGAAGCGCTGACCGGCATGACGGCAACGATCGCGTTCGTGCCCGAACGGATGCGCGAGGTCGCGGCCCAGGGCTATTCGACGGCAACCGATCTTGCCGACTGGCTGGTGCGCGAAGCCGGCGTTCCATTCCGCGAAGCGCACCACATCACCGGCCGCGCGGTCAAGGCCGCCGAGGAGCGCGGCTGCGCCCTCGCCGAACTTCCGCTCGATGCGTTCCAGCAGATCGATCCGCGTATCGGCGAGCGGGTGCGCGAAGTGCTCAGCGTCGACGCGTCCGTGCGCAGCCGCACCAGCTACGGTGGCACCGCCCCCGAACGTGTGCGTGCGCAGGTCGCAAGAGCGCGAGCGGAACTAGGACTCTAGTTTCCGCTGCCTTTGCGCCAGGGTGCGCAGACGCAGCGCGTTGAGCTTGATGAACCCCGCGGCATCACGCTGGTCGTAGGCGCCGCTGCCCTCCTCGAACGTGACGAGATCCTGGTCGTAGAGCGATTCCGCGCTCTCCCGGCCGACCACCGTCGCATTGCCTTTGTAGAGCTTTAACGTGACTCGCCCGCTGACATGCTCCTGGCTCTTGTCGATCGCCGCCTGGAGCATTTCGCGCTCGGGCGAGAACCAGAAGCCGTTGTAGATCAGCTTCGCGTAGCGCGGCATCAGCTCGTCCTTGAGATGCATCGAGCCGCTGTCGAGCGTGATGCTCTCGATCCCGCGATGGGCGGCGAGCAGGATCGTGCCGCCGGGCGTCTCGTACACCCCGCGCGACTTCATTCCGACAAAGCGGTTTTCGACCAGGTCGAGGCGGCCGATGCCATTGTCGTGGCCAAGCTGGTTAAGCCTCGCGAGCAGCGCCGCCGGGGACGGGCGCTCGCCATCGACGGCCACGGGATCGCCGCGTTCGAGGTCGATGGTGACGACGGTCGGACTGTCGGGCGCGTCCTCGGGCGCAATCGTGCGCTGGTGAACATGTTCGGGCGCTTCCGCCGCTGGGTCCTCGAGCACTTTGCCTTCCGACGACGAGTGCAGCAAATTGGCGTCGATCGAGAACGGCGCTTCGCCGCGCTTGTCCTTGGCAATCGGGATCTGGTGCTTCTCGGCGAAGTCGAGCAGCGCCTCGCGGCTGGCGAACTGCCATTCGCGCCACGGCGCGATCACGCGTATGTCGGGCTCGAGCGCATAATAGCCGAGCTCGAAGCGGACCTGGTCGTTGCCCTTGCCGGTGGCGCCGTGACAGACGGCATCGGCGCCGACGGCGCGCGCAATCTCGATCTGGCGCTTGGCGATGAGCGGCCGGGCGATCGACGTGCCGAGCAGATATTGGCCCTCGTACAATGTGTTGGCGCGGAACATCGGGAAGACGAAGTCGCGCACGAACTCCTCGCGCAGATCCTCGATGAAGATGTTTTCGGGGCGAACACCGAGCATCTCCGCCTTGCGCCGCGCCGGCTCGACCTCCTCGCCCTGGCCGAGATCGGCGGTGAAGGTCACCACCTCGGCGTCATATTCGGTCTGCAGCCATTTGAGGATGATCGACGTGTCGAGCCCGCCCGAATAAGCGAGCACCACCTTCAGCTTCTTCTTGGTCATCGGGTTTCGCCCATCAGCCACAGCATCGCGCCGCGCGCGGTATGCATCCGGTTCGTCGCCTGGCGCCAGACCGCCGAGCGCGGACCGTCGATCACGGGCGCGGTGACTTCCTCGCCCCGGCGCGCGGGCAGACAGTGCATGAACCAGGCGTTGGGCGAGCGTGCCATCAGCGCTTCGTCGACCTGATAGGGCTCGAACGCGGCGCGGCGTTCCCCGCTTTCTTCGCCGCCCATGGACACCCACACGTCGGTGTAGACGATGTCGGCGCCTTCGACCGCTTCCCGGGGATCGCTCACCTCGCGAACGTCGGCGAAATCGCCGTCGAAGCCGTGGCCGGACGGGCTTGCGATCGTCAATCGAGCGCCGGCCAGCGCGCATCCCTCGGCAAGCGAGCGAGCCACATTATTGCCCTCGCCGATAAAAGCCACGCGCGCGCCGTCGATCCGGCCAATCAGCTGCTCGATCGTCAGCAAATCGGCCAGCGCCTGGAGCGGGTGGTCGGAGGCCGAGAGCATGTTGAGCACCGGTGCGGCGTCCAGCGCGGCCATTTGCTCGAGCAGCCCGTGATCGAACACCCGCGCGGCGATGATCGCGTGGTAGCAGGCGAGCGTCCGTGTGACATCGGCGACGCTCTCGCGCGTTCCGATGCCGAGCTCCGCCGGCTGAAGATAGACCGGATGCCCGCCGAGCTGCGCCGCGGCCAGTTCCATCGAGTTGCGGGTGCGCGCGCTCGCTTTCTCGAAATAAAGCGCGACGCCCTTGTCCGCGAGCAGACGCGGCGGCGTCGGCCTCTTCGACAGAGCGAGGATCGAATGAAGATCGGCGGCGCTCAGGTCGCGTATCGCGAGGAGGTGCTTCACCAGCTCTTCTCCTTGCGCACCATCGTCCCGACGCCGCGATCGGTAAGAAGCTCGATCAGCAGCGAATGATGGACTCGGCCGTCGATGATGTGCGCGAAGCCCACGCCCTGCTCGACCGCATCGGCGCAGGCGCGAAGCTTGGGGATCATGCCCTTGCCGACCGACGCCGAGCCGAGCCGTTCGCGCAGCTCGGCCGCGGTCAGCCGCTGCACCAGGCTGGACTCGTCTTCGACGTCTTCGAGAAGGCCCGGAGCGGCGGTCAAATAGACGATCTTCTCGGCCTTCATCGCTACCGCGATCGCGCGCGCCGCCTCGTCGGCATTGACGTTGTACGGCTGCCCTTGGGCGTTCGCGCCGACCGTCGAGACCACGGGCGCGAGGCCGTCATCGAGCAGGCGGTGGAGCAGCTCGGCGCGGACGCTGGTGACGTTGCCGACGAAGCCGAGCGCCGAATCCGCCGGAGTCACTGTTAGCAGTCCCGCGTCTTCGCCCGACACGCCGACCGCGACCGGCTCCTCGCCCGCCTGGCTATTGATCGTCGCAACGAGGTCGCGGTTGATCTTGCCGACGAGCACCATGCGCACGATTTCGAGCGTCTCGGCGTCGGTTACGCGAAGGCCATCGACGAACTCCGGCTCCTTACCGACGCGGCGCAGCATGACATCGACCTGCGGCCCGCCGCCGTGAACGAGGACGCAGCGCACGCCGACGCTGCGCAGCAGAAGTACGTCCTGGGCCAGCGCGAGGTCCGACTCGCGGTCGATCGCGGCACCGCCCAGTTTCACGACAACCGACTTGCCGGCGAACTCGCGGATGTAGGGGAGCGCCTCGACCAGGACGCGCGCAATCTCGGCGGCGGGGAGACTGCTGCTCATGACGTTCTCGAATTCTCTTTGATGTAGCCGGGGCCAAGGTCGATGCCGATCACCTTGGCCGAGCCCTTGCCGGCGCCGAGGTGGACCTCGATGTCGAACGTTTCGCCGATCATGTGCTCCGCGAGGGCCTGGCCATCGTGGGGGATGCCGACTCCGGCCTTAGCCACCGCGACGCCCCCATAGCTGACGCGCGATCCGGAGACGTCGAGCGCGACTCCCGCCGATCCCGCCGCGGCCAGCAGCCGGCCCCAGTAGGGATCGCCGCCGTACCAGCTGCATTTGACCAGATTGTTCTCGGCGATGGCCTTGGCCGCGATTCGCGCTTCATTGTCGTTGGCTGCGCCGGTGACGGTCAGCCGGGCGATGCGCGTCATTCCTTCGGCGTCGCGGGCCATTTGCATGGTCAGCGCTTCGCAGGCGGCAAGCAATGCGTTGGCGAACTCGTCCGGATCGGCCTTTCCGCGGAGTCCCGAAGCGAGCAGCATCGCGGTGTCATTGGTCGAAGTCGCGCCGTCGACGTTCAGCGTGTTGAACGTCTCGTCGGACGCGTGCTTGAGCGCTTTCTGCATCAGCGCGCGGGGAACATCGGCGTCCGTCGTGAGAAACGCGAGCATGGTCGCCATGTTGGGTGCGATCATCCCGCAACCCTTCGCCATTCCCCCGAGCGTGAAGGTCGACCCGCGGATGACGACCTGCTTGGGCTGGTGATCGGTCGTGAGAATCCCCCGCGCTGCGTCTTCAGCGCCGCCGGGCGAGAGCTTCTTCGCAAGCCTGGGTGTGGCGGCAAGGATGGGCTCCATCGGCAGCGGTGTCCCGATGATCCCCGTCGAGCACACCAGCACATCGGAATTGGCGACCTGCAGCGCCTTACTCGTCGCGGCGGCCATCAGTTGCGCGTCTTTGTATCCCGCCGCGCCCGTGCCGGCGTTGGCGTTGCCCGAATTCACGATCACTGCCGTCGCCCTGCCGCCATTCGCCTGCAGGGTCGCGCGATCGAGCTCGACGGGCGGTGCGGCAAACTTGTTCTGGGTGAACACCGCCGCGCACCGGACCGGCCGACGGTCGTCCGTGGCAATCATCGCCATGTCGAACTTGCGCCGCTTGATCCCGGCGTGGCAGCCGGCCGCGACGAAACCCTCGGCCGCGGTGACGCTCATGGGTAAACTCCGATCGATGTGAGCCCGGCCGTCTCCTCGAGACCAAGCATGAGATTCGCGCACTGAATCATTTGCCCCGCGGCGCCTTTCCCCAGATTGTCGATCGCGGCGATCGCGAGCACGCGGTTGGTGCGCGCGTCGTAGCGGCCGGTGACCTGCACACCGTTGGAGCCGCTGACCCATTTTGTCGCGGGCGGACCATCGGTCACGTGGACGAAGGGCTCCTCGGCATAGGCCGAGCGAAGGACGTCCAACGGATCGCACGGGCCGGTCGCTTCGCCGTAGCATGTGGCGAGAATGCCGCGCGTCATCGGGGCGAGGTGCGGGGTGAACAAGACGGTTGCCCCGAGCGCCTGCTCCATCTCTGCCGTGTGGCGGTGGTCGAGCAGGCCATAGGCGGCGAAACTGCCGTCGGCGGTGCCGAACGCGGTGGACTCCTTGAGCTCGCGCCCGGCCCCGCTGACGCCCGACGCGGCATTGACGATGATGCTGTCCGCTTTGACCATGCCGGCATCGACCAGCGGCTTCAGCGCGAGGATCGCGGCGGTCGCGTAGCAACCCGCTGCAGCAACTGCCTTGGCGCTGCCTATGGTGTCGCGATTGAGCTCGGGAATCCCGTAGACGAATTCGCCGAGAAGCTCGGGCGCCTGATGCGCCTCGCCGTACCAGCGCTCGTACGTCGCTGAGTCGGCGAGCCGAAAATCGGCGCCGAGATCGACGAACGGCATGCCCCGCTCGAGGATCGTCCCCGCGATTTCCTGGCTGCGGCCATGTGGCAGCGCGGCGAAGACGAGATCCAGGCCGCCGAGCCCGCTTGCCGCGAACTTTTCGATCGATAGACCGGGAAACGCGGACGCCAAATGCGGGTGGACGACGCCGAGGTTCTGCCCCGCCCGGCTATCGCCGAATAGTTTCGCGGGGACGATCTGGGGGTGCGCGGCGAGAAGCCGCAACAACTCGCCGCCGGCATAGCCCGAGGCTCCAAGGATGGCCGTCCGAATCATGAAAGCGGCCCTATCGGGGCATTTGCATAATTATGCAAGTTGATGCATATCCATGCAGCATGAGCGACCTCAAGGAACGGCGGCAACGCGCGATCGCGGGGCTAATCCGGGGCCAGGCGCTCGCCAGCCAGGACGAGCTTGCCGAGCGACTGTCTGCCCTCGGATTTGCCGTCACCCAGGCGACGATCTCCCGCGATCTCGAGCAACTGGGGGCCGTAAAAGTGCGCCGGGCCGGCCAGCTCACTTACGCGCTTCCCGACCAGGTCGAGCGTGCGTCCAGCCCCCGGTTGGCCGCCGTTTTCCGCGAATGGGTGAGCTCGATCGATGTCGCCGCGAACCTCGTCGTGATCAAGACCCCGCCCGGCTCGGCGCACCTTGTCGGCGTGGTGCTCGACCAGTCGGAGCTTGCCGAAATCGTCGGAACCATCTGCGGTGACGACACCATTTTCGTCGCGTGCCGCGGCTTGTCCGAAGCGAAGCTGCTCGCGGAGCGGCTGAAGTCGAGCCCGTCGACCGAGCTGCAATGAGCCTGCTAAGCTAGGTCACCGACAGAATCTGACCGGCGTGCGTGACCTCGATTTCCGTCGCAATAGCAGCAGCGGCGCCAGCTTTCCCGCCCACCGATCGGTGGCTCACCCGGCCGATCAGCTTGAGCGTCCTGCCCAGAAACGCCGCCTGAAGGTTGGCTCCGAACTTTTGCGTTAGACCCGGCATTGCCGAGGTGCGGATGACGATGCCGAGATTGGCCGGCGATCGAAAATCCTTCTCGCTGTCGAGATACAAACCGTCGCGCGACTTGGCGGCGCGCGCCACTCGAAACTGAAACAGCGCGCGCACCGGCTTGGCCGAGGCCGCGGCCCGGCTGATCGCCTGCGCCGGGTTCAATGTGGGGAGGGCGGGGCGCGAGGTGGCCGTCTCGGCAAGAGCAAGACAGGCGAAAAGGGCAATCGGGCGCATCGGGCGAACTCCGCTGATCGTTTCCCGAGCGACATGATCATGGGCCTTGATTGCAGCCCAGACAAGGCGCGTACGAAACGTGCTCGCGGCTTACGCCGCTCGATCCCTGCGCTTGCGGGCCTTGGACAGCAAAGCCGCTTCGGCCTTCCGCCGAACGCGGTCCTTCACTTCTGCGGTGTAATCCGCCGATTCTGCGTTGCAGCGGCGGTGGCACAGGCACGAATTGTCGAGCTGTTCCGGTCCATCCGCGGGTCCCGGGAGGACCGCCTCGACCTTTGCCGCGAGATCGTGCCCGCTTGGCAGATCGAAACGCATCGGACGCCGGCACCGCCGGCAATCGTCGCCGTCACGCTGGCGCAACGCTTGCAGCGCCCGCAGCTGTTCCTGCTCACGCTTGAACTTCCAGGGGTTGAGATAGCGGGCGATGATCGTGCGGCTCATGAAAGAACGATAACCGCGCGGGATTACCAGTCGGTTAGCGCCCCGGTCGGCCTATTGCGCCGGTTTGGCGGCCCGCTGGGCTTTTTCTGCCGCCGCCGCCTTGGCCTTCACGGCCTTCGCTTTCTCCGCTTCCGCCGCCTCGCGGTCGTGCTTGGCTTCGAGGTACAGCTGATACTCGCTGGGATGCGGATCAGTGACGAACATGCTGCCGATCTCCTCGCCCTTGGACAGCCGCTGTCCCATCTCGGCAAGCGTCGCCGCCGCGGCAAGCAGGTTGATCATCGGCGCGTTCATGCACGGCGCGGTGCCTACCACGGTGCAACTGTTGTCCTTCATCGCGATCGGCCCCGGCCGGGTCGGCCGCCCCGCGCTCTTCTTTTCGCGCCGTGCCTTCAGCACGTCGGGGTCGATGCGATAGCCGTGCGGCTTCTCGGCGCAGATGACGATTTCCTGCGAGCTGCCGGTTGAGGCAGGCGGCGGGCACGGCTCGGCGGGTTTCACGGGGGCTGCGGCAGGCTTCGGCGCGCGGGGCGCGGCTGGACCGTAGATTGCTGCGGGCGCATCCGCCGGGGACGCCGCCGCTGCGTCCGCTGCCTGAGCAACGACGACAAGAGCAAAAGGCAGGCCGGCGAACATCATTGCACCCTGTGTGTCACAAGCTTTCCGGCGAATGAATATTGCTGTTGCAACGTCCCTGCACTTTTTCGCTTAGCCTACTAAATCGATTGAATGCCGTTAACCATTCGGCAAGCGGCGCATGCGACACGCGAAGCCATGCGCGCGCTCCTTCTGATACTCTCCGCCGTCGTTTTCGGTCTCACTGGCGGTTACGCCTGGTCGCAATGGTCGAAACCCTCGCCCGCGTCCGTGGCGAACGCATCGACCATTGCTTCGGCAAAACCCGGTCAAACATCCGCCGAGGTCGAGGGAAGCGTATATTTCGCCGATTGCGCGGCGGCGCGGAACGCGGGGACGGCACCGCTTTACCCCGGTCAGCCGGGCTATCGCAGCGAGCTTGACCCACAGCAGGCCGGCGTCGCCTGCCAGCCGGGCGCCGCCGGCTAGCGTTTCAAATTAACGGCGGCCGCTGATTTTCAGCTGGGCGACCGTCTTGGTCCCGCAGAGGATGGCGACGGCATCGACGCCGCTGCTGCCCGAAATCGTCGAGGTCACGTCCCACCAGTCGCCAGCTGCGCCGTATGCGCCCGTGTTCGGGTTCATCGTGAGCCACAGGCGCCCGCTCGAACCGGTGATCTCGGGCTCTCCGAACCCGGCCATGTAGCGGGTATCCTCGAGGTGCGCCTTGCCTTTTACAGTGACATTGCCCGCGGCATCGCGTGCCGCGCTCCAGCCCTTCGTGTCTGCATCCGTGAAGAAGCAGTAGGTCGGATGCTTCGGTTTGGCCGCGGCCGAACTGGCCGACGTGTTCGCCGCCTGGTTGTCGGCGGTTGTCTCAGCTGATCGATTGCACCCGGTGAGCGCCGCGGGCGCGACCGCGGCGAGCAGCATCATTCCAATCTTCATCAAGAATCCCCCTGTCGGTCCGCTCTATTTAAACTCCTTTTTCGCCTCCTGGAACCAGCCCCTGGCGGCGACGCCCTGCTGATGCTCGGTGGCGCGCGGCCGCGACCGCGGCTGGGCGCCGGGGAAAGCCAAGATCATGATGCCCACGGCAAGGAGCGCCATCGCCGCGATCAGCGCCAGGAACGGCAAGGTGCTGAGCAGCAGGCGCGGACTTTCGGGCTGGGTGCGGGCCTTCGGCTCGCGTTTGCGCCGTTCGGTCCGGCGCCGCGCCATGGCAACGACATAGTCCTCGGCGCGAGTCCAGCCGAGCGACTCCGAGGACGCCAATTCCTCCTTGTCCTTCATCGGCTTAGAGTGCCCCATCGGTGTTGCCTGGCAACCCGTCGCAGTAGTTCGGCTTCAGCCGATGGCGTCGCCGCTCTGTTCCTCCTCGAACAGGTCCGCGACGACATCGCCGCGCGCCGTCAGCCGCACCTTGTCGCCTTCGACCTCGGCGACCAGGCCGCGCGGGATGAAGTGGTGATGCTCTTGATGGGCAAGGCCGCTGTCGGCGCGGATCAGCTTGATCCGATCGCCCTCGACCCGGTCGACGGTGCCGATATGCACGCCGTCGGCGCCAATTACTTCCATATGCTCGCGAATGTTTTCGAAGCTGCTCATGAACCAAGCCTCCTTTGCTCTCGTCACTGTAACGCGTTGCTGGCGCAATTCGATGCATGCCGCACGCCGCGACTACGCCTGTTTGGCGCACGTGTCATCGGCTGCGGGAGCGGCCGGGTTGTGGCGCCCAGCGGTGCGCCCTAAGGCCGCCGCCATGGCCGATATCCGCTCCACCACCATCACCGGCGACCAGGTCGCCGACCAAGCTCCGCCACCGCCCGCGCACGACGCGATCCGCCGCGAGGATTATCGCCCCCCCGACTGGCTCGTGCCCGAAATCCGGCTCGACTTCGATCTCGATGGAGAGCGGACGCGAGTCCGCGCGACGCTCGTGGTCGAGCGCAATGGGGACCATGATCGTCCGCTCAAGCTCGACGGTAGCGAGCTGAAATTGCTGACGGTCCGAGTCGATGGCGCGGATGGCCAGTGGCGGCTCGATGATCCGCACTTGGTAATCAAGGTCCCCGGCGGCCGCGCCACCGTCGAAACCGAGGTCGAGATCGCCCCCGCGGCCAATACAAAGCTGATGGGACTTTACGCCTCCGGAAGCATGCTTTGCACGCAATGCGAAGCCGAGGGATTCCGCCGGATCACCTTTTTCCCCGACCGCCCGGACGTGCTGTCGCGTTATCACGTTCGCATGGAAGCAGATGTGGGGTGCTTCCCAATACTGCTGTCGAACGGCAATCGCGTCGCTGCTGGCGAAGCGCCGGACGGCCGGCATTGGGCCGAATGGCAGGACCCGTTCCCCAAGCCCTGTTACCTGTTCGCGCTTGTCGCCGGCGACCTCCACGCCAACCGCGACTGTTTTACCACCATGTCGGGCCGCAACGTGGACCTCGCCATCTGGGTGCGCGAGGCTGACCTTTCCAAGACCGCGCACGCGATGAACAGCCTGAAGCGGGCGATGGCATGGGACGAAAGGGTCTACGGCCGCGAGTACGACCTCGACCAGTTCAACATCGTCGCCGTCTCCGACTTCAACATGGGCGCGATGGAGAACAAGAGCCTCAACATCTTCAACTCGGCCTATGTGCTCGCTGACCAGGAAACTGCGACCGACGCCGACTTCGACAATATCGCGCGAGTCGTCGCGCACGAATATTTCCACAACTGGTCGGGCGATCGCGTGACCTGCCGCGACTGGTTCCAGCTGTCGCTCAAGGAAGGTTTCACCGTCTTTCGCGACCAGGCCTTCTCGGCCGATGTCGGAAGCGCGGCGGTCAAGCGGATCGAGGATGTGCGCGTGCTCCGGGCGGTGCAGTTTCCCGAAGATGCCGGACCGCTCGCGCATCCCGTGCGGCCCGACAGCTACATCGAGATCTCCAATTTCTACACTGCCACCGTGTACAACAAGGGTGCCGAGCTTATCCGCATGCTCGCGACGGTGCTTGGCCCCGACAAGTTCCGCTCCGGAACCGACCTCTATTTCTCGCGCCACGACGGCGAAGCGGCGACCTGCGACGATTTCGTAAAGGCTCTCGAGGACGGGAGCGGGGTCGCTCTCGCCGAGTTCAAAATCTGGTACAGTCAGGCGGGCACTCCCAGGGTCTGCGCCCGGCTCGAGCATGATATGGCGGCCAAAACGGCGACCCTGCACCTCGAGCAGCATCAGGACGCGACGCCGGGACAGCCGCTCAAGCGGCCGATGCCGATCCCCCTCAAGACCGCATTGATCGGTGCCACCAGCGGGCACGAGATCTGCCCCGAGCGGCTGACCATCCTCGATCAGCCAAAGCAGAGCGTGACCTTCGACAACGTCGGCGAAACCCCTCTGCTGTCGATCAACCGCGATTTCTCGGCGCCGGTGATCGTCACCGCAGAGCGCAAGCCCGGCGAACTCGAGCGGCTGGCGCAAGCCGATACCGATCCGTTCGCCCGCTACGAAGCCGTTCAGGAGTTGATGATGCGCGCGCTCGTTGCCGGCGCGCGAGGGGAAGCCGCGGACTCTGCCGCCGTGGTCGAGGCGATCAACGCGACTCTGACGTCAAACTCACTCGATCCGGCGTTCAAGGCCGAAGCGATCCTGTTGCCGGGCGAAAGTTTGATCGCCGATCGCCTCGACGTCGTCGATCCGGACGCCATCCATGATTCGCGCGAGCGCTTGCGGCGTCAAATCGGCTCGGCGCTGTCGGACGCGCTTCTTGCAGCGCACCGCAGCGACGGGGTTGAAGGCCATGACCTCTCGCCCAATGCGAAGGGGATCCGCCGGCTTCGCACTGTGGCTCTCGGGCTGCTTTCCGCGGCGGACCCGGCCCAAGGCGCGGCGCTTGCGAAAGTCCAATTCGACCGAGCCGACAACATGACCGACCGCCAGGGCGCCCTCGGAATCCTCGTTTCGCTCGACGCGGCCGAGCGACAAGCGGCCCTCGACGCCTTCTACCGGCGCTTCCACGACGACGCGCTGGTGCTCGACAAGTGGTTCGCGCTACAGGCCGCGGCGCAGCGACAGGATACCGCCGATCAAGTGCGGGGGCTAGTTGGGCACCCTGATTTCGTCCTCACCAATCCGAACCGGTTGCGCGCGCTTGCCGGCACTTTCGGCGCCAACCATTGGGCGTTCCACACCGCCGATGGTCGCGGCTATGCGTTCCTCGCGGACATGATCATTGCCGCCGACAAGCTCAATCCGCAGGTCGCGGCGCGCCTGGTGCCGCCGTTCGGGCGCTGGCGCAGGTTCGAGCCGAAGCGGGGCGGGCTGATGCGCGAGGCACTGGAGCGGATCGTCGCCACGCCCGGACTGTCCAAGGACGTCTTTGAGCAGGTGTCGAAAAGCCTCGGCTGAAGCGGCCGGCCCTCCGACGCCGATTTTACGTGGGGCGGTTCAGCTGCCGATCCATTGCGCGACCTGCAGGGCGACTTCGTTCGCCGCGCGATTCAGCGCGGGGCCGACCGTCGTCGAAGTCCCGTCCGCGGCTGCAGTTGCAGTGAATCTGCGCGTGTGGACCTGATTTCCGCCAGCCGTGGAGAGCGTCGCATCATATTCAACCACAACCTGGCTCGTCTGCGCGTCATAGCCGAAATGTCGCAGCTGACCGGTGATGACGACGCCAGGATCGAGCGTGGTCTCACTGGGATCGAGCACGACGCGGCTCGTGGTCCGCCGAACCGTTTCCGCGACCAGGTTTTTGAAGAGATGATCCGGCGTGTCGACCCACTGGAGGTTCGGAACATATTGCACCACCGTTGGACTCAGCTGGACCGGCACGCGAAGCGTCTGCAGCTCCTTTGCGACGATCGGGACGGCGATGGTCACCGCCTGCCCCGCTCCGGCGCTCCTGACGATCGTTGCCGGAACGGCAGCATCCGGGGTCAGCGTGAACAGATAAGCTGGAGGTTTTCCGCCGCCAAGCAGGCCGGCGCAAGCGCCGAGAGCCAATGCCAGCGCGGCAGGTGCAAACTTACGCGACAGCTTCATCAGCGTTTCCTCGGCTTGTAATCCGGCAGCTTCTCGGCCCCGAGCGCACCGCCGATCCCTTGATGATTCACGCGGTCTGAAACGGCCTTGAGCGACTGCGTCAGGTCGCGGAGATCGTGGACCAGCTGGTTCGCTTGCGGCAGCGTCGATTTGCTGAAATTCTGCACGCCAGGCCGTGCGTCGGTAATCATCGCGTTGAGATTGTCCGTCGCCTGCTGGACCGACGCCATCGTCTTTTGGAGATCCTTCATGGCGGGCTCGGCATTGTTCTTGAGGACACCGTTGGCGGTATCCGCGACCTGACCCCATTTCTCAGCCGCGAGCCCGGCTTGCCGCGCTGCAATTCGCGCGTCGCCCATCGCATCGGCAAACTGAGGTGCACGGTCGCGCAACACGCGCGTGGTGACGTCAATATTCTCGAGGATATCGGAAATCGAATTTTGGTTCTTGTCGCTGAGCAATTCGGTCAGGCGCTCGGTCAGGCGCTGAATGCGTTCGATGAGCTCCGGCGCGCTGTTGAGCAATGCTCCCAGGCCACTGGTGCTCGACGGCACGACCGGACAGCCTTGCGGACCGGACTGGCTAATCGCTGCCCGTCCCCGGGTCGCGCCGGCGAGCTGGATCTCGCTCACTCCGGTGAAACCGACCCCGTGAATCTCCGCGGTCGTTCCCTGCAGAACCGGAGTCTGCTCGTCGACGTCGATCCTCACCCAGACGAATTCGGGCCGGCTCGGGAGCAGCGAAATGCGCGATACCTGCCCCACCGGAACGCCCGAAAACGTGACGTTCGATCCCTTATTGAGCCCGCCGACAGCTTGCGAGAAGTAGATGTCGTAGCACTTGGTCGCCTTGTTCGAGAGGCCGGCGAGCCACACGATGAAGAGAAGCGTGCCGGCGAGCAAAGCCACCGTCACTGCGCCGACCATGATGAAGTTCGACCGGGTCTCCACTACGCTCGGGCCCCTTCTTTCTCATAACTTTGGGACGCAGCCCGTCCCCGCGGTCCGTTGAAATACTCTTGTATCCAAGGATGATCCAAAGCCAATAGTTCCGGGATCGTTCCGACACCAATGACTTTCTTGTCCGCGATCACCGCGATCCGGTCGCAGATGGCGTGAAGCGTGTCCAGATCGTGCGTGATGAGAAACACCGTGAGGTCGAGGCGCTGCTGAAGCGATAGAATGAGTTGATCGAACGCCGCGGCGGCAATCGGATCGAGGCCGGCGGTCGGCTCGTCGAGGAACAGCAACTCCGGGTCGAGCGCGAGGGCGCGGGCAAGGCCGGCGCGCTTGACCATGCCGCCGGAAAGCTCGGAGGGAAATTTTGGACCGGCGTCCGGCGTGAGTCCGCCCATCGCAATCTTGTACGAGGCGATCTCGTCGAGCAGCGGCGGCACCAGATAGGGAAAATATTCGCGAATCGGCACCTCGACGTTTTCGGCGACGGTCAGGGTCGAGAAGAGCGCGCCGTTCTGGAACAGAATCCCCCAGCGTCGGCGAATGTTCTTCGCTTCATCCTCGTTGCGGCCGATCATATTTTCGCCGAGCACTTCGATCTCGCCCTCGTCAGGCGTCTGGAGACCGATGATCGAGCGCAGCAGAACGGATTTGCCGGTGCCTGAGCCGCCGACTACGCCAAGGATTTCACCGCGGCACAAGGTCAGGTCGAGGCCGTCGTGGATGACCTGATCGCCGAAGCTGTTGCGCAGCCCCTTGACGGTGATGACGGGATGACAGTCCTTCGGGTTCATTTCCAGCCGATCGAGCTGAAGAAGACCGCAAAGACCGAGTCGAGCACGATGACGAGGAAGATCGACTGAACGACCGCGGTCGTCGTCCGGCTGCCAACTTCCTCACTGTTGCCCTGGACCAGCATGCCCTGGAAGCAGCCGGACAGCGCAATGATGAAGCCGAACACCGGCGCCTTGATTAGCGCGATCCACAAGTCGGTGAGCGGGATCACCTCCTGCAAGCGCTGGATATAAGTGATCGGCGGGATCGTGAGCACGAGCCAGACGAATATCCCGCCGCCGAGCAATGCGGTGAGCATCGCCCAGAAGGCAAGCAGCGGCATCATCAGGATCGCCGCCATCATCCGCGGAATCACCAGCGCTTCGATCGGCGACACGCCGATCGTCCGCATCGCGTCGATTTCCTCGGTAATTTTCATCGTCCCGATTTGCGCGGCAAAGGCGGAGCCCGATCGGCCCGCGACCATGATCGCCGTCATCAGCACGCCAAGCTCACGCACTGTGATCCGGCCGATCAGGTTTATGGTGTAAACCTCGGCGCCGAACTGGGCGAGCTGAACCGCACCCTGCTGGGCAATGACGATTCCGATGAGGAAGCTCATCAACCCGATGATTCCAAGTGCCCGGACTCCGACCACGTCGAAGCGCTGGACGACCGCGTTGACCCGGAAGCGCCGCGGCCGGCGAATGACATTGGCGAACCCGATCAGCGTCGCCCCGAAGAAGCCGAGCAGGCCGAGCATCGTCGTGCCCGCCTCCGCCACCCATTCGCCAATCTCGGCCACGACGCGGACAAAACCCGCCTTCTGCTCCGCGTGGACCTGCACCGGCTCATCGAACTCGCCGACCTGCTTGAGCAGACTGGTTTCGTCGCCGCTGGCGCCGATTACCTTGGCGCCGCGGTCGCGCACCGTCCGGTACACGATCCACGCTCCCACCGTGTCCATGCGCTCGATTTTGGACAGATCGATGGTCAGCGGATCGGGCAAGCCGTCGATCTCGCGCTGCGTGGTCGCTGCCCGGGTAATCGTCAGCGAGCCCGCAACCCGGTAAACCGAGCCGTGAGGATCATCCTCCTGCGGGTGTTCGAGCTCGGCCATTCGGGCGGATTAGTGCGCGAAATGGTCGGGGCGGGCAAGTGAAAGGCGGATCGGCCACTTCCCTGCCCCATTTCGCGCATTTATGCGCGGGGCATGCCGAGCGACGCGCCCATCCTGTTTGTCCCCGTCGGCACGAATGCCGCGCGGCCCTTCGGCATGGAAGCAAGCGGGCGCGCCTGCCGCCTCGCGGCAAACGCGGGATATGAATGCTCCGCCAATGTGCAGCCGGGTCGCGCGGCGCTGCTGGCGAGCATGGCCTATGCGTGGGACCCGGCCTGGCTGAAGGCGATGCGCGCCCGGCCGCGGACCGTGTTGACGCTCGGCGGCAAGCCGGTGATGGCCCACGTCCCGGCGGGCGAGGATGGTTCGAAGATCGCGCAGGCGCTGAACGCCGAGGAACCGACCGCCGGTTACGGCGTGCTTGAGTCGGAGACCGCCGAGCTCAGCTACGACGAGCTCCGGAAGCGCGAGCGTCCGTTTGTGATGCCGCTGGATCCGTCGGACGCCGAGCCGGTGGAACGCGCTGCTTATGACGCAGCGTACAAAGGCGTGACCGATGCGCTGACGCTTTATTTGTGGCGTAGGCCGGCGTTTTATTTGACCCGCTGGGCGGCGCGCGCGGACCTGACTCCGAACTTTGTCACCCTCGTCGGGGCAACCTTCTGCCTCGCCGCGTTCTTCCTGTTCTGGCGCGGGGAATATTGGTGGGGCGTGTTGTCGGGCTTCATCTTCATGGTGCTCGACACCGTCGACGGTAAGCTCGCGCGCTGCACCGGCGCATCGTCGAAATGGGGTGAAGTGTTCGACCACGGCATCGATTTGATCCATCCGCCCTTCTGGTACTGGGCGTGGGAGCATGGTCTCGGCGCCTACGGCCAGGCGCTCGCCCCGATCGATGCGACGATGGTGCTGTGGGCGATAATCGGCGGCTATGTCGCGCAGCGTATCATCGAAGGCCTGTTCATCAAGCGCTTCGAGGGACTGCACATTCACGTGTGGCGGCGCGTCGACAGCCGCTTCCGGCTGATCACGGCCCGGCGCAACCCGAACATGGTGATCCTCGTCGCGGCGTTGCTGCTGAAGCGGCCCGACGTCGGCCTCGAGCTCGTCGCCTTGTGGACCATCCTCAGCCTCATCTTCCACGCCGTGCGGCTTGCTCAGGCAAGCGAGCAGGCCGCGCGCGGACAGAAGATCGTCTCCTGGCTGGACGCATGAAATACACTGCGGTCGTGCTTGCCGGCTCCCGCCCCGGCCGCGATCCATTCGCGGAACAGTTCGGGACTGATCTCAAGGCGCTGATTCCGGTCGCTGGCGAGCCGATGGTTCTACGGCCCGTTCGGGCGCTGCTTGGAAGCGAGCATGTTGCCCGTGTCCTGGTCCTGACCCAAGCGCCGGATCGCCTCGCCGCCGCCCTTCCGGCCGAAGCCAGTGTGACAGAGTCCACCACGACCATCGCGGCAACCATGTTGCAGCTGTGCAAAGACCCGAGGACGAAATGGCCGCTGCTGGTGACGACCGCCGACCATGCATTGCTCGACAAAGCGATGATCGATGAATTCTGCCGCGGAGCAGCGGGCGCGGACATCGCCATCGGAGTGGTCGAGCGCAATGCGTTGCTGCGGCGCCTGCCGACGACGCGGCGCACCTGGCTGAGGTTTCGTGGCGGCGCGTTCACCGGCGCGAACCTGTTCGCCCTGGCTTCGCCGAACGTGGCTCCCGCGATCGAGCTGTGGCGATCTGTGGAGCAGGACCGCAAGAAGGGCTGGCGCTTGATTGCGCTGTTCGGTCCAGCGGCGCTGCTCGGCACGGCGCTTCGATTGCTGACGATCGATAACGTGCTCGGGCGGGTCGGGCGCAAGCTCGGCCTTGCCGTCAAAGCCGTGCGTTTGAGCAACCCGCTCGCGGGCGTCGACGTCGACAAAGCGGAGGATCACGCGCTCGTCGAAGCCATCCTGGCGGGCCGCGCGTGAGCGACCTGGCGATCTACGACATGGACCGCACAGTCACGCGCGCTCCGACCTACACGCCCTTCCTGCTCCATTGCGCGGTGCGACGCGCGCCTTGGCGGCTGCTGTTCCTGCCGCTCGTGGCGCTTTCGATGATCGCTTATGTCGCGCGCCTCATCGATCGCGGTCGGCTCAAGGAAATCAACCACCGCCTGCTGCTCGGCGGCCGAATCTACCCGCGCGACCTCAATCCGCTGGTCGAAAGCTTCGCCGACAAGCAAGTTGCGTCGAACATCCGACCCGGCGCACGAGCCGCAATTGCGCGCGACAAGAGCGAAGGCCGGCGCGTGATCCTCGCCACCGCCTCCTACCGCCTCTATGCGGACGCGATCGCCGAACGGCTCGGTTTCGACGACGTCATCGGAACCGGCTCGTTCACCGGCCTAGACGAACGCGTGCACGCCAAGATCGCCGGAGAGAATTGCTATGGCCCGGCCAAGCTCCGGATGATTGCCGGCTGGGTGGACGGTTCCGGCCTCACGGGCGTGCACGGGCACGTGCGGTTTTACTCCGACCACGTCTCAGACCAGCCCGCTTTCGAATGGGCCGACGAGCCGGTGGCGGTGAACCCGCACAGCAAGCTGCGCCGGCTCGCTGAGCAGCGCGGATGGGCGGTCGAAGACTGGGGCTAGACCGCATTCAGCGCGTTGGCGAAGTCGGCGATCAAATCGTCGGCGTCCTCCACTCCGATCGAAATCCGCACCAGGTTCGGAGTGATATCGAGCGCCTTCTTGCGTTCTTCGGGCACCGACAGATGCGTCATCGCCGCCGGCGCGCTCGCCAGGGTTTCGGTCCCGCCGAGACTCACCGCCAGATTGGCGATCTGCAGCGCGTCGAGGAAGGCGAACGCCTCCTTCTCGCCACCCTTCAGGTAAAGCGAGAAGGTCGATCCCGCGCCCGTACAGTGGCGGCGGAAAATGTCGGCCTGGCTTGACCCTTGCTCAAGAAAACCGAGGTAGCCGATTTTCTCCACCTTCGGGTGATGGCGGAGGAAATCGCACACCTTGGCCGCGTTCTGGCTCGCCCGCTCCATGCGCATTTCGAGCGTCTCGAGGCTGCGCAACAGCATCCATGCGGTGTTCGGGTCGCAGATCGTGCCGATCGTGTTGCGGATCGTGCGAATCTGGTTGATCAAACCCTTCTCGCCGACGACTCCGCCAGCGACCAGGTCGCTATGCCCCCCGACATATTTGGTGAGGCTGTAGACTGAAAGGTCCGCGCCCTGGGCGAGCGGCCTGGCCCACAGCGGCCCGAGGAAGGTGTTGTCGATGGCGATCGGCGGGCGTTGTTCGGCGGGGAAGGCCGCATCGCGCGCCGCCGCAACCGCTTCCACATCGACCAAGGCGTTGGTCGGATTGGCCGGGCTTTCGAGATAGATGAGCGCGACCCGTCCCTTTTCCTTGGCACGCGCGACGACTTCATCGATTCCGGCGCGGGTCGCACCAGCTGGAAAATCGAGCCACGACACGCCGAACCGTCCGAGGATCTTGGCGATGAACGTTTCGGTTGCCGCGTAGAGCGGGCTCGAATGGACGACCACGTCGCCGGGCTGGACGAAGGTCAGCAGCAGGGTCGCGATCGCCGACATCCCGCTCGAGAAAGCGAGCGCGTCATCAGCATCTTCCCAGACCGCGAGGCGGTCCTCGAGAATCTCCTGGTTCGGGCCATTGAAGCGCGAATAGATGAGGCCCTCGGCGCCGCCGGGGCGCTTGCCGGTCACGCCTTCGAAAAAGCGCTTTCCGGCCGCCGCATTCTCGAACACGAAGGTCGAGGTGAGAAAGATCGGGGGCTTCAGCGAGCCCTCGCTGAGCTCGGGGTCGAAGCCGTAGCCGAGCATGAGCGTCTGCGCCTTGAGCTGGTGATTGCCGATGCGAGTCGGCGACGGGCGCGGCGGCCGGTTGTGCGACGCGGCGCCGCTGATTTCGTCTTTGGTGGGCAAAATGAATCTCCTTGGCCGGGTGGCTAGGCCCGGCGTCTTGAAAGGGTCAAGCTGAAGTTGGCGCGAGTCCGATAAGGCTGACTTGTCGGCCGTAATCGCCTTCGCCGCAGTGAGTCGCGCGGCGATAGCTGTAGAAGCGATCGGGATCGGCATAAGTGTCGAGGTGCATCGCCTCGACCTGACCGATGCCGGCGGATTGCAGCCGGTGCTCGACGTAAGATTCGAGGTCGAAATGCGGCTTACCCCACTGGCCGTCCGCAAAGAACCGCACGTTGCCCGGGTCCTGCTCCAGGAACCGTGTGCGAAACCCCTCATCCACTTCGTAGGAAGGTTGGCCGATGCAGGGACCGATCGCCGCCTGGATGCGCCCGCGCCGGGCCCCCGCCTGCTCCATCGCCGCTATCGTTGAGTCCGTGACTCCCGCGAGTGCGCCGCGCCATCCGGCATGAGCCGCTCCGATCACCCCCGCGTCGGCGTCGGCGAACAGCACCGGAGCGCAGTCGGCGGTGAGGATTCCGAGCAGCCGGCCGGGCCGGTCGGTGACCATCGCATCCGCGTGCGGCCGGTCATCCTGCGCCCATGCGCGGTCAACATGGACCACTTCGGCGGAATGAACCTGGTGCACGGTGACGAGCCCGGCGCCGGGCAGGACCGCGGCGATCGCCAAGCGCCGGTTTTCCTCGATCGCCGAGCGCTCGTCGCTGCTCCCGTAGCCGACGTTCAACCCGGCAAGGTCCCCGGTCGAAACCCCTCCGCGCCGGCCAAGAAAACCGTGCGCGGTGCCGCCAAGGCATGTGGCGCGAATCGCTTCGACGCTCACAAGGCCTTCCTCATGATGATGTCTTCATCGGCGTGGTTGCCGACCATGAAATCATAGCTTCCCACCGCCTCGAACCCGTAGCGGTCGTAGAAGCGCCGTGCGCGATGGTTGTCGACGAAGACGGTGAGGTACATTTCTTCCGCGCCGCGAGCGCGCGCCTCGGCAAAGGCCCAAGCCATCAGCGCCTGGGCAATTCCAGCGCCATGGTGCGCCTGGAGGAGATAGAGTTGGTCGAGCAATATGGCCGGACGATCGGTCTCGACGGGGATCTTGACCGGGCCGAGCTTCGCATATCCGGCCGGCTCGCCGCCCGCTTCCGCGATCCGAAAGGCGAAGGCGGGATCAACCAGCTGCGCTTCCCAGTCGGGAACGTCGAAGGTAGCCAGGAACGCTTCGAGGTCTTCAGGCCTATAGAGGTGGCCGAAAGTATCGCAAAAGGTCGTCCGGAAAATGCGATCGAGGCTTGCCGCGTCGGCGGCTCCCGCGTCCCGGTAACCGATGCTCATTGGAACCCAGCCGGGACCGGCCAGCTGGGGGAATGGATGGCGATCACTTTGAATAGCTCGCCCATCTGATCCGCGGCCGTGAGTCGATGCAGGGCGGCTTGAATGTCGTCGGCGCGGTCGGGATTGGTCCGTGCCAGGGTCTCAGCGCGCGCGTCGATCCCGAGTCGCTTCAGCCAATCTCCTTGACTGGCGAGAGGCGTGACCGAAGCGCCCGCCTCGGCCGCCGCGTTCGCAACCGCCGCGAAGTCGACATGTGCCGTCAGGTCGTGCTCGCCCGGGCCCTCGATCACGGCGGCGAATCGATGGCCGCGAACGGCCTGCAGAGTGTCGCCCGAAGCGCTCTTCCCGTGGCCGTAATCGATGAACAAGCCCATGCCCCCATTTTGCACCAGCCGGCACGCGACTGCCGCGACCGCCTCATCGCGCGCCCGAGACGTCTCGACGATGGCGCCGTCGCGGTCGAAGCCCAGCCCTCCCGCGGCGATTCCGACGCGCCGTTCCACGCCCTCGACATGCTGGCGAATGGGCAAAGCATCGAGGAATTCGTTGGCGACAAGCAATATCGGCAGCCACGGAAGGGAATCGATGGACTCGTGCCAATGCGCATGCGGCAGTGCTTGCTTTTGCATTTCTCGCAGCACGGGACTGGTCTCAACCAGATGGGCCTCGCCGGCGAATCCCGCGCGGGCCATCACCCGCAACGCATCCGCGGCAAGAGTCCCCCGGCCCGGACCCAGCTCCGCGTACACCGCGTCGTGGGGGGCACCGGCCCGCTTCCAGCAATCGGCCAACGCCGCGCCGACCATCTCGCCGAACATCTGGCTGATCTCCGGCGCGGTGGTGAAGTCGCCGGCCGCGCCAAACGGATCGCGCGTCCCGTAATAATAAGCGTTACAGGCGTGCATATAGGCTTCGACGGTGATCGGCCCCTCCGCGCGGATGCGCTCGCGGAGCGCGCGCTCGAGCGGCGTCACGAGATGCTGGCGGTGCCCGCAGTTCCCTCGACGCGGACCCGGCGCTTCTTCGCGGTCATCATCAGGTATAGCCCGCCGAGGATCATCGGCAGCGACAGCCACTGTCCCATGTGCAGCCCCGTCGCCTGGGCGAAGCCGATCAATTGCTGGTCGGGTTCGCGAATGAACTCCACGCTAAAGCGGAAGCAGCCGTAGAGGAAAATGAACGCACCGACGAGCTTGCCCGGCTCGTATCTCGCCTGGGTTTTCCAGAACATCCATGACAAGACTGCAAAGAGGACGATGCCTTCGAGGATTGCCTCATAGATCTGGCTCGGGTGGCGGGGCGGGCCAACCGTGGGGCCGAACGGGGTCATCTCGACGAAGCGCACCGCCCATGGCACCGTCGTCTGGGCGCCCCACAGCTCCTGGTTCACGAAGTTCGCAAGACGCCCGAAGAACAGTCCAAAGGGCACGCAGCAAGCGACATAGTCGTGGACCCGCAGCCACGCCAGCTTCTCCTTGCGCGCGAAGTAGATGATCCCCAGCGACGTTCCCGCCACCCCGCCGTGGAACGACATGCCGCCGTCCCACAGTTTCAGAATCTCGATCGGGTGCCGCAGATATTCGCTGAGGTTGTAGAACAGGACATAGCCGAGGCGGCCGCCGAGAATGATCCCGAGCGCGGCGTAGAAAACGAGGTCGTCGGCGTGGCGGCGGCCGAGCGGCGCGCCGGGCTGCTTGATGAGCTTGAGCAAATACGCGTAGCCGATGAAAATACCGGCGAGGTACGCGAGGCTGTACCACCTGATGTCGAACGGCCCGAGGTGGAGCACCACCGGCGAAAGGCCGAGATCGGTGAACGAGACAAAACGCGAGTAGTCGTCGGCGGATTGCAAGGGCTTCCCCCTCAATGGTCAGCGCCTCATAAGGCGGGTCGCCGGAAAGGCAAAGGAGCGCAAGAACCCGAATGCCGAGCGAGCTCGATCGCCGCTATACCGACGAACTGGTCACGATTACGGGCCCGGGCGGAGCCCTCGTCATCGGCAATGATGAAAGCGGCCAGGCGATCGTGACCAATTTTCCCGCGACCTTGCCCGGCCTCTTCCGCACTTTCTGCGCGCTTCATGCCGCAAGCGAAGCGATCATCGCCGGCGACGAGCGGCTGAGCTTCGCCGATCTCGACGCCATTTCGGAATGCGCCGCCCACGGGCTCGCCGCGCTCGGAATCGGCGTGGGCGATCGCGTTGGCATCGCGATGCGCAACTGCCCCTCGTGGGTGATCATCTACATGGCGATTCTGAAAGCCGGCGCTGTCGCGACCCTGATCAACGGCTGGTGGGAAGCGCATGAGATGGAGCAGGCGCTTGCGCTCACCGATCCCAAGCTGATCATCGCCGATGCGTCGCGAGCGAAGCGGATCGAAGCCCGTTGTCCCGGGCGTCAAATTCTTTGCGCCGCGGTCGAGCAGCCGGTCGAGACCGCGCTTGCGGTTATCCTCCACGACCGCGACGAGAATAGCGTTCTTCCGGAAATGGCGGATCACGACGATGCTACCATCCTTTTCACGTCGGGATCGACCGGGGTGGCCAAAGGAGCGCTGTCCACGCACCGCGCGGTGACCACCGCCGTCTACGCCTATGCGACCGGCCTCATGATCATGCGCGAGCTGCTGACGCAGGATGGCCGGCCGCCGAACACGCCGCGCACCCTCATCAACGTGCCTTTGTTCCACGTGACCGGCGAAGTCCCGGTGATGCTCAACAGCTTCGTCACCGGGCGCTGCATGGTGATGATGCCCAAATGGGATGCGGGCGAGGCGCTGCGGCTGATTGAGAAAGAGAAGATTACTTATTTCGTCGGCGTGCCGACGATGAGCCTGGAGCTGATGACTCATCCCGACCGCCACAAAAACGATCTCTCGTCGCTAACCGACATCGCCGCCGGCGGCGCGCCGCGCCCGATCAGCCATGTCGAGCGGCTGCGCGAGGAATTTCCGCTGGCCAAGCCTGCGCTCGGCTACGGCCTGACCGAGACCAATGCCGTCGGCTGCCACAATTTCTGGGAAAATTACGCGGCCAAGCCGGGCTCCACCGGGCGGCCGCACAAGCCCTTCGTCGAGCTCGCGATCCTCGGCGAGAATGACGCGCACCTTGCCGCAGGGGAAACGGGAGAAATCGCGATCCGCACCGCGGCGAGCATCAAATGCTACTGGAAAGCGCCTGAGGCCACGGCGGCATTGTTCACCCCCGACGGTTACGTCCGCACCGGCGACATCGGCTACGTCGACGAGGACGACTATCTGTTCATCGTCGACCGCAAGAAAGACATCATCATTCGCGGCGGCGAGAACATCTCCTCGGCGGAGGTCGAGGCGGCCTGCTATGCCTGCCCCGCGGTGGCCGAAGCGAGCGTATTCGCGGCGGCCAACGAGCGCCTCGGGGAAGTGCCGGTCGCGGTGATCCACGCCAACGCCCCGCTTGCGGCTGACGAATTGCGCGCATTCCTCGAAACTCGAATCGCGAAATACAAGGTGCCGGAGCAGTTCATCTTTTCCGCCGAGCCGCTGCCCCGCCTCGGCACCGGCAAGATCGACCGGCGCGCGCTGAAAGCCCGTTACGCGCAGTGAGCGACCCGCGCGCTTTGAGGCTCGATCGACGAACGTTGATGATCGGCGGGGGCGTCGGCGTCGGCCTTGTCGTTGCCTTTCTCGCCTGGCCGCATCATCTCGCCAGCGACCTTGCGGTTCGGCCCGGCGAGCAGACGTTCGGCAACTTTATCCGGATTGCGCGCGACGGGCGGATCACGGTCGCGGTTCCGCAGGTTGAAACGGGGCAGGGCATCTGGACCGCCCTCCCGCAGATCGTCGCCGACGAGCTCGGCGCCGCGTGGGAGACGATCGGCGTCGAGCCGGCCCCGCTGACCAAGGCTTATGCCAATCCGCTGGCCAGGGACGCCGGGTGGCTGGAGGGTTTCGGAACGCTCCGGGCACACGAAATCCGCGGCGACGGACGAATGCGGATCACCGCCGGCGCGACCTCGGTGCGAGCGTTCGAACAACCGCTGCGCGAAGCCGCGGCCGTCGCTCGCAACATGCTGGTCGGAGCGGCAGCGGATCGCTGGAACGTCACCCCCGCCGAGTGCGAAACGGGCGACGGCTTCGTCATCAACGGCGGGCGCACCTTTACGTTCGGCGAACTCGCCGAAGAAGCCGCGGGGCGCAACCCATCAAGCCGCCGGCAGCTGCGCCAGACGCCCAAGGGGCGGTTGATGGGCGAGCCTTTGCAACGTCTCGATGGACCAGGCAAGACCGACGGCAGCCTCCGCTTTGCCGGGGACGTGCGGCTTTCTGGGATGCTTTTCGCCGCGGCACGAATGGCGCCGCCCGGCGGGCGCCTCACCGGCTTCGCGCGGGAGGCCCTGGCACATGCTCCAGGAGTCCGGAATGTGACCGCTCGCGACGGCTGGATCGCGGTAGTGGCAGACAGCTGGTGGGCCGCCGAGCACGCGCTCAAGGGTGCCGCTCCAACCTTCTCGGGCACCCGGACGCCCGCGGACTTGCGGCCGCTGTTCGACGACGCGATCGCGAATGGCGACGGGTACGAATGGTTCAGCCGTGGCGATTACAACGGAACAGTGCGCGGCTCGCGACGGCTTGCCGCGACTTATTATGCCGCTCCCTCGATGCATCTTGGACTAGAGCCGGTCACCGCGACCGCAAATGTGTCGGGCGGGGCGGTCGAGGTATGGGCCCCGACGCAAGCGCCCGGCTTCGCTAGCGCTGCTATAGGAGACGGAGCGCTTTACCCGATGCCAGTGGGCGAACCGGGCGGCCGCGCGCTGGAAGCCGACGCAATTCCAATCGCGATCGCACTCGCCCGCCAGCTCAAGCTGCCGGTCCAGGTCACGCTTTCGCAAAGTGAAAATCAAAAACACGATCGCGTCGCGCCCGGCGCACTGGCGCGCATGACCGCGCTCCCCGGCCAGGGGGGAATCACCGCCGCATGGCAAATGCGCATCGTCACCGCCGACGGTCTCGCGGCGGCGCTCGCGCGCTTGGCTGGTGCCCAGGCGATCGAGCAACCCGGACGAACCGGGCTCGACGCCGCCGTTCCGCCCTACGCAATCCCCCATGTGCGAGTTGAAGCGGTCGCTGCGTGCCTCCCTTTCGCCACTGGGTATATGCGCGGTTCGCCGCAGCGCGCGATGACCTTCTTCACCGAGAGCTTCATCGACGAGCTCGCCCGCGCCGCCGGGATGGAGCCGCTGGCGTTCCGCATGTCGCTGCTCGGTGGCAACGGACGCCTCGCTCGCTGTCTCCAGGGCGCCGCCCGGCTCGCCCAGTGGGACGGCGGCGGTCCGGGGAGCACAATGGGGATCGCCGGGTGCTCGGCCTTCGGGTCGCACATCGGCCTGGTGGCGACCGCGAGCATCGGCGACGACCAGCGGATCAGGGTCCACCGCCTCGTCGCCGCCGTCGATTGCGGGCGAATCATCAATGCGGGACTCGCTAGGCAGCAGATCGAAAGCGCGTTGATCTGGGGGCTGGCGCAGGCGACAGCCGCGCAACCCGAATGGGTGGCGGGGACGCCGCGCGCGCGGCGGCTGTCGGCGGTTGGTCTTCCGCGAATCGCGGAGTCGCCCGAAATTTTCGTGGAACTGGTGCCGAACAGCGATCCGCCGGGCGGCATCAACGGCCTCGGCACGACGGTTCTCGCGCCGGCCGTCGCTAACGCGATCTTTTCGGGCACCGGCAAACGCCTACGCTCGCTGCCGTTCGACGCAACGGCAGCGGCATGAGCCGGCCGCCCGATCACCCGCCGGTGACCGAACAGCAGATCGGAGTGCTCCTGATCAACCTCGGCACGCCCGACGCGCCGGAGGCCCGGGCCGTCCGGCGCTACCTCGCCGAATTCCTCAGCGATCCGCGCGTCGTCGAGCTTCCCGCGATAGCGTGGAAGCCGATCTTGCATGGACTGATTCTGCGCACCCGCCCGCGCCGGTCGGCCGAAGCTTACAAGCAGGTCTGGACCAACGAAGGCTCTCCCCTCGCCGTGGTCGCGCGTCTCCAGGCCCATGCGCTGCGTGAGCGGTTTAAGGGCCGGGTGAACGTCCATTACGCGATGCGCTACGGCAACCCCGGCATTGCCGCTTCGCTCGGCAATATGGTGCGCGAAGGCTGCACGCGAATCCTCGCCGCGCCGCTCTACCCGCAATATTGCGCCGCCACGACCGCGACTGCGAACGATGCGGTGTTCGTTGCGCTTGCTGCCATGCGCGCCCAACCCGCGCTTCGAACGCTGCCGCCTTACTATGACGATCCGCTCTACATCGAGGCGCTCCGAGCACACCTTGCGCGCCAGCTGACGGCGCTCGACTTCGACCCCGAGCGTCTGCTGCTGAGCTTTCATGGAATGCCGCAGCGCACGCTCGCGCTCGGCGACCCCTACCATTGTCATTGCCAGAAAACCGCGCGGCTCGTTTCCGAAGCGCTCGGACGCGCGGTCGACGTCGCGTTTCAGTCGCGCTTCGGGCGCGCGAAATGGTTGCAGCCGGCAACCGACGCCACTTTGGTTGATTACGCCAAGACGGGCATCAAGCGTATCGCCGTCGCCGCACCGGGATTCTCCGCCGATTGCCTCGAGACATTGGAAGAGCTTGGCATTCGCGGGCGCGAGTCTTTCCTGTCCTCTGGCGGCGAGCATTTCGCGTTGCTCGATTGCCTCAACGATTCGCCCGAAGGCATGGCGATGATCGAGGGGCTCATCACTCGCGAGCTTGCAGGCTGGCTGCCGCAGTCATAAGCGCGCCAGCGGAGAGGAGAGGTCAATGGCACGAGTGGCAATTGTCACCGGCGGAACGCGCGGCATCGGCGAGGCAATCAGCATCGCGCTTCGGGACATGGGCATGAAGGTCGCCGCGAACTACGCGGGCAATGAGGAGCGCGCGCGCGAATTCTCCGACCGCACCGGGATCGCATCGTACAAATGGGACGTCTCCGACTATGCCGCGTGCCAGGGCGGCGTGCGCCGGGTCGAAGCCGATCTCGGCCCCGTCGATGTGCTGGTGAACAACGCCGGCATCACCCGCGACGCCACCATGAAACGCATGGATCATGCGCGCTGGCAGGAGGTGATCGACACCAATCTCGGCGGCTGCTTCAACATGGCCAAGGCGGTGTTCGAAGGCATGAGCGGGCGCAAATACGGGCGGATCGTCAACATCGGCTCGATCAACGGCCAGGCCGGCCAGTACGGCCAGGTGAACTATGCGGCGGCGAAGTCCGGCATCCACGGCTTCACCAAGGCGCTGGCGCAGGAGGGCGCCCGGGCGGGCGTGACCGTCAACGCGATCGCTCCGGGCTACATCGACACCGACATGGTCGCCGCCGTCCCCGAAGACGTGCTCGCCAAGATCGTCGCGCGGATCCCCGTCGGCCGACTCGGCAAAGCGGAAGAGATCGCGCGCGGAGTGGCCTTTCTGGTCGACGAGAATGGCGGCTTCCTCACCGGTTCGACGCTGTCGATCAACGGCGGGCAGCACATGTATTGATGGCGGAGCTCGACTACGCTCCGCCGACGAAGAGGTCGGTGCTGATTTCCGGCCATCCGACCTCGATCAGCCTCGAACCCATTTTCTGGCGGGCGCTCGAAGCCGCCGCGCGCGAACGCGGGTTGCCCGTCAATGCGCTGGTGGCGGAGGTCGATTCCGCTCGGCTCAATTCCGAGCGCCCGCCGAATCTGACGTCGGCCATCCGGCAGTGGCTGTTCGCCCGGTCCGGGACGCTCGGCTAGCGCGCGAGGAGGATGCGCGCCTGCCCGGCGATTTGCGCGAGCATCGAGGCGCTGACATGGCCCTCGGTGCGGGCGCGGCCAATCAGCTGGCGGAACTGGTCGATGCGCAAGCGCTGATCTTCGATCCATGCGTCCACGGCAGAATCGGGGTCGCCGTTTCGGCGCCGCGACAAGAACTCGATCCGCAATTGCTCGAAATCGCGCGCCAGCCCGGCCGTAAGCAGCCGCTCCCACTGGTCAGCGGGCACGAACCGGGCGACCTGCTGCTGTGCCCAGTCGAGGCCGAGCGCTTCGCCGAGGCGCGTGTAGGCGCGGGTCACAGCAAGCTCATCGATCATCTTACGCGCGGCCAGCGCGGCGATCGCGAAAACTCCGTCGAGTTCGTACAGCCGGACCAGGCCGCGGACGATGTCCTCGCTCGCGCCGAGCGCGATGAGATGGTCGCGGCGCGCCGCTGCCTCGTTGCGCACTTCTGAACGTATGAGCCTCGTCGCCGCGGCCGAGATCTTGCGCACGCCCGGCTCGAGCAGCCTGCAAAGAGTTTCAACGCGGCACTCCCCACCGGCGGCGCGAATGATGTCCGACAAATGCAAGCGGACGCTTGCCGCAGCGATCGAGAACAATTCGATGCGGACCGACTCCGGAAGGCTGTCATCTTCGATCTCGCGCCACAGACCGTCGAGGTCGAGCAGGCGCTCCGCGACTAGGAAGGCGGCAATCACCTGCTTGAGCGAAGAGCCTTCTTCCTCGGTTAGATCGAAAGCGACCCCCGGGCCCAAGCGATTGACGAGCCGGTTGGCAACCTTGGTCGCCACGATCTCGTTGCGCAGCCGGTGAGCACAAATAGCCTCGGCATGAGCCTTGCGCATTGGTTTGGGAAAGGCCTCGAACAGCTGCGGCTGGACAAGCTTGTCCTCCGACAGGGGTAGTTCTTCCGCCGCATCCTGCAGCACCAGCTTGGAAATCGACAGCACGACGGCCAGTTCCGGCCGAGTGAGTCCACGGCCCTCTTGCGTCCGGCGAATGAGATCTTCGGTCGAGGCAAGCCCTTCGACCTTACGGTCCAGACGGCCCGAGGCTTCGAGCAATTCGATCGTGCGCACGTAACCGGGAAGAGCTTTCGGTCCGCCGGCTTCCGCGATCGATAGCGCCAGTGACTGGAGCCGGTTATCCTCGAGCACGATTTCGGCGACATCGTCGGTCATTCGCGCCAACAGCTTGTTGCGTTTGTCGAACGACAGCCGCCCGTCGCGCATCTCGCGGTTCAGCGGGATTTTGATGTTCACTTCGTTGTCCGAGCAATCGACCCCGGCGCTGTTGTCGATGAAGTCGGTGTTGATGCGGCCGCCATGTTCGGCGAATTCGATCCGTGCGGCCTGGGTGATGGCGAGATTGGCGCCCTCGCCGATGACCTTGGCGCGAAGCTCGACCGCATTGGCGCGAAGGGCGTCGTTGGAGGGATCGCCGACGTCCGCCTGGCTCTGCGCCGAAGACTTGATGTACGTGCCGATGCCGCCGAACCACAGCAGGTCGACTGGGCTCTTGAGGAGCGCGTTGATCAAGGTCGCGGGATCGACGGGGCCGTCAATTCCGAACAACGCTCGTGCCTGGGAGCCGAGCTGGATCGACTTTTCGCCGCGCGAATAGATTCCTCCGCCCTTTGACAGGAACTTGCGGTTGTAATCGTCCCAGCTCGACCGCGGCAGTTCGAACAGCCGTTTACGTTCGGCCCAACTATCGGCTGGATCGGGATCGGGGTCGATAAAGATGTGGCGGTGATCGAACGCCGCGACCAAGCGGATGGACTTTGACAGCAGCATGCCGTTGCCGAAGACGTCACCCGACATGTCGCCGCAACCGGCGACGGTGACGGGCTCGGACTGCAGGTCGATACCCATCTCGAGGAAATGGCGACGCACGGAAATCCACGCGCCCTTGGCGGTAATCCCCATCGCCTTGTGATCGTACCCGTGCGAGCCGCCGCTGGCGAACGCATCGCCGAGCCAGAAATTGCGCTCGAGCGCGAGGGCGTTGGCGATGTCGGAGAAGGTCGCTGTCCCCTTGTCCGCGGCGACGACGAAATAGGGATCGTCATCGTCGTGAATGACGACGCTTTCCGGATGGACGATTTGGTCGTTGACCAGATTGTCGGTTATCGAGAGCAAGGCGCGGATGAAGATCTTGTAGCTTTCGGTCCCTTCGGCCAGCCAAGCGTCGCGGTTGCTCGCAGGCGGCAACTGCTTAGGATAAAGGCCGCCCTTCGCGCCCGTCGGAACGATGACTGCGTTCTTGACCATCTGCGCCTTCATCAGTCCGAGGATTTCGGTGCGGAAGTCGTCACGTCGGTCAGACCACCGAATTCCGCCGCGGGCGACTGGGCCGCCACGTAGGTGGATGGCTTCCACGCGCGGGCCGTAGACCCAGATCTCGCGCCACGGCACCGGAGCCGGAAGCCCGGGGACCATCGAAGAATTGATTTTGAACGCAAGCGCTTCATGCGCTCCCGGAGCGAACGCATTGGTGCGCACGATGGCTTCGACCAAAGCGCGCAGCCGACGCAGGATGCGGTCGTCGTCGAGCGAACTAATCCGGGCGAGCGAGGCGTCGAGATCGGCGCCGAACCGGGCGACCTTTTGTCCGCGGTTGTCCACCGCCGGGTCGTGAGCGGCGGCGAATATGCCGATAAGCGCGCGGGTCGCGCCAGGAGCGCGGCGCAGCGCATCGACGATTGTCACCAGCCCGAAGCTGCTCCCGGTCTGTCGCAAATAGCGGAACCAGGCGCGAAGCCACACGACCGCCTGCGTCTCGAGGCCTGCATAAAGGGCAAGCTGGTTGAACTCGTCATCCTCCGACGCTCCGCACAGGACATTGGCGATTGAACGCTCGACGTCTGGGATACGCTCGAGAATCGCATCGATATCGGCTTCCTCGCCAATTTCGACGCGGAAATCGTGGATGTAACCAATTCCTCCGGCCAGCACGGTCGGCATTTCTTCCAGGACCCGGAAGCCGAAGTTCTCGAGGACTGGCACGGCGTCGGATAGAGGGATCAGCGCGCTTCGACGGTACATCTTCAAGCGCAGCTGACGCGGCGCGTCGGTATCGACGGTCGAGATGCGCACGGCGCGATCCGTGTCGTCATGCAGCGCACACAGCCGGAGAATGTCGGCAGCGCCTTCTTCGGCGGCGGTTCGGGCGCGATAGCCATCGGGGAATGCGCTGATGTAGGTGAGCGCGAGACGCGTGGCGCGCGGTGCGCCCGCCTCCTGGATCAGCTCCGCTTCGACGGCAGGGCCCCAGCCGCGAACCATTTCAACGACGGCGGCATCGAGCGCTTCGGCGTCCGGCGGGGGTGCCTTTTCGTCGATATATTGCGTGTAGCGGATGAGAGCGAGGTCGCCGTCGCCGAGCTCGACGGACCAGCTTGTCACCTCGCGTCCGACCTCGGACTCGAGCAATACCTCGATCGCGGTTCGCCGAGCGGTCGTCAGCTCTTCGCGCGGAAGCCAGACGAAGCTGAATAATTGCCCTTTGAGGACGCTGCGCACCTGGAGCAACGCCGGGCGCGGGCGGTCGGCGAGCGACATGGCCATCATCACCAGCTCGCGCACCGAGTCATAATCGACGGTGATCAGGAGATCGCGCGGGAGGGAGGCGATCGCGTGGCGCAGCGCCTTGCCGGAATGCCCCTTGGCATCGAAGCCGATGTCCCTGTCGAGCCGGTTGAGGCGCCCGCGCAGCACTGGGACCCTGCCGGGCGGGACGCGAAGCGCCTCGCTCGTCCACAGGCCGGCGTGAACCCCGATGCCGACCACTTTTCCCTTCTCGCGGATCGGCACGACCACGAGATCGAGCGGCACCCGGCGGTGAACGGTCGATTTGCGCTCGGCTTTCGCCATTAGCGGAACGTCGCCGCCCTGCTCGAAATGCCGCATCGCGCCGAGACAGCCGCCTTCGTCCGTCGGAGCGCCTGGAATGCTGAAAATGCCGAGCGCGTTCGACGGAGCCTCGTACGGCTTTTCGACATGATAACCGAGCAGGGTCATCGCGCCGTCGGCGAACCAGTCGAGCAGCGCCGCGCCTTCGGGATCGACGACCAGGCGCGCATCTTCGCGCATCTTTGCCTGGAGCGCGGTCCAATCGCGAACCGCGAGCCGCACGTCTCCAAGCACGCGCCGCAAGTCTGTCGCTAGCTGTCGCCGCGCTCGAGCATCGGCCCGGTCCAGTTCGAGGTACATCATCGACTCGCGCCGTGAGTTGTTTTCGCACAACGGGCCGACCGATCGCAGGCCGCCGCGGGAGTCGCGGTCCACGCAAACGACGGGATGCAACAGCCGGTGGATGATCAGCTGGCGCGCGGCGATCGCATTCGCCACCGAATCGACCAGGAACGGCATGTCGTCGTTGACGATCCCGATGCGCATCCGCCGGTTACCGGCTTCGCCTCCAATTGACTGGATTTCCAGGGCGAGCTCGCCCGCCGGTCGCTTGGACGCGACATCCGCGAGGAACTCGGCGGCCTGGCGCTCCGCTTCTCTCGTCAGTCCCTGTGTTTCACCGGGCAGGGCATGCCCGGTCAGCGCCTTTCGAATCGACTCGACCAGCGGCGGGTCCAGGCGCGTGTGGGCCGTCATGAAAAGATTGTGCTCCGCGAGTTAAGGTCGCGCCGGGCCTATAAACCCGCGCTCGCGAGGCGGACAACCCCGCCGGCCGTGCAAACAGCCATTACGCGGCCCGGCTAATGGCACGCTCCACCAGGGCCTCGTCCTCGACGATCGCGACCGGCTCATGCGTGCCGTCGGCGCCGCGGCGGGTCACGATGACCGCAAATTCCGCGTCAGCGGACACGTCGGCGAGCGAGATTGGGCGAGCAAAGCGAAGCTTCGCCCGGGCAGCGTCGCCGCGGGTGTCGGGTTTCGCTTCGGGCCTGCGCGCCTGGCGCTCGGCCGCGACCAGCGCCTTGAGCCCGCCTGGCTGCCTTTCGATGAATTCCTTGAACGCTCCGGCAGCGACGTCCTGCCGCTGAGCATAAGACAACGCTGCCGCGAACTCGGTCAGGCGCGCTTTGTCGTAATCGATTCCGAAGACGAGTTTGACGATCGGCGTCATCGGCGCGCGCGCCTGCGCCTTCATGCCCGATTCCTCGAGCAGCTCGGCATATTCCTCCGGGCTTTGCTGCGCGGCGGCCGCGAAATCATAAGCCAGCGACAAGGCGCGATAGAGCGACACGCGCGTTCGCCCCTCTCCCGCCTTGGCCGATTCCGCCGTCTCCCGCGCCGCCCACAGGCGGTCGGCGAGGCCAGCATTCTCGTCGAGCACGAGCTCGGCGATCTCGTCGGGTTCGGCATCCGCCAGCGGTCCGTCCTGCCACGCAAAATGCACCGGCGGCGCGACCTGCTCGACGGGGAGCTCGATCGGGTTAAACTCGGACTCGGACTCGGACTCGGACTCGGACTCGGACTCGGACTCGGACTCGGACTCGGCCGAAGGCCCATCCTCCCACGAGAGATGGTCGGGCTGGACGGTCTCCGCGATTTCGGGATTGAGCGCTTCGTCGAGAATCAGCTCGGGAGGTTCATCGGTACCTTGAATGCCCTGCACGACGATTGAGCTGCCGTTTGCGGGCTGCTCGACTTCGCCGACATTCTTCCAGTTGATGACGCCGTAGATGAAATCGATGCCATCGCCGTCGGACGAAAAGGGCATGAGAATGCCGCGGTAGCAAATATTGGCTTCACGCTGGTTCACGAATTCCGCTTCGAAGCCGATGGGAGCGCGATTGGCGATGATCTGCAAATAATGATCGGTCAGGCGCGACAGCAGCGAACGATTCGGGACGTCCGAGATTGTGCGCGCGTCGTCGGTCAGCCCGCACTCGTCGCGAATGTCGGCCCCGATGTAGGGAATTGCCGGATTGTCGTGCCCGCAGGTGAAATCGAGAAGCACGCTGTGATTGGAGAAATCCTCGACGTCGGAGGACTGGAGATCGTCGATCGACGGGAAATCGCGGCCGTCGAGCAGCGACACCCAATAATTGTACGCCCGCACGTGCATCCGGCGCTCGTCGGTCCCGATGGCCGCCGCGACGTCGTCGGCCGGCGCGTTTTCGCTGGCCGGCAGCTCGAAGTCGTTCGGATACTCGCGATAGCTGTCCATCGGCTGCCCAGTGTCTCCCAATTTGGTGCACAATGTCTGGGAGCCGTTACGAAAGCGTTAAGCATAAGCATTCAGACGCGGAGTTGATGGTCGCGCCCCTTGTCGGATGCGCAGCCTTGCCGACCGAAGGACGCGCTGATAGTGGCGGGCACCCTCGCAGGGCCAAGCCGCTTTAGCTCAGCTGGTAGAGCACATCATTCGTAATGATGGGGTCAGGTGTTCGAGTCACCTAAGCGGCACCAGCCCTTTTCA
>JBDTXI010000106.1:0-8488 GCA_040006255.1 Sphingomicrobium sp.
CGCGCGGCTGACGATATTCTCCGAGGCGATGAGCTCGATCTGGGTCTGCTCGCGGCGCAACTCGGCACGGACCGCGTCTTCGACCGCGGGGTCGACCTCCGAGAGTCCGCTGGTGAAGAAGCCGTGCGGCACGCGGTAATTGTGGTCCTGTTCGAGATCGGCGGCGGTGGCCATCAGTCGCTGTCCTGCAATAGCTGGGAAAGTTGATCGACGCGGCGCTGGTGGCGCCCGCCGGCGAAATCGGTGCCGAGAAAGGCGGAAACGCACGCCTTGGCCATGTCGCTGCCGATCAGCCGCGCCCCGAGCGCGAGCACGTTGGCATCGTTATGCTCGCGGGCGAGCCCGGCCGAAAGCGGATCGTCAACGCGCGCGCAGCGGCAGCGCGGCTCGCGGTTCACGGCAATGGAAATGCCAATTCCGGAGCCGCACACGGCAATCCCTCGCTCGGCATCGCCGGCGGCGACAGAATGGGCGACCCTCGCTCCATATTCGGGATAATCGACGCTTTCGGGGCCGTTCGTGCCGAGGTCCGTCACGTCATGACCCTGCTCGCGGAGCCAGCCGGCAAGCTCGTTTTTGAGGACGTATCCGGCGTGGTCGGCGGCGAGGGCAATGCGCATGAAAACTGACTAAGCGAACCGGCGTGGATTCGCCAGCCTAGGCGGCGAGCCGAACCTCTTCGCGGCTCCAGATCTCGATCAGCGCCTGGGTCAATTGGTCCATCATCTCGGCGCTATGGTGAGGTCCGGGCGTGAAGCGCAGGCGCTCGGTCCCGCGCGGCACCGTGGGGAAGTTGATCGGCTGGACGTAGAGGCCGTATTCGGCGAGCAGGATATCGCTGACGCGTTTCGCCTTGATCGGGCAGCCGACGAGCAGCGGGACGATATGCGTCACGCTCGGCATCAGCGGCAGGCCGGCCGAAGCGAACTTCGCCTTCAGCATCGACGCGGATTGCTGCTGCGCCTCGCGCTCCTCGCTGGAGATCTTCAGGTGGCGGACGCTGGCAAGCGCCCCGGCGACCAGCACCGGTGACAGCGAAGTCGTGAAAATGAACCCCGGCGCATAGCTGCGGATGCAGTCCACGATGGTTCGGTCGGTGGCAATATAGCCACCCATGACGCCGTAAGCTTTACCGAGGGTGCCTTCGACGATCGTCAGCCGGTCGGCGACTCCGTCGCGCTCGGAAATGCCGCCGCCGCAAGCGCCGTACATGCCCACCGCATGAACCTCGTCGAGATAGGTCAGCGCGTTATATTTGTCGGCGAGGTCGCAGATCGCGGCGATCGGGGCGATGTCGCCGTCCATCGAATAGACGCTCTCGAACGCGATCAGCCGCGGCGTCTCCGGCTCCTCGGCGGCCAGCAGCTCCTCGAGATGTTCGACGTCGTTGTGGCGGAACACGCGCTTCTCGCAGCCGCTGTTCTTGATCCCGGCGATCATCGACGCGTGATTGAGCTGGTCCGAGAAGATCACGCAGCCGGGAAGCAGCTTGCCGAGCGTGGACAGCGCCGCCTCGTTGGAAACGTATCCCGAGGTGAAGATGAGCGCGGCTTCCTTGCCGTGGAGGGCGGCGAGCTCGGCTTCGAGCTCCGTGTGATAATGGGTGTTGCCGCTGATGTTGCGGGTACCGCCGGCGCCTGCGCCGACGTCGCGCAGCGCCGTCTCCATCGCCTCGATCACCGCCGGGTGCTGACCCATGCCGAGATAATCGTTCGAGCACCACACGGTGATCGGCTTGGGGCCGTTGCCGCCGAAACAGCGCGCATTCGGGTACTGGCCCCGGGTGCGCAGGATATCGATGAACACGCGGTAGCGGCCTTCCTCGTGAAGGCGCTCGATCGCGGATCTGAAAATGCGGTCGTAATCCAACGCTGAACCTCGCTCCGGGGCCATTTAGCTTCGGCTCCCGGCCAAGGCCATTGAGAACGACTCGCAATTAGAGCGTTTGCACCTCCGCCAGTCCGTAAGCAGCCAGGGAACCCAGAAGCGGCTCACGGGCCGGAGCGGTGAACAAGGCAATCCCCGGCGGCGGCTCGGTAGGCCACGGCTGGTCGCGCGTCAGGAATGCGATGCGCCTGGCGATGCCGGGACCCCCGTCGACGTAGGCCACCTCCGGAAAAGCGGCCTTCAGCTCGTCCGCAAGCAGCGGGAAGTGGGTGCAGGCGAGGACGACCGTGTCGATCCTTTGGCCATCGGGAGCATCGAACATCGGAGAAGCGGCGGCGCGGACGGCGTCCACGCCTACCTCGTCGCCGGCGAGCTTGGCCTCGGCCAGCTCGACCAGCTCCGGGGAGCCATGGCGGATCAAGATACAGTCTGAAGCGAATCTTGTCGCGAGGTCGTCGACATAGGGCTGGCGCACGGTGGCCTCGGTCCCGAGGACGCCAATCACCCGAGTCCTAGAGATTTCGGCGGCGGGCTTGATCGCTGGAACGGTGCCGACCACCGGCAGATCGAGCGCCGAGCGGACGTGATCGAGCGCGATGGTCGAGGCGGTGTTGCAGGCGATCACCGCGAGGCGCGGGTGGAATCGCTCGACGAGGCGTCCGAGCAGGGCGGGGACGCGGCTGGCGATCTCCGCCTCGCTGCGCTTGCCGTAGGGGAAACCGGCGCTGTCGGCGGCATAGACGATCGGCGCATTGGGCAGCAGCGCGCGCGTCGGCGCCAGCACCGACAACCCACCGACGCCGGAGTCGAAGAAGAGGATCGGCGAAGCGGGGTTCATACCGACTCATCCTCCCTGCCATTTGGCGGGGAGGGGGACCGCACGAAGTACGGTGGAGGGGTTCTTTCGAGACATCTATTGTCGATGTGCGTGACCACTCCCTCTAGATTTCTCCTGACCTCTTCGGCCGGGATGCGAAGCGTTTCGACACCTTGCCCGCGAGCCCATTGATCTCGTCGCCGATCGCGCGCCGGACCATCACCAAAGTCATGCGCTAAGCCGTCGACTTCGATCGCGACCCCGGCGGATTTGCAGAAGAAGTCGAACACAGCCGGCCCAAAGGGGTGCTGCTTTCGAAATTGCAATCCTTCCGGCCTCAGCCGAAGCACACTCCAGAGCCGGATCTCCGAAGGGCTCATATGTTTGCGAAGCTGGCGCGCCTGATACACAGTCACATGAGAACCCCTCCACCATGCTACGCATGGTCCCCCTCCCCGGCAAATGCCGGGGAGGATGTGTTGCGCCGCCAATCCGCTCTGCTACCACCTCCGCATGACCGGGGAGATGCTTTTCGCTTTGGCGCTTGGCTATCTGTTCGGGTCGATTCCGTTCGGGCTGGTACTGACGCGGCTCGCCGGGAAGGGGGATGTGCGGGAGATCGGCTCCGGCAATATCGGGGCGACCAATGTCCTGCGCACGGGAAGCAGGGTCCTCGCCGCGCTCACGCTTATCCTCGATTGCCTCAAGGCGACGGCGGCCATCGTGCTCGCCCAACGCTTGTTCGGCCTTGAAACAGCGCCCGTCGCCGCCGCCGGGGCTCTCGTCGGGCACCTCTACCCGGTCTGGCTCAGGTTTCGCGGCGGAAAGGGGGTGGCGACGCTCCTTGGAATCCTCATCCCGCTGCTGTGGCAGGCGGCGGTCGTCTATGCCCTCGTGTGGCTTCTCCTGTTGCTGACGATCCGAATCTCGTCGGTCGCAGGAATGGCGGCGGCTATCAGCGCGCCCGTCACTGCCTTCATCCTGAACGATCAGGCGCTCTTCCCAATGCTGCTCGGTTTCGCGTTGCTCGTGCTGTGGAAGCACCGCGAGAACATCCTCCGCCTCCGGCGAGGAACCGAGCCACGCATTGGGAGGGCGGGGGCTTGAACGACGATTTAGTCGACCGACTGCGGCTTGTCCGCCCGCCCGGGATCGGGCCGATCACCTTCCGGCGGCTGATCGCGCGGTTCGGAAGCGCCGCCGCTGCACTCGAGGCTGTGCCGGATTTGGCGCGGCGCGGCGGGGGATCCGCGCCCCGGCTGTTCGGCCGCGACCAGGCCGAGCGCGAGATAGCGCAGGTCGAGAAGCTGGGCGCCAAATATCTGGCGCTGGGACAAGGCCTTTATCCGCGGCTGCTGGCGGAGCTCGAAGACGCTCCGCCCCTGCTGATGGCCAAGGGCAATTTAAAACGGCTCGACGGATGGCGGTGGCGATCGTCGGCGCGCGCAACGCTTCGGCGGCGGCGTGCCGCTTCGCGCGCGGGCTCGCTTTCGATCTTGGCAACCGCGACCTCGTCGTTCGCGGCCTGGTGCTCGCGGAAATGCCGCCGGGGACCGAGCCGCGGGCGCGGCACTTTCCCTACCGCAACCGCATCATCGCCGGGATCAGCGCGGGTACCGTGGTGGTCGAGGCCGCTCCGCGATCGGGGTCGCTGATCACCGCGCGGCTGGCGGCGGAGGCGGGACGCGAGGTCATGGCCGTGCCCGGGTCGCCGCTCGACCCGCGCGCCTAGGGCTGCAACCAACTGATCCGCGACGGCGCGACGCTGGTGCAGAACGCGGCCAACGTGATCGAGGAACTGCGGCCGATGGAGTCTCGAGTCGCCGCTCCGCCGCAGCGCTTCGAGGCCGCGCCGCCCGAGGAGCCGGACGACACGGCGCTCGCGAGGATCGAGGAGCTCGTAGGGCCCTCGCCGGCACCGGTCGATGAGATCATCCGCTTGTCGGGCGCTTCCAACGCCGCGGTGCAGATGGCCTTGCTCGAATTGGACCTCGCGGGCCGGCTCGACCGCCATGCCGGGGGAAAGGTCAGCATGCGCAGCGCTTGACGAGGGGATTCCGCGCCCCCCAACATCGCGCGTACGTACGTATAGGGCAGCAAACATCTTGAAACTCGTCGTCGTCGAATCGCCCGCAAAGGCGAAAACCATCGAGAAATACCTGGGACCCGGGCACCGCGTGCTCGCCTCCTTCGGTCACGTCCGCGACCTGCCGCCCAAGGACGGCTCGGTCGACCCGGACCGCGAGTTCGAAATGCTGTGGCAGGTCTCGCCTGACCGGTCGAAGCAGTTGAAGGCGATCACGGACGAGGCGCGAAACGCCGACACCCTGATCCTCGCCACCGACCCCGACCGCGAGGGCGAGGCGATCAGTTGGCACGTGCAGGAAGTGCTTCGCCAGAAGAAGGCGCTTCCGGCGAACGTTCAGCGCGTCACCTTCAACGCGATTACCAATTCGGCGGTCACCGAGGCGATGAAGCACCCGCGCGGGCTCGATGAGGATTTGATCGACGCCTACCGCGCGCGGCGGGCGCTCGATTACCTGGTCGGATTCACCCTGTCGCCGATCCTGTGGCGCAAGCTCCCCGGAGCGAAATCTGCGGGGCGCGTGCAATCGGTCGCGCTGCGGCTGATCGTCGACCGCGAGCGCGAGATCGAGATTTTTAGGGCGCAGGAATATTGGCAAATCAGCGCCACGTTCGAGACCGACGGGCAGAGCTTTACGGCGCGCCTCGTCCAGCTTGACGGGAAGAAGATCGAGCGGCTGACGATCGGCAACAAGGGTGATGCCGACGCGGCCAAGGCCGTGATCGAGGCCGGCCGCTTCACCGTCTCGTCCGTCGAGACCAAGCCGTTTGCCAAGAACCCGCCGCCGCCGTTCACCACCTCAACCCTGCAGCAGGAAGCGGCACGCAAGCTCGGCTTCGCCGCGAGCCACACGATGCGCGTGGCGCAGGCGCTCTACGAGCAGGGGCTGATCACCTACATGCGCACCGACGGGGTCGACATGGCGCCCGAGGCGATCAGCGCGGCGCGGCGCGCGATCACGACGCGCTACGATGCCGGCTACGTGCCCGACAGGCCGCGACAGTATCAAAGCAAGATCAAGAATGCGCAGGAAGCGCACGAGGCGATCCGCCCGACCGATTTCGACCGCGCCCATGCGGCTTCGGGCGATCATGCGCGGCTCTACGAGCTGGTCTACAACCGGGCGCTGGCGAGCCAGATGGCGTCGGCGCGGCTCGAGCGCACCACCGTCGAGCTGGCGGACGGCACCGGTCGGGCCGTGCTTCGCGCGTCGGGCCAGGTCGTGCTCTTCCCCGGCTACCTCGCCTTGTACGAGGAAGGCCGCGACGAACGGGCTGACGATGAGGAGGGCGCTCGCATGCCGGCCCTGCGCGAGGGCGATACCCCGGCCCGGACCGGAGTCGAGGCGACCCAGCATTCGACCCAGCCGCTGCCGCGTTATTCGGAAGCGAGCTTGGTGAAGCGCCTTGAGGAGCTCGGGATCGGGCGGCCGTCGACTTATGCGTCGATCCTGCAGACGCTGAAGGACCGCGAATATGTGCGGGTCGATAAGGCGCGCTTCGTGCCGGAGGAGAGCGGCCGGCTGGTGACTGCCTTCCTCGAGCGCTTCTTCGAGAAATACGTCAGTTACGACTATACCGCCGAGCTCGAGGAGGAGCTCGATGACGTCTCCGGCGGCCGCCTCAACTGGCAGAAACTGCTCGACGAATTCTGGCGCGACTTCCGGCCCAAGGCGGGCGAGGTCATGGATCAGAAGCCGTCGGAAATCACGCAGGCGCTCGATGAATTCCTGGCGCCGTGGCTGTACCCGTCGCGCGACGACGGCAGCGACCCGCGCGTCTGCCCGCAGTGCGGCAACGGCCGGCTGTCGCTGCGCGGGGGCAAGTTCGGCGCGTTCGTCGCCTGCTCCAATTATCCCGAATGCCGCTACACGCAGAAGTTTGGTCAGACGGGCGGCGAGCAGCCGGGCGAAGGTCCGCAGGATCTCGGCGACGGGATCGCGCTTAAGACGGGGCGCTTCGGTCCCTATGTCGAGCGCGGCGATAAGCGCGCGTCGATCCCCAAGGACGTGCCGGTGGAGAGTGTCACGACCGAAGTCGCGGAGCGGCTGCTGTCCTTGCCTCGCGAAATCGGCGCGCACCCCGAGACGGGCAAGCCGATCACCGCTTCGATCGGGCGCTACGGGCCGTACCTCGCCCACGACGGCAAATATGCGAAGCTCGGCTCGACTGCCGAGGTGTTCGAGACGGGCATGAACGCGGCGGTCGCCAAGCTTGCCGATGCCGCGGCGGGCGGCGGGCGCCGGCAAGGCGCCTCACGCGAGCCGATCGCGATCCTCGGCCAGCACCCGGAAAGCGGCAAGGAGGTCAAGGCGATGGCCGGGCGCTACGGTCCCTACGTCAGCGACGGCACCACGCACGCGACGCTGCCCAAGGATGCGGACCCGAAGACGGTGACCCTCGACGAAGCCGTGCGCCTGATCGACGAGAAAGCCGCCAAGGGACCGTCGCCAAAGCGCGGCGGCCGCAAGCCGGCGCGGAAGAAGAAATGATCGAGATCGAGCTGCAGCGCCTGCCCCACGGCGAAGGATTGCCGGCGCCTTCTTACGCCACCGACGGCGCGGCCGGGCTGGACGTGGTCGCCGCGGAGGATCTGACGCTTGCGCCGGGGCAGCGGTACGCGGTCGCGACCGGCTTCGCGATCGCCATTCCGCACGGCTTCGAGGTGCAGGTGCGCCCGCGCTCCGGGCTGGCGCTCAAGCACGGCATCACCTGCCTCAACACGCCGGGCACAATCGACGAGGACTATCGCGGCGAGGTGAAGGTCATTCTCGCCAATCTCGGGAGCGAGCCGTTCGAGGTTCGGCGCGGCGAGCGGATTGCGCAGCTGGTCCCCACGCCCGTGCTCAAGGCAGGGTTCGTGGAGGTCGCGGCGCTCTCCGAAACGAGCCGCGGGGCCGGGGGGTTTGGAAGCACGGGGCGGTGAGCCTTTCGGACGAAGAGCTCGAGCGTTACGCGCGGCACATCGTTTTGCCGCAAGTCGGCGGCGTCGGGCAGCGCAAGTTGAAGGCGGCCTCCGTCGCGGTTGTCGGCGCAGGCGGAATCGGCAGCGCGGGCATTCCTGCGCTCGCGGGGGCAGGCGTGGGGCGGCTGACGATCGTCGACGACGACGTGGTCGAGATCGCCAATCTCCACCGCCAGCCGCTGTTCCGCGAGAGCGACGCCGGCAAGGCGAAGGCTGAGCTCGCGGCGGAATTCGTAACCCGCCTCAACCGTTTCGTCGACGCCCGCGCCGTCCGCGAACGGATCGACGCGGCGAATGCGCTGCAGCTGCTCGGCGGCCACGACCTGGTGATCGACGGGAGCGACAATTTCGCGACCCGGCTGGCGGTGAGCGATGCGTGCGTGAAGCTCGAAGCTCCGCTGCTCTCGGCGGCGGCGGTGCAGTTCCAGGGCCAGGTCGCGCTGTTCCGCGCGCGTCCCTGCTACCGCTGCTTCGTCGGGGATGCGTTCGACGCGGAGGACTGCGACAATTGCGCGGAATTGGGCGTGCTCGGGGCGCTCACCGGGATCGTAGGCAATTTCGCCGCGCTGCTCGCGATCAATTTGATCGTCGGCATCGGTGAAGACCAAAGTGGCCAGCTCCACCTGTTCGATGGAGAGAAGTTGAGCTGGCGCACCATCCGCATCCCCGCGGACCCCGGCTGCAAGGCCTGCGGCTCAGCCTAACGCCTGCGCAATGCGCGCGACCAGGTGGCG
>JBDTXI010000107.1:0-7179 GCA_040006255.1 Sphingomicrobium sp.
CGCTTGAGCCAGCCGACCACGGCATAGGTCACCGGCGTCAGCAGCGCTTCCCAGCTCACCTTCAGCACGAACTGGCTGAGCATCACCGCGCCCAGAGCGGCCACGGGCCAATCCGCCATTCCGTAGAAAGCGAGCGGATAGAAGATCAGGCTGTCGGCGCCTCGCCGATGATTGTGCTGCCGATGGTCCGGGTCCACAAATACTTACCGTCGGTCCAGATCTTCATTTTGGCGAGCACGACCGAGTTCAGGAAGTCGCCGACGAAGAATGCGGTCATGGAGACGAGGATGATCCGCCAGCCGGAGCCGAACACGCGTTCGTAGGCGGCCTGCCCGGTCCATCCGGCGGCGACCGGCAGATGGACGACGGTCCATTCCATCACCGCCATGAAAGCGAGCGCCGCGAACCCGGCCCAGATCGCGCGACGGGCGCGGGCGTAGCCGTAAACTTCGGTCAGAATGTCGTCGATCACGTAGGAGATGGGGAAGAACAATATCCCTGCGCCGAACGGCCACAGCCCGATCCCCGGCAAGTGGATTTCCGAGCGTTTCTCCGCGCCGATCACGTTTGACAGCAGCAGCACCACGACGAACGCGACCATGACGAAATCGAAATAGCGGAAGCGCGCCCCATGCATCGCACGCGCTTCGACGTGGCGGAGCCCCTCCCCGGTCATGCGCCAAGGCGAGCGCGGTTCCGCTTTACGTCAATTGCGGCAGGTGACCGTCAGGTGCGTGTGCAGTAAGCGGACGTGCACGCGCAACCCGTTTCGCAACGAACGTTATGTCTGGTCTGGTCGAAAACAAGACATACGAATTTCGGCACAACGATAACGGGCGTGCGTTTGAAGCTGTGAATGCGTGATGAGGTGCATGATGCGGACATTGCTGGCATTTGCCGTGATCGCGATGACAGTGGCCTGTCAGCGAACCCCCGAACAGCAGCAGGCCGACAAGTTGCGGGACGATGCCCGACAGCGGGGTTCCGCCATTCAGAACGAGGCCGAAACGCAGGCCAACAGCCTGGACCAGCAAGCTGACGCCCTAAACAATCAGGCCAACCAGGCGGGTGGCCTCACGGGAGAGCGCTTTAAAGTGCGCGCCGACGCCCTTTCCAAGGAAGCGAAGATCGTTCGAAAGCAGGCGGATATGCAGTCCGACGCGATCAAGGAATCCGCCGATGCGCGTATCAAGACTTCCGAGAGTCGCTGAAGATCAAGAGTTGAGCAACGGCGCGGCGGCTAGATCCGTGAGACTCTAAGCATCCGCGCCCCACCCCTCGAACATTGAACTCTGGTTGATCTTCACCAGGCGCTTCATTTCTTTCGAACACGCATCCAGGTCGTCCTTCAGCATCTGAATGGCCGTGTCGATTTCACCATCTGCGATGCAGTTGCCGGTAAGTTGCTGAGATCGAGCCATCACTCTTGCCCCATGGGCCCCATGTTCAACGTGGAATTTGTCCAGAATGCCGGTCATGCGCGCCTCCATTTCCCTGCCTAACGCACGAAGCGGCGCTGCTGTCCCTTCAAGATCAACCGGCAAAGCCGAACGTTCCCTTGGGGCGAGACCAAGGTCATTGTGCAGTGCAGCAAACTTCCTACTTAAAGCCAAAGCATGCCCGGGCCGTTCGGGTTCGCGGGAAGGGAGAATTGGCATCCGAAAGCTTCACGACACGATCACGCGTCTCGCGGCTCTTCGCAATCGCCTCTCGGCCGCCCCTGGAGCGGCGAATAACAAGCTCACCAACCTTGGCGATTTCGGCTCCAACCCCGGTGCCCTCGCGGCCAAGGTCTATGTGCCGGAGTCTTTCCGCCGCGGCGCTCCGCTGGTCGTTGTCCTCCATGGCTGCACGCAGACGGCCGGCGGCTACGACCGCAATGCCGGCTGGTCCAATGCCGCCGAGGAGCATGGCTTCGCCTTGCTCTTTCCGGAGCAGCAGCGGACCAACAACCCCAATTTGTGTTTCAACTGGTTCTCGCCCGACGATGCCGGCCGTGGGCTAGGTGAGGCGCTGTCGATCCGCCAGATGGTCGCCGCGATGCAGGCCCGCCACGGCACCGATGCTAACCGCGTTTTCGTAACCGGGTTGTCGGCCGGCGGAGCGATGGCCGGGGTCATGCTCGCAACCTATCCGGACGTGTTCGCGGGCGGTGCCATTATTGCCGGCCTCCCTTTCGGCAGCGCCCGGTCGATCCCCGAGGCGTTCGACCGAATGCGCGCGCACGGCGGTGGCGCCGACAGCATATTGGCGGACAGAATATGCTCCGCCTCCGCGCACAACGGACCATGGCCGATCGTTTCGATCTGGCACGGTACGAGCGATGCGACGGTCGATGTCAGCAACGCTCGAGCAAGCGTCGATCAGTGGCGCGCAATCCACCATGCCGCGGCGGCGCCCTCCCGCATGGACTCGATCGATGGTCATCCGCACCGCGTGTGGAGCGACCCGCGCGGACGTGAAGTCATCGAAGAATATCTCATCGCCGGCTTGGGCCACGGCACACCATTGAGCCCCACGGCCGGGTACGGAGAGATTGCCGGTCCGTTCATGCTCGATGCCGGGATCTCGTCGACGCGCGAGATCCTGCGCTTCTGGGGGATCGCCAGGACGATTCCCGCGACACAGACGAAGCGGCCGTCGCAGCAGCCGGTCGAAGCGACCAACCCGATCCGTCGGTCCCAGCCATTGCCGGCGGCGGCCCTGGCGCGCCAGAATCCTTCCACCGGCGTCCAAAAAACCATCGAAGACGCCCTCCGCGCTGCCGGCCTCATGCCATGACGTCCGCCGCCCGCTAACGTCTACAACGATTACTTAGCCACGCCGCATCAGTGCTGTTCCACCCCGAGGCCGAATTTGCTGCGATGGGAAGTGCCAGATTCAGCTCGATCTTGATTACTATACTTTAACTTTTTCAAGCGCTTATGGGCCGGTACCAAATCACGAGGGGTATGCGCACGTGACGGACTCAGCATCAAGCTTCATGGCGATCATCTTCGGACTCGCCGTCTTCGCAATTATCGTGGCAATCGGATGGCGCAGCGTTCAAAACCGCCGCATCCTGCGCTTACAAGGCGCCAACGGCCAGGAGACGATTGTCGTTGCCAGTGAAGACGATGAGATAAGCAGTGTCGTCACCAGCACTGAGACGGTTCACCCGGCACAGAATGCGGCGTCGACACCTGTTTCATCCGACGGTGTCGAACGCGATCGCCTGAATCGGGTAGTTTCCTCCACCAAATAATCTGCCCGTCGTACCCCCAGCGTCGCAGTGGCGCGACGCGAGCGGCAGTTTGGCGCTACCCAACGTCCGCAATTAGGTGGAAAGCGGACGTTACCGTCCTCCCCTTGGTTACTGCCGATTTGGACATGGGCGCTGAGGTTTGGACAGCCACCTGACGACAGTTCCTGGTTCTAACGGTCCCGGACCCGGCGCCGCCGCCAGGGTCAGCGTGCTTCCATCCAGCTGTTTGGCTCCCAAACGGTTGCGGAACACCCCGCGTACGATCGCGCGCCGGCGGCTGTCTCCCTTGGACACTCCGGGCCATTCCGCCCAATGGGCGTAAATCGCCGCGCGTTCCGCTCCGCGGCAATACGTTCCGTAGTCTTGATAGAGACCGAAACTCCCGTCCTCCCAAATTAACAGGCCGACAATCTCGACATCGCGTCCGTCCCAAGTCGCCGGGGCGGCGGCAATGCTCGCAGGGTTGGCCCTGGCGATCGCAGGTCTTGATGGCGGGGTTGTAGCGCAGTCGGTGAGGAGGAACGCAGTGGCCGCCGCGTGCAGCAACCCTAACGAACTTCGGTGGAAAGCGCTTCTTTTCCGCAGGTACATCGGCATTGGTAACTCCCCAGCCGAGACTGTCTCACGCCACCCCCACGTCCGCAATGGGTGGAAAGCAGACGTTAGCCTTTCCTGTTTCATCGAGAAGCCAAGGTGGAGAGCGATGAAGGCGAAAGCGCACCCAACTCCCAAAAACGGCGATACCAAAATCAGCGCGCAGGATAGCAAACTCAAGGCAAAGAACAGCATTGAGAGCTTCGCCGTCTCATCACGGCGACGCCAGAACTCGCCGACCTTGCGAATGTCCGACTGAAACGGCCGTCGAAAGCAGACATGGGCGGACTCATCTTTTTTGACCCATGGGCGGCAAATTGCGGCTATTTCCGCTGCCACGCGCCCGTAGCTCAGTTGGATAGAGCACGAGCCTTCTAAGCTTGAGGTCGCAGGTTCGAATCCTGCCGGGCGCGCCAGCTTTTCAAACACCGCGCGAACGAACCTGCTGAGACTTTTGATTTGCGGCCGTCCCGCCGCGCAGGTTCGAATCCTGCCGGGCGCGCCAAAACCCAGACGCCGAAGAGCCTTGACCAAAGCGAATGCTCTTGTGCGAAGAGACGTCGCAGGTCGGCCGACGGTCGCGCTCGTTCGGTTGGCTTGGATGGAACGAGCCACCCAAGCGCGAACCCGATCGACGTCACGGGATTTACTCCCGTGACGGCTCCTGCCTCACGGAACCAGTTTTCCCGGGTTCATGATGCCGAGCGGGTCGAGCGCGTGCTTGATCGCCTGGAGCGCATGGATCCGGCCCGGCGGGGCGAGGCGGGCAAACTCTGCGCGCTTGAGTTGGCCGATACCATGTTCCGCGGAGATCGAACCGCCGGCGGCGGTGACGAGGTCGTCGACCAACCGGGTGATGACGGCGCCTTCGCGCTCGTACCAGTCGGTCGCGGCGTGGCCGGCGGCGCGGACGTGGAAATGAATGTTGCCGTCGCCGAGATGGCCGAAGCCGCTGGCAATTACGCCGGGAAAGGCGCGTTCGACCTCAGCGGTGGCATCGACCAGGAAGCGCGGCATGTCGGCGACCGCGACCGAAATGTCGTGCGCCAGCGTCTGGCCCTCGGCGCGCTCGGCTTCGGAGATCGAGTCGCGGATGCGCCAGAAGGCGTCGGCCTGGGCTTCGCTGGACGCGATGGCGGCGTCGCCGATGATCCCTTGCTGGAGGGCGGCGCCAAGCAGCTGCTCGAGTTCGGTTGAAATGTCAGTATCCGCGTCCGCCGTGGTGGCTTCGACCAGCACATGCCACGGATGCTCGCCCGCGAGCGGGGCGCGGGTGCCGGGAACATGCTTGAGCACGAGCTCGAGCGAATCGCGCGGCACCAGCTCGAACCCTTCGATGCTGGTGGTACGCGCTTCGAGAAAGCGCAGCAGGTCGAGCGCGCGCGCGGGGCTGTCGACGGCCGCCCAGGCAACCGCGCGGACGGCAATTGCGGGCACCAGGCGGAGCGCGGCGGCGGTGACCACGCCCAGCGTGCCCTCCGCGCCGATCAGCAGCTGGTCGAGGCTGTAGCCGCGATTGTCCTTTTTGAGGCCCGAAAGGCCGTTGTGGATTGAACCGTCGGGAAGCACCGCTTCGACCCCCGCGACGAGCGCCCGCATCGTCCCGAATTTCAGCACCTGCGTGCCGCCGGCGTTGGTCGACGTGAGCCCGCCGACGGTGCAGCTTCCGCGGGCGCCGAGGGTCAGGGGGAAGCGCATGCCGATATTGTGCGCGGCGTGGTGAAGCTGTTCGAGGATCACGCCGGCCTCGGCGACGCAGAGGCGGTTTTCGGCGCTCATCGAGGGGATGCGGTTCATCCGCCGCAGCGAGAGGATGATGGCGCTACCGTCCGCCGGCGGAGTCGCTCCCGCCACCATACCAGTGTTGCCGCCCTGGGGGACGAGAGGGACGCGATGATCGGCTGCGAGCTTGACGATTTCGGCGACCTCTTCGGTCGTGGCGGGGGCGAGAATTGCCGGCGAAGTGCCATGCTCCCGCCCCCGCCAGTCGGTGAGCCAGGGTTCAATCGCTTTGAGGTCGGTGATCACCGCCTTCGAACCGAGTTTTTTCTCGGCAGCGGCGATCATTTGCGCCTGCGCTTTCATGGCGCTCGCGCTTGGCATGAGCGTCCACTCCCGTCAAAGCGGCGCAATGGACCGACCGCCGATCACCCTCATCGTCGCCCGCGCGCAGAACGGCGTCATCGGCCGCGGCGGCACGCTGCCGTGGCACATCCCCGCCGATCTCAAGCGCTTCAAGGCGCTGACCATGGGCAGTGTCATGGTGATGGGGCGAAGGACGTTCGACAGTCTGCCGGGGCTGCTTCCGGGGCGTAGGCATATCGTGCTGACGCGCGACCGCGGCTGGCGAGGCGAAGGCGCCGAAATCGCGCATAGCGCGGAGGAGGCGCTCGGGCTTGCGGGCGGGGAACCCGTATCGGTGATCGGGGGCGCGGAGGTTCTCGGCCTGTTTCTGGCGATTGCCGACCGCCTCGAGCTCACCGAGGTGCTTGCCGATGTGGACGGTGACACCTCGATGCCCGACCCGCGCGCCTCCGGCGATTGGCGCGAGACGTGGAGCGAAGCGCATCCCGGGGAGGACGGCCGCCCTCCGTTCCGCTTCGTGACCCTCGACAAGCGCTAGAATTACTTGCGGCTGGAGTCCGCGAACTTTTTATAATGGCCGATGCTGTCGCCAAGCATCCTGTCCACCATGGCCGCGAATTTCTCGCCTCCCCCGTTGAAGAAGCCGGACGCGCGATAGTCGATCGTCACGCGCGACCCGCCCTGCGCCTCATCGGCATGGACGATCAGCACGCCATTGACCGCTTCGTGAAGAAGCGGGCCCATGGCGCCCGTGAGAATGAGAATCTTGCCAGGCTCGAAATAAGTGACGCGCAAATGCTCGACGCCGCCTCCGCCCGGCAATTTCTCGCACAAGCAACCGCCCGGTCGCGGATCGAGGGACAGATTGGCCGGGTTTCCGGAATAGGTATGATCGGTCATCCACCAGCTGGACACACGCGTGAAGGCGGCCAGTGCATCCGACGCTGATAATCTGACGTCGACGGACTGGCTCACCTCGAAGCCGTGATTGTCGGCATGAACGACGCTCGCCGTGGTCGGCGATGCCAGCAGCAGGACGATTGCAGCGATGATTTTCATGAGGTTCTCCCGCGAAGGAGGATGCCGCCTCTAGCCTTCGCCGTCCAGAATCGCCGCGATCTGGGCGGCGACTTCATCGACCGGGGCCATTCCGTCGACTCGCCGGACAAGTCCGCGCGCCTCGTAAAAGGGAAGGATCGGAGCGGTCTTGGCGCGATATTCGGCCATTCGCGTGCGCACCGTCCGCTCATTGTCGT
>JBDTXI010000108.1:0-23304 GCA_040006255.1 Sphingomicrobium sp.
TTGCCATGCAGCCCTCCCCGGCCTCGGCAATGCCGCGCGCGTCGCTGATCAGCACAATTTTGCCGCCGCGCGCGCGGACCTCCTGCATGTTGCTCACGGTTTTCTCGAACAACGGCCCCGAAGGCGCGAGTACGATCACCGGCACATTGTCGTCGATGAGCGCGATCGGGCCATGCTTCATCTCGCCGGCGGCATAACCTTCGGCGTGGATGTAGCTGATTTCCTTGAGTTTCAGCGCGCCTTCCATGGCCATCGGATAGTCGGGCCCGCGGCCGAGATAGAGCACGTCGCGCGCCGGGGCGATCAGATGCGCCATCGCGGCGATGTCGTCGTCGTGATCGAGCGCGGCGTTGATCGCGCCCGGGGCTTCCTGGAGATGCTGGACGATGGCTTTCTCCTCGTCGCGGCTGAGGCGGCCCTTGGCCCGCGCGAGGTTTGCGGCGAGCGCCGCAAGCACCGCGAGCTGGCAGGTGAAGGCCTTGGTCGAGGCGACTCCGATCTCGGGACCGGCATGCGTCGGCAGGAGCAGGTCCGCCTCGCGCGCCATCGAGCTCGTCGGCACGTTCACCACCACCGCGATGCGCTGTTTCTGCGCCCGCGCGTGGCGCAGCGCGGCGAGCGTGTCTGCGGTCTCGCCCGACTGGCTGATGAACAGCGCCAGCCCGCCCGGCTCGAGCACCGGCTCGCGATAGCGGAACTCACTCGCCACATCGATGTCGACCGGCACCCGGGCGAACTGTTCGACCCAATATTTGGCGACCAGTCCGGCGTAAAAACTGGTGCCGCAGGCGACGATGGTCAGCCGGTTGACGCTTTCGAGGTCGGCGTCGGCGACGGGCAGCGCGACTTCGCCTTCGAACGGCCGCACGTAGCTCTGGAGAGTCTGGGCAACCACGATCGGCTGCTCGAAAATCTCCTTCTGCATGTAATGCGCGTAATTGCCCTTCTCGACCGGGGCCGAGGACGCGCCGGACTCGACGATCTCGCGCTCGACCGGCTGGTTGTCGCGGTCGAAGATCTCGATGCCCTCGCGCCGCACCACGGCCCAGTCGCCTTCGTCGAGATAGGCGATGCGCTGGGTCCACGGGGCGACGGCGAGCGCATCCGAGCCGAGATAGTTCTCGCCGTCGCCATAGCCGACGGTCAGCGGCGCCCCCATGCGCGCGCCGATGATCAGGTCGGGATGGTCGCGGAACAGGAACGCGATCGCGAACGCGCCGGTGAGGCGCGGAAGCACCGCCGCGACGGCGTCCTGCGGCGAGGCGCCGTGCTCGATCTCGCGCGCCGCCAAATGACCGACGACCTCGGTGTCGGTCTCGCTCTCGAACTTGCGCCCCTCGGCAATCAGCTCGTCGCGCAACGTCTTGAAATTCTCGATGATGCCGTTGTGGACCAGCGCCACCGCCCCGACGATGTGCGGGTGGGCGTTGCTGACCGTCGGCGCGCCGTGCGTCGCCCAGCGCGTGTGGGCGATGCCGACGCTGCCGTGCAGCGGATCGCCGGCCAGCTCGCGGGCGAGATTGTCGAGCTTGCCCTCGGCGCGGCGGCGGACGAGCTGGCCATGGTCGACGGTGCAGATCCCGGCCGAATCATACCCACGATATTCGAGCCGCTTGAGCCCGTCGAACAACCGCTGGGCAACGTCCGAAGTCCCGACAATCCCTACAATTCCGCACATCTACGCTGACTCCGCCGCTTTCCGGGCCATGCGCTCGCGGAAGCGGCGGGCCCAGCCGGCGATGCCTTTCTGCTCGCTGCGTTCGACCGCGAGGCTGTCGGGCTCGACGTCGCGGGTGATCACCGATCCGGCGCCGACGATCGCACCGTCGCCGACGGTGACCGGCGCCACCAGCGCGGTGTTCGAGCCGATGAACGCGCCCGCGCCGATCACCGTCCGATACTTGCCGAACCCGTCATAATTGCAGGTGATCGTGCCCGCGCCGATGTTCGCGCCCGCCCCCACTGATGCATCGCCGACGTAGGACAGATGGTTGACCTTCGCGCCTTCGCCGACCTCGGCCTTCTTGAGCTCGACGAAATTGCCGACCTTGGTCCGCTCGGCGAGCTTGGTCCCCGGGCGGATGCGGGCGAACGGGCCGATGCTCGCCCTGGCGCCGATGATCGCGCCCTCGATATGGCTGAAGGCGTGGATCGTCGCCCCGTCGGCGACCGCGACGCCGGGGCCGAACACGACGTGCGGCTCGACCGTCACGTCGCGCCCGAGCCGCGTGTCGTAGGCGAACCAGACGCTTTCGGGGTCGATCAGGGTCGCGCCCTCGTCCAGCGCCCGCTCGCGCCGCCGACGCTGCCACTCGAGCTCGAGGTGCGCGAGCTCGGCGCGGCTGTTGACGCCGGCGGTCTCGTACGGATCGCCCTCGATCACCACCGCCGCGCGGCCCTCGGCGGCGGCGACATTGACGATGTCGGGCAGATAATATTCCTTCGCCGCATTGTCGTTGCCGACCTTGTCGAGCCAGCGGAAGAGGTCGCCGGCGCGCACCGCCATCATCCCCGAATTGCACAGCCGGACCGAGCGCTCTTCCTCGGTCGCGTCCTTATATTCGACCATTTTGGCGATGCGGTCGCCGTCGCCCAGGATGATCCGGCCGTATTTGAGCGGGTCGGCCGGCGACGACGCCAGCACGACCACGCCCGGCCCGCCCTCGCCGTCGAGGCGGTCGAGCATCCGCCGCAGCGTCGCGGCCTCGACGAACGGCGTGTCGCCGTAGAGGACCAGCACCGGCCCGTCATATCCCTCCAGCGCGCCCGCCGCCTGCTGGACCGCGTGCGCCGTGCCGAGCTGCTGCGCCTGGTGGGCGACCGCGACATCGCGGCCGCCCAGCGTCTGCTCGACCTGGTCCCGGCCCTTGCCGACGACGACGATGCGCTTGTCGGCGCCGAGCGCGTCGACGCTGTCGAGCAGGTGCAGAAGCAGCGGCCGGCTGGCGATCGGATGAAGCACCTTGTGGGTGTCGGATCGCATGCGCGTCCCCTGCCCCGCGGCAAGGATGACAACGGCAAAACGGCGCTGGTCGGTCATGGGCGCTGAAATGGCATGGCGCCGGTTCGAGCGCCAGTGCCGAGCGGCTTACCAGCGGGCGTATGCCTCGTTGCCGACAAAGCCGACCTTGCGCACCTGCTCGCGCTTGATGATGGCGAGGACCTCATCGACGGCTTCATAGCGCGCGTAAGGTCCGGGGCGCAGGTGCAGTTCGGGGATGCGCGCCATGCGCTGCGTCAGCTGAAGGTCGTAACGCAGGCCGTCGCGCGTGATCGGCTCGCCGTTCCACAACAGCTTCCCGGCCCGCGTGATTTCCAGGGTGTTGGCGATCGCCCGGGGCGCCGGCGCAGTCGTCGGGCTCGGCAAGTCGATCTTCACGGCGTGGCTCTGGATCGGGATGGTGATGATAAACATGATCAGGAGTAGATGATATGTTATCTCATAAACGGTCCTGCGGGTCAAACGATCCGGTACGGATGGCCCGTGGTGGCTCGGTGGACAGGCGCCGCGGCTGGCAAGGCCCGGCAGCCGTGCCTATGGGGTCAGAATGGCCGACCCCCCTCCCCTTGCGATCCGCGACAATCCCGAGTGCCACCGGTTCGAAGCGGACATCGGCGACGGGTCGTTGGCGATCGCCGAATATACCCTGTCGGCGGGGAAGATCATGTTCACCCATACCGCAGTGCCGCCGGCCCACGAAGGCCACGGCGTCGGCTCGGCGCTGATCCGTTTCGCGCTCGCTTCGGCGCGGCGCCGCGGGCTTCAGGTGATCCCGAAATGCCCGTTCTTCGCCGCTTACATCAAGAAGCATGCCGAGGTGCAGGACCTGCTCGATCCGGCGTATCGCAAAGTCCTCGGCCTCGATTGAGCCGCCTTCCGGCTCGGGCAATTCAGTCTTCGGATTTCAACCCAGGGTCCAGCCCGGGGGATCGCTCGCGGGGAAGGAGTCGAGTCCCGCTTCGTCAACGAGCGCACTTTCGGCGGCGGGGGGATCCGCGCGTGGAGCGAAGTAGCCCGGCACTGCGCGCCGGCGCAAAAGCCTCACACCCACCGCCGCAAGCACGGCCCCAAGCACAACGCCCAATGCCGTTGTTCGAGTTCGCATGCCACCCGCGATACTCTCATTCGCGGCAAACGAAAAAGAGACCGGCGCTCAAACCGCCCGCGGGCGCGAAATTGCAGGGCGGGCAGGAACAACCAAGCTCCTGCATTGGTTTCGCTTTTCCGGATTAGGAGAGGATGAAACGATGACCGCCACGAAATCGGACGATGCGATCGCGCTGCTCAAGGAGGACCACCGCACGGTCGCGAAGTTGTTCAAGGACTTCGAGGACGCGAAGGGCGACGGCCGCAAGGAACGCCTGGCGCAGCAAATCTGCCTCGAGCTCTCGGTCCACGCCGCCATCGAGGAAGAGTTTTTCTATCCGGCTTGCGAAGGTATCGTCGAAGAGGATCTGCTCAAGGAGAGCTTTGTCGAGCACGACGCCGCCAAACTGATGATCGCGGAGATCCAGTCCGGCAAGGGCAAAAGCGACGAATATTTCGATTCCAAGGTCAAGGTTCTGCAGGAAGAGATCGAGCATCACGTCGAGGAAGAAGAAGACTCTGGCGGGGTGTTTTCCCAGATGCGCAAGGGCGACGTCGACCTCGAGCAGCTGGGTGAGCAGATGGCGGCGCGCAAGGCCGAGCTGACCAAGGAGTATAAGGCAAACGGGGTCCCCGAGCCCGAGCTGACGACGATGGACCAAGTGACCGTCTAATTCGAGCGTGATACAGCGCCTGCCATGGGGGCAGGCGCAGACGCTCGGATTACCGCGTTTTTCGATTCGGCGACGAATAGCGTCAGCTATCTCGTCGCCGACATCGCGGCCAGGGCAGCCGTCATCGTCGATCCCGTGCTCGATTTCGACGTTGGCGCGAGCACGGTCGGCACCCATTCGGCGGACTCGATCCTCGCCGCCGCGGACCGCGACCAGCTGACCATCCACTGGGTGCTCGAGACGCATCCGCACGCCGACCATTTATCTGCCGCCGACCATGTTCGCCGCCGCACCGGCGCGAAAATCGGCGTCGGTGCGGGCATTCGCCAGGTGCAGGACAGGTTCGCCCCGCTCTTCGGGGCCGACGACGTAAAGCCGGACGGCGCCGACTTCGACCGATTGTTCGACGATGGAGACACTCTCGCCGTCGGCACCCTCGAGATCGAGGTGATGGCCACGCCTGGCCATACGCCGGCCTGCGTCAGTTATCGCGTGGATGACGCCGTATTCGTCGGCGATACTTTGTTCATGCCCGACTATGGCACGGCGCGGACAGATTTTCCGGGCGGGAACGCGCGCCAATTATACCGCTCGATCCGCCGCATCCTCTCGCTCCCGCGGGAAACCCGGCTGTTCCTCTGCCATGATTATGAAGTCCCTGGCCGCGACGGCTTCGTCTGGATGACGACGGTCGGCGACCAGCTCGACCGCAACATCCACATCCACGCCGGCGTGACCGAAGACGAATATGTGACGATGCGCCAGGCGCGCGATTCAACCTTGCGCGCGCCTAAGCTCCTCTATCCCGCCATCCAGGTGAACATCCGCGCCGGGCGATTGCCGCCCGGCGACGCAAACGGCCGGCGTTACCTGAAGCTTCCGGTCACCGGCCCCGGCCCCTGATCGGCGAGTACCGCGGCCGGCGTGTCGCGGCGATAGGGATCGTCGATGAAGGTCAGCTGTCCGCCCCTGGCCTGCGCCGTCAGATAAGTGACGTAGATCGGCGTCGGTGTCGGCAGCAGCACATTCTGTTCCGGATCGGCCGACGCGGATTGAGGATCGCGTCCGAGCAGCCAGTGGCCAAGCCGCTCCGCGTCTTCGAGGCGGATGCAGCCGTGGCTGAGGCTGCGATCGCCCTGCGCGAACAAGGCCTTGCTCGGGGTGTCGTGCAGATAGATGTCGCTGGCGTTGGGAAACGGGATCTTCAGCCGTCCCATGGAGTTCGCCGGGCCCGGAAGTTGCCGCACGCGCACCGTTTCGCGGCCATCAGCGACCGCCCGCCAATCGACCTTCGCGGGGTCGAGCAGCGTGTCGTCCCCGTTTGCCGCCATCACCTGATAGCCGCGGGTCTTGAGGTAGCTCAGACCGTTATCGAGCACGTTCTTGGCGATCAGGCTGCGCACCATCTCTTCCGACACGTGCCAATAGGGGTTGAGCGTCGTGTAATAGATGGTGCTCGCGAGCATCGGCGTCTGCGTTGAAAGATCGGCCTTGCCGACGATCACCTTCATCGAATCGACGATCCGCCCGTCGGCGATCATGAAGAGACGCGCGCCGGCGGTATCGACCATGATGTAGCGCTTCTGGAACGGCATATCGCGAGCGCTATCGAGGCTGGCGAGCACACGCCGGTTGAGCGTCCCGCCGTTGGCCTGCATCTGCGCCCAGGCCGCGTCGCGCAGCTCGGCGTAAATCGGGTTCACGTTTGAGACTTCACGCAAAAGGGCGCTGAGCGAACTCGCGCTGGCGGCGCGCTGGAGGATGTGGAGCGGCGTGTCGCGACGCGGCTGCACCCACGAATCCGCATAAATCATGCCCGCCGGCGGGGTCTGCAGCGCCTGGACGTATAGTACCCAGGCCGTGGACAGCAGCCGGTCGGCTTGCTTGAGCGCCGCGACATCGCCGGTGCTCGCCCGAGCCGCAAGCGATTGCGCCTGCAGTGCCAAGGCGGGCCCGCTGGCGAGCCCGTCGAGCGGGGCGCGCTGAAGGATCCCGAACAGCTCGTTCGCGGCTGAGCTGTTGGCCCCGCTGCGCAGCCACAAGGGAGCATCGCCGCGAGAGGCGTAGAAAGCGTCGACCGCCTGCTCGACCGAATTGTTCCAGGGCGCTGCCGCGAGGACTTCGGGAGATGCGGCCGCCACGGCGGGCGTGGAGACGAGCGCAAGCGCGGAACAAGCGCCCGCCAGGACCCCCATCCTCAGAGATAAACCTTTTCGCTCGTGTTTCGTGGCTCTCATCCGACCGCTATGGCCGATGGGTTGAAATATTGAGTTTAGATAAAGGGTTAAGCGCATTGCCCGCTCTCCCCTCAAGCGCCGATGTACACCGGCGTGCCGACGCCGGTGACGGTGAACAGCTTTTTGGCGAAGTCGATGGGCAGCCGGATGCAGCCGTGCGACGCGGGATAACCGGGGTTGAACCCGCCGTGCAGCGCGATCCCATAGTCGTCGATGCGCTGCATCCACGGCATCGGCGCGTTGTCGTACTTTTTCGAGCGGTAAAAGGGCTGCTTGTCGAGCACCGAGAAGACCCCCGTCGGGGTCGGCTTCTCGTCGTTGCCCGTCGAGATGGTCGACACCGCGACTAGCTCGTCACCGCGATAACGGAACGCCAGTTGGTCGCCGATGCTGACGACGACGCGCTCGGGGCCCGCGTCGGCGGGCACGTCGCGCCACAAATATTGCCCGGGCTTCAACCGCTTGAAGCCGAACGTTTCGAACATGTCGAGCGAGGCTTGCGAGACAGCCTCGCTCGCCTGCATTTTCGCTTCGAACGTTTCCAGCGCGAACGCTGGGGATGGAATGGCGGAACTCGCAATGACGCACGATCCCGCCAGCGCAAGCGCAATGGCCAGCCGCTTCATGTTTACACCTGAAAACTGTTGTTGACTCTTTCCATCACAATGCTTCGGCCCCGGGCCGGGTTCCGTAACCGAGTCGCCGGAACAGCAATTGGTGGCGCCGCAGGCCGCGGCAAAAGGCGAGCCTAAAGCTTTCCCGCTACGCAGCGAAGTGCGATCGGCACCGCATCAACTTCAGTGAATATTTGCGCGCGTCAGCGCCCGGAATCGCCGTTTTCCGCCACTAAGTCGGCTTGGGCGATGGTGCGCGTGTCGAGCGTGGGCGAGGTGTTGAGGTCGAGCCAGTCGCGGAACGGCAGGTGGTAAATCTGGTCCATCACCTCGAACTCCAGCCCGCCGGGCTGGTTGGTGTCACTGTTCCAAAGTGCGACAACTCCGCTCTTTTTCTGAGGATCGAACAGGATCAGCGAGCGATAGCCGCGAATGCCGCCGCGGTGACCGATGATGTGATGGCCGGCATAATCATAGCTCCGCCACCCGTAGCCGTACCAGGCGGTGCCGAGCCGCTCGAGGAACTTGCGCAGCCGCCCGCGCTCGGTCGGAGTGACCACATAAGGGGCGTGGATGGTGTCGAGGACCTTGCTGTCGAGCACATCGGGCATCTCGCCCATCTGCGCTTCCATCCACAGCGCCATGTCCTTGATGTTGCTGTTGATGCCCGCCGCCCCCGGCACCTTGTAATAGGTATCGACGATGGGCCACGGCCGCTTGCCCGCGCTGTGCGGCTTCGCCCAGCTGCGGCTCGCCTGCAGGCCAGCCATCGACACGCTGCCGCTCGACATGCCGATCGGGCCGAACAGGTCGCGCGTGACCGCCTGCTCGTACGGCAATCCGGTGATTCGCGAGACCATTTCGCTCGAGGCGTCGAAGGCGACGTTCTGATAGGCCCAGCAGGTGCCGGGACGGCAGACCGCATTGAGCTGCCCGAGGCTGGCGCGGAGAAAGCTCGGCTCGTCTCCTTCTTCGAGCTTGTTGGCGTAGGCGTCCCGGTAGATCCCCAAGCGGTGCGACAGCAGGTCGCCGACGGTGGCGACGTTTTCGTTGCCGGCCGGAAGCTTCAGGTCGGGCGCATAGCGGGAAACCGGCGCATTGAGGTCGATCTTGCCTTGCTCGGCCAGCTTAGCGACCATGGTCGCGGCGAGGCCTTTGGAGACCGAGGCCCAGCGGAACACGGTGTCGGGCGTCACCGGCTCGCCCGATCCGGCGAGCGTCTCGCCATAGCCCTGCAGGAACGTGATGCGTCCGTTCTCGACCACCCCCACGGCGAGGCCAACCATCGCCGGCTTGGCGGCCAGCAGGCGGAAGCGGCTGTCGAGCAGGCGATAGTCGATGTCGCGGCGGGCGTCCGTCGACAGCGAGGCGAGTTGCAAGTGCGTCTGCGCAATATGCGCCGCCGACTGGGCCGCGCTATGCGGCCGCATCGCCAGCAGCGACGCGCCCATCGCCAAGATCGCGGCGCCGACGGCAATCTTGTTGCGAGTTATCAAGTACATCTCCCCGCCCCGGTGATCCGTGTGGCGGTCTGGCGGCCTGCTCTCAACTATCCGTTTAACGCGCTTGCGACAGGGCGACTCTGGAACGCGACGAACAGCGGTTCTGGCCTTCAACGCACGGGTCGCCTAAACGCCCCACGATGCGATTTCTCTCGACCCTGTTCTGGGCCCTGGTTGCAGCGATCGTCGCCCTCTTCTCGTGGGTGAACTGGATTCCGGTCGGATTGCGGCTGTGGGACACGCTTGAGCTCGACATTCAGCTGCCGCTGCTGCTGTTCGTCGTGTTTCTGCTTGGCTTCCTGCCGATGTGGTTGGTGATGCGCGCGCGAGTGTGGTCGTTGCGCCGGCGCCTCGAAGCGCTCGAGCGGAACCGGGTGACGGCGCCGGGCGAGCCGGCCGCAGCCGACACCGACCCGCCAGTCGCATGAACCCGATCTTCGTCGCCATCGACAGGCCCGATCTGGCCCACGCCCTCGAACTCACGCGCGCCGTCCGCGACCATGCCGGCGGCATCAAGCTCGGCCTCGAGTTCTTCGCCGCGCAGGGGCCGGCGGGCGTCCGCCAGGTGACCGAGCTCGGTCTCCCGCTGTTTCTCGACCTCAAGCTGCACGACATCCCCAACACCGTCGCGAAAGCGGTGGCGGCGGTGGGGGCGCTCGATCCAGCGATCCTCACGGTCCACGCCGGCGGCGGGCGGGCGATGCTCGAAGCGGCGAAGGCCGCTGCCCCGCCCGGGACCAAGGTCGTCGCGGTCACCATTCTCACCAGCCTCGATACGGCCGATCTGTCCGCGACGGGCGTCGCCGGCACCCCGGCCGAACAGGTCGAGCGCCTCACCCGGCTGGCGCGAAGCGCGGGCGTCGATGGCATCGTCTGCTCGGGCGCCGAAGTCGCGGCGGCGCGCGCGGCCTGGCCCGAGGGTTTCTTCGTGGTCCCCGGCGTGCGGCCGGAGGGCGCGGACGCGGGCGACCAGAAGCGCGTGGTGACGCCGCGCCAGGCGCTCGACGACGGCGCCTCGGTGCTTGTGATCGGACGGCCGATCACCGCCGCGGACGACCCCGCAAAGGCGATCCGCGAAATCGCGGCAAGCCTCTCCAGGTCGAAACAAGGAGCGAGAATCCAGGCATGAGCTGGCTGAGCCGAGTCCGCAGCGGGATCCCGTTCCTGCCCAAGCGCCAGGGCGCCGAGAATCTGTGGCACAAATGCGCCAAGTGCGGGACGATGGTGTTCGTCAAGGAGTGGGAGGAGAATTACAGCGTCTGCCCGCGCTGCGACTTCCACGACCGTATCGGGCCGACCAAGCGCTTCGAGCAATTGTTCGACGCGGCCGAATATGAGCTGCTGCGCTCGCCCGAGGTGCGCGAGGACCCGCTGCGCTTCAAGGCGAAAGAGCGCTACACCGAGAAACTCAAGGAAGCCCGGGCGAAGACCGGGGAGCGCGATGCGCTGCTCAACGCGCGCGGACGCATCGGCGGGCACAAGGTCGTGCTCGGCGTCCAGGACTTCGCGTTCATGGGCGGGTCGATGGGGATCGCCGTCGGCGCCGCCTTCATCGCCGGAGTTAGCGCCGCGATCGCCGACCGCTGCCCGTATATCATCTGCACGGCGTCGGGCGGAGCGCGCATGCAGGAGGCGATCCTCGGGCTGATGCAGCTGCCGCGAACGACGGTCGCCCTCGCCGAGCTCAAGGAGGCCGGGCTGCCGTATATCGTGGTTCTGACCGACCCGACGACGGGCGGCGTCACCGCGTCCTACGCGATGCTCGGCGACGTCCACCTTGCCGAACCCGGCGCCTTGATCGGCTTTGCCGGCCAGCGGGTGATCGAACAGACCATCCGCGAGAAATTGCCGGAAGGCTTCCAGCGAGCCGAATACCTGCTCGATCACGGCATCATCGACATGGTCGTCCCCCGCGCCCAGCTGAGGGAAAAGCTGGAGCTGCTGATCGGCTACCTCTGTCCCGAGGCAAAGGAAGCCGCGTGAGCAAGCGCTCCTCCCTACGAGTGCAACTCGTGGGGAGGGGGACCATGCAACGAAGATTGCATGGTGAAGGGGTAGAAGCCGCCAGCGCCAGTTACCCCACGACCATTCACTCTTCGGTGAATGGTTCCCCTCCCCATCGCATCGTGATGGGAAGGAACTGATGGCCGACTTCGCCCGCTCCACGCACCCCGACGTTCAACGGCAGCTCGATCGTCTCTCGATGCTCTCCCCCGCCGGTGACCGCCTCGGGCTCGAGCGCATCGCCGAACTGCTCGAGCAGCTGGGTCGGCCGCAGGATCGCCTCCCGCCGGTGTTTCACGTCGCCGGGACCAACGGCAAAGGCTCGACCGTCGCGTTCCTTCGCGCCGCGCTCGAAGCCGCCGGACACGCGGTCCACGCCTTCACCAGTCCCCACCTGGTGCGGTTCAACGAGCGCATCCGCATCGCCGGAACGCTCATCGATGACGGGGAACTGGCGGCCTTACTCACCGAGGTGCTCGATGTCAGCACCGGCATCGAACCGAGCTTTTTCGAAGTGGCGACCGCGGTCGCGCTGCTTGCCTTCGCGCGGACCCCCGCCGACGCCTGCATCCTCGAGGTCGGCCTCGGCGGTAGGCTCGACGCCACCAACGTCGTCGAACGCCCGCTGGTCACGGGGATCACCAGCCTCGCGCTCGATCACCAGCAGTTCCTCGGCCAGCGCCTTCCCGGCATCGCCGCCGAGAAAGCGGGCATCGCCAAGCGCGGCGTTCCGCTCATCACGCAGCTCTACCCGCCCGCGGTCAGCGGCCGGATCGGCGACGTTGCGCACCAGGCCGGCGCAACGTGGCTGCCGCGCGGCGGTGCGTGGGACGCGAACGAGAGCGGCGGCATGCTGCATTACCGCGACGAACGGGGCTCGCTCGTTCTTCCTTTGCCGCGCCTGCCCGGCCGCCACCAGTCGATGAATGCGGCGCTCGCCGTCGCCATGCTGCGCCACCAGGATGCGCTGCGCGTTCCGGCGTCGGCGCTCAATGCCGCGATGGGTTGGGCGGACTGGCCCGCGCGGCTGCAGCGGCTGGCGCCCGGGCCGCTCGCCGGACGCCGCGAGGTCTGGCTCGACGGCGGCCACAACCCGTCCGCCGCGCGCCAGGTGGCGAGCTGGGCGAAGCGGCAATTCACCGACGGCAAACCGTTGTACCTGGTCTTCGCCAGCCTTGCGGCCAAGGATCCCCCCGGCATGCTGCAGCCGTTCGCCGGCATCGCCGGGCACGTGCTCACAGTGCCGATCGGCGACCACGCCAGCTTCGCGCCGGGCGATCTCGCGGAAATCGCCGCCGAGCTGGGCTTCGCCGCCGACCCGCACGACAGCGTCGAGGAGGCGCTCGCTACAGTGCCGCAGGAAGCGCGCGTGCTGATCTTCGGCTCGCTCTATCTCGCCGGGCAAGTCCTCGCGGCGAACGGGCAGGTGCCCGACTAGGCTTTCGCCGGCTGGTCGACCTTTGGCGCGGTGTCGGCGTCCGTCTTGGCCTTGCGCGCCTGCGCAGTGACCCGCGCCCATTCGAGCAGCACGAAGAAAACAGCGAGCAGTCCGGCCGCAGCGGTCCAGCGGAAGACCACCGCATAGCCATATTTGTCGAAGCTCTCGCCGGCCACCCCGCGGCCCAGCGACCCGACGAGAAAGGTCAGCGACGACAGCAGCGCATATTGGACGGCCGTGAACTTCTTGCTGACGATCCCCGACAAATAAGCGACGAAGGCGGTGAGGGCGACGCCGGTCGCAATATTCTCGTAGCAAATGGCGATGAGCAGGCGGATCATCCGGTCGTCGGCTCCGAACCAGCCAAGAAGCACGTTGAGGCGAAGCGTATGGGCGAAGGCGTCGATGTTCGCTCCGCCCTCCGCGAGGTCGGCGTAAAGCAAATTGCCCAGCGGGGTCAGCGAAGCGCCAATCAAAACCGTCGGGAAACGTCCGATCCGCCCGAACAGGTAGCCGCCGAGGCTGATGCCGATCATGGTCATGAAAATCCCGAACACCTTCGACGCGAAGGCGACCTGGTCTTTCGTGTAGTGCAAATAATCGAGATAGAAGGGGAAGGCGAAGCTCGACCAGATATTGTAGCAAAGGGCGTAGGTCAGGATGAAACCGATGATGATGAGCACGCCCCAGCCCAGGCGCTCCGACAGCTCGGCTAGCGGAGACACCAAAGCCCCATAGACATGGTTCAGGGCCGAACGGGAGGTCGATCTTCCCTTCCCTGCTTCATGCTGCACGCCGCGCCCATGCGCTTTCAGCCAATTGACCGTGGCGGCGATGATCAGCGGCACGAACACCGTTACGAAAATGATCCAGGGGCCCACGTGCGAGGTGAAATCCGCGACCGACGGCGGTTTGCCGCCCGGCGCCTGCGCCTGCAGCATCGAAACCATGAACCGGCCGAGGGTGACGATCGCCCACAGCCAGCACAGCACGACGATCGCCAGCGCGCCGTAACGCACGGTGGGGTTCACTCCCCCCGCGGCGTCGAGCGGGTCCTCGGCGGCGCGCACCGGCCGTTGCGTGTCAGGGGCCGTCAACGCCACCAGAAGGATGCCAAGGACGAGCGCGGCCATCACATAATAGACCGTGCCCCAGGCGATCCGCGCCGCGAGGAACAGAGCAAAGGCTCCGCCGACGATGGACGCCGTGCGATATCCGAACTGATAGACGGCCGAGAGCAGCTCGACCGGCGTCCGTTCGTCCGCGACGTCGATGCGCCAGGCGTCGACCGCGATGTCCTGCGTCGCGGAGGCGAAGGATCCGATCACGGCGAAAATAGCGAACCAGCCGATATTCGTTGCCGGGTCGGTTGAACCGAGCCCGATGAACGACACGATCAGGAAGACCTGGCAGAATGTGATCCAGCTCTTGCGCCGGCCGAGGGCGGAAAGGCCCGGCAGCCGCACCTGGTCGACCAGCGGGGACCACAGGAACTTGAAGGCGTAGGTCAGGCCGATCCACGACAAGACGCCGATCGTCGCCAGATTGATTTTGGCGTCGCCGAGCCAGGCGTTGAGCGTCCCGATCAGCAGCGCGAACGGCAGTCCCGAGGAAAAGCCGAAGGCGAGCATGATCGCGGCCTTGCGTGTCGCGAGCGCCGCCTTGAGCAGCTTCCAGCCTTTCGGACGTGCAGCCGCAGCCATGCTTGCTCCCCCACCCCCCGGCTGCGCGCCGGGATTTCAGCCTGATTGACCTTCGTCTTCCGCCGCTGAACACTAGCCTGGTTTCACGGCCTGCCTAGCCCCGCGTTGAACCGGCTCGCGGCTCAGGGAGCTTCTCGCGGCGGTAGTCATGTTGATGAATCACTCGCCGGATTGGAAATTTTCATGGACCGGCTCGATAAGGGATTTCCGGCGGGGCACCAATTACCTGTTGCCCTACCCGGACGATTATCCGCCACCGCTAGCTAGCGTCACTCTGGCTTTGCCCAGCGCTTAGCCGCCGCTTTCTGGGCAATCTCCTTGCGCCGCTCGGGCGTCATATTCTCCGCCCGCTTCTTACCGCCTTTGCGGCCAATCTCCGCTGCGGCGCTCGAAAACTCGCGTTCGTCCTCGATCTAACCCGTGGCAATCCTGGCGACCATGACAGCGCGACCAATCGCATCGGCGGGGCGCGTCTCTCCGCGTGGACCTTTAGGCATGTGGCCGCTTCCACTTCGCCCATACGAACTGGCCGAAGGACCCGACTGCGACCACAGCTGTCAGATAGTCCCAAAATCCGTGCTGCGCGTGAACGAATATCCGAAGAATGGCGAGGACCAGCCACGCGAGGCCCATCGCCAGATAGAAGTAGGGTGAAACCTTCGGCATGTTGCCTCCATGCTTACGCTAAGCATAGCAGTTGGGCAGGCGGAAGCGATTCTCAACCCGACCTATTTTCAAACTGGGACACTCCCCCCGGCTACTTCGGCTCGGCCTTGGGAATGAACAGCTCGAGGCCCTGGGGGGGCTTGACCTCCTCACCCTGGAGATGGCGGTCGACGATCTCGATCGCCTTGAGCAATTGGCGCTCGGTGTAAGGCTTCATCAGGCATCCAACGGCGATGTCGCACGCTTCCGGGTAAGCGTACCCCGTCGCGAACATGGTCGGCACGCCCCGTTTGCGGGCCGCCTCGGCGAGATGGATCCCGGTCTGGTCGTCGCGCAGCCGGACGTCGCTCAGGATCAGGTCAATGTGCTCGCGGTCGAGCACGGCCAGCGCTTCGCTAAGGTCGTCGACGGTCGCGACCACCGCATAGCCGGCGTCGCCGAGCACATTCTCGTTCTCGAATGCGGTCAGCGGTTCGTCCTCGACGATGAGGATCCGCTTGACGAGTTGCTTGCGTCTGCCGAACAGCATTGAAACCTCATGTCTTCGCCAACGCAACGAACGAAGCGCAAACCTGTGCCCAGGCGCAACAACCCCCGCCGCGGCGAGGGCCGCACTGTGCCCGCAGCGCCACTCAGCCGCAATGGCGGCGAGCAACGGATCGCCAAATTGCTCGCCCGCGCCGGCGTCGCGTCGCGCCGTGAAGTCGAGCGCATGATCGCCGAAGGGCGCATCGCGCTCAACGGCGAGAAGCTCACCACCCCGGCGACATTGCTCAACGACCTTGGCGGCGTCACCGTCGACGGCAAGCCGGTCCGGCCGGCCGCGGCAACCCGCCTGTTCCGCTTCTACAAGCCGCCGGCGACGATCACCGCCGCTCACGATACCAAGGGCCGCGCTACGATCTACGACCGTTTGCCGCACGACCTCCCGCGGCTGATGCCGGTCGGGCGACTCGATTTCATGACCGAGGGCCTGCTGCTGCTGACCAATGACGGCGAGCTGAAGCGCCAACTCGAGCTGCCCCGGACGGGCGTCGTGCGGACCTATCGCGCGCGGGCGTTCGGCGCCGTGACCCAGGCGCAGCTTGAAGACCTCGCCGAGGGCGTCACCGTGGAAGGCGTGCATTACGGGTCAATCAACGCCAACCTCGAGCGGCGGACGGGGCGCAATTGCTGGATCGAGATGAGCCTGACCGAAGGCAAGAACCGCGAGGTGCGCCGCGTGCTCGAGCATCTCGGCCTCCAGGTCTCGCGGTTGATCCGCACGGCCTACGGCCCGTTCACGCTGGCTGGACTGGAGCCGGGGGATGTCGACGAAGTGGATCGCGCGCACCTCGATCAGTTCCGTAAGGGATTGAAGTGAGTTCCTCCCCGCGAGCAAAGCTCGTGGGGAGGGGAACCATCGAACGCAGATTCGATGGTGGAGGGGTAACTAGCGCCAGCGTCGGCGCCCTTTACCCCTCCACCATTCATCCTGCGGTGAATGGTTCCCCTCCCCACCGCTGCGCGATGGGGAGTAACTAATGCGCATCATCGCGGGCCAGTGGCGCGGGCGCGTCATCGATGCGCCACCGGGCGCGGCTACCCGCCCAACCGCGGACCGCGTGCGCGAGACCTTGTTCTCCATGCTTGTTAGCCGCCTCGGCACGTTCGAGGATCTGCGCGTCGCGGACCTGTTCGCCGGAAGCGGGGCGCTCGGGCTGGAGGCGCTTTCGCGCGGCGCCGGGTCGGCGACCTTCGTCGAGAAGGACGCCAAAGCCGCCGCAATCATCAAGCGCAACGCCGAGAAGCTCGCCGCCGCCGCGCGCATTCGTGTCCTCGGCGGCTCGGCGCTGGCCTTGCCGCGATCTGATCCTTTCGACCTAATCTTCGCCGATCCGCCTTACGCCGCGGGGTCGGGAACCCAAGCCGTGCGCGCGGTCGCCGAAGCCGACTGGCTCGCTGCCGGCGGATGGATGAGCGTCGAGACCAGCCGTGCCGACGCGGTCGATCCCGGTCCCTTCGCCATCGAAACCACACGCGAGGTCGGCCGCGCGCGGCTTACGCTTTTGCGCCGCCCTTAGCTGCGCCGCTTTTGGCTTCCTTGGCGGCGTTGCGGATTTCGTCGATTTCGTTGCTGAGGCGCCGGCCGACCGCGGAGGCCGCCGCTGCACCCGCCGCTTTCACCGCGCGGCCGGCGCGCTTGCCGGTCGTTCCGCCGCCTCCGCCGCGATTACTGAAGCCATGCTCGGCGAGCGCCGCCAGCGCGGCGGTCGCGGCGACGGCCACGAGCTCGGCAACGAATGGGCTCTGGAGCAGCTTGATGAAGGCTTCCCCCGTCGTGTCCGGCCCGCCCCGCCCACTCTCTCCGTCACGACGGGGGGCGGCCAATCTCGGCTTGGAGGTCCCTTTAGGCTTGCTTGCGGATTTCTTGCTCGTCGGTTTCTTTGCCATGTCGTTCTCCTGAAGCCTGGTTCTCGTTCGCTCAACTCATTCGGCGGGTCGCGGTATCCCCGTCAACTGCGCTAGTGTATTGACACTATAACACACCGGCTGCTATTGTTTTTGTGAAACAGGGAGAGTTGCCGATGTACAGCCAGCAGGATCTCGACGATGCGGTGGCTTCGGGCGTGATCAGCGCCGAAGCGGCCGCCGCGCTGCGCGCGCACATCGAACGCCAGCACGCGATGCCCATCGCCGACGAAGAGCAATTCCGGCTGTTGACGGGCTTCAACGATATTTTCGTCTCGATCGCGGCCGTCATCCTGTTGTTCGCGGTCGGCTGGATCGGCCAGTCGATCGGCCAATCGAGCGGCCTCGTCGTCGACCCCAACGGTCCTTCTCCGCTCGCGCCGCTGGCGGTGGCGGCGACGGCGTGGCCGCTGGCGATGTTCTTTACCGCCAGGCGGCGCATGGCGCTTCCTTCAATCCTGCTGCTGCTCGCGTTCATCGGCGGAATCTTCGTGGCGGCCGGTCTTGCCCTGACCCTTGCCGTCGGTCCCGACACGCTCGACAACAATCCAGCGCTTGGCGGTATCCTCGCTGCTGTGTCCGGTGCGATCGCGGCGGGTGCGGCATGGCTTCACTGGCGCCAGTTCCGGGTGCCCATCACGATCGCCGCGGGCGCGGGTTCCGTCGCTGCGATCGCCGTCGGCCTGCTCGTTGCCGTGCTTGGTCAGAATGCCGAGGACGCAAAAAATCTCATCCTCGGCTTCGTCCTTCTGCTCGGGGTTGGCATGTTCCTGTTCGCGATGTGGTGGGATGCGTCCGACCGCTCACGGCTGACGCGCCGCAGTGATGTCGCCTTCTGGCTTCACCTGCTCGCCGCGCCGATGATCGTGCACCCGGTGTTCACGCTGCTCGGGCTGACCACGGGCCATGCCCGCGTGGGCGAAGGCCTGGCCGTCGTCGCGCTCTACATCGCGCTTGGCATCACCGCGCTCGCGGTCGATCGCCGGGCGTTGCTCGTATCGGCCCTCGCCTACGTCCTCTACGCGCTCCAGGCTTTGTTCCGTGAGTTCGGAGCGGTCCAGCTCAACGTCGCCCTGACCGCGCTTGTGATCGGCTCGGCGCTGCTGCTGCTGTCGGCATTCTGGCACCAGGCTCGTGCGATGATCGTCAGGCCGCTGCCCGAGATCCTGCGCGATCGTTTGCCGATCATCGACCGGCGAGCCGCGGCGGTTACCCAACCAGCCGCATGAACCGGCGCTCGAGCGGGGCGAGCACGGGCGCAAGCTCGTGGCCCCGCTTGAGCACCACGCCATGCTCTCCGATCAACGCGAACGCCCCCTGCTTCAGCCGAAGCTCAAGGCGTTTCTCGATGCGGATTTCGGGGCGCTCGGAATGGCGGCGATACGCGGCGAAGACCGCGAGGTCAGGATCGAACCGCAGCGCATAATCGCGCCAGTGCCCGGCGGCGACCATGCGGCCGTAGAGGTCGAGAATTCGCGTAAGCTCGCGGCGGTCGAAGCTGGCAATCGGGCGCCGGTCCCACGTGCGCGGGAACGGCGCGATGACGCTCAAGCGCTTTTGACCTTCGGCCGCGGCTGGCTCGCGGTCTTCAACACCGCCAGTTCTTCCCGCAACTGTTCGAGCTCGTGTTCGAGTTCGCCGATGCGCGTCCGCACCGGATCGCAATCCTCGCCGCACGGCGTGCCATAGGGAATGAACCCCGGGCTGTAATGCACCGCATCGAACGGGACCGGCTTGGCTGGGATGCCAACGACGGTCGAGGCGGCCGCCACGTCCCTGGTCACCACCGCATTGGCGCCCACCCGCGCGCCTTCGCCAACCTCGATCGGACCAAGTACCTGCGCGCCCGACCCGATTACGACCCCGTCGCGCAGGGTCGGATGCCGCTTCCCGCCGACGCCGGTGGTCGGGTTGGTGCCGCCAAGGGTGACGTTCTGGTAGATGGTGACGTCATCGCCGATTTCGGCCGTCTCGCCGATCACGCTGAAGCCGTGATCGAGAAAGAAGCGCCGGCCGATTTTCGCCCCCGGATGGATGTCGATGGCGGTCAGAAAGCGCGCAAAATGGTTCACCAGCCTCGCGATGAAATAGAGTTGCCCCTCCCACAACCAGTGCGCGATGCGGTGCAGCCCGAGCGCCAGTACGCCGGGATAGAATAGCGCATCCCAGCGCGAACGGGCCGCAGGATCGCGGGATTTGATGGAGTCGAGATAGGCGGTCAGCCCGGATTGCAAACGCATCAACCTCTTGCCGTTACCGATCCAATCTAAGTGCCCGACGCCGCAAATTCCAGCTCCGTTGATCGGCATCTATCATATGGGCGTTGTAGAACCACGCTTGAACGGGCAAATCGTCCGATCCAGACAGGGGCATCGCGATCTTTTCCACATACAATCCGCTCTACTCGCTTGCCGGCTTACTCGTAGGAATGCTCGTCGGCATGACGGGCGTCGGCGGCGGATCGCTGATGACCCCCGTGCTGGTACTGATCTTCGGCTTTCACCCGGCGACTGCCGTCGGCACGGATTTGCTCTACGCATCGGTGACCAAGACCGTGGGGACCGCGGTCCACGGCTCGCGGCGGACCGTCAACTGGCACATCGTCGCGGGCCTCGCCTGTGGCAGCGTGCCGGCCGCCATCCTCACCCTGTTCGTCATGAGCCGGATCGGAATTGCGGGCAGCCACTATGCGCTGTTCCTCAACCTTTTGCTCGGCGGCGCCCTCTTCCTCACGGGACTTGCCGTATTTTTCCGCCCAAAAATTCTCAAGTGGGCGGGGCCGCGGTTTCAGGGGTTGCCCGATGACCGGCTGTCGCATTGGACGATGATCCTTGGCGCGGTTCTCGGGGCGCTGGTCTCCGTCACCTCGGTCGGAGCGGGTGCGCTCGGCACCACGGCCTTGCTCATCCTCTACCCGAAACTCCCGGTGGCGCGGATTGCGGGAAGCGACATCGCTCACGCGGTACCGCTGACCCTGATCGCCGGGATCGGGCATTTGCTCATCGGTTCGGTCGATTTCGTGCTGATGGCCGCGCTCCTGGTTGGCTCGATCCCTGGAATCATCGCCGGAAGCCTGCTTGGCAGCCGCTCGTCCGATGTTGTCCTGCGCCCGGTGCTCGCCTTCACGCTCATTGTGGTGTCGGTGAAACTGCTGACCAGCTGAAGCCTTGGCAACTGGAAAGGGCGGGCTCGGGAAAACCCGCCCCGCCATTCGGCCGGTGCATGGGGCAAGCCGGCCGCCTGGCCTCTCCAGCAGACGTGGAGAGACGTTGAATCTAATTTCGTGAGCGCCGCTTGCCTCATCGGTTCACGCCGCGGGTCTCTGGCACTAATTGCCAAAGTCCATTACGAAAACTGAATTGATTGGAATTCTCGATAACGATGACCGTCCATCTCCCGACCATCAGGCAGCTTCAATATCTGGTCGCGCTGCGTGCGCACGGCCATTTCGGAAAGGCCGCCGAGGCCTCCTTCGTCACCCAGTCGACCTTGTCCGCCGGCTTGCGCGAGCTGGAGACGTCGCTTGGCGTGACGCTGGTCGAACGCACCCGCCGAGTCGTCCGCTTCACCGCTCTTGGCGAGCGCGTTGCCGAAAAGGCGGTGCGGCTCCTCCGTGAAGCCGAGGAGCTCGCGGAAATGACGCGGGCCGAGGGAATGCCCCTGTGCGGCGAGCTGAGGATGGGCGTAATCCCGACCATCGCGCCCTTTCTGTTGCCGGCGATGCTTCCCCGGCTGCGCACCGAATGGCCGAGCCTCAAGCTCTATTTGCGCGAGGAAACGAGCCAGGCGGCGTGTGAGGCGCTGCACCGTGGCCAGCTCGATTGCGTGTTACTCGCTTTGCCCTTCGCGTGCGGCGACATCGACTCGACGCCTTTGTTCAACGACCGCCTGTTCGTCGCCTTCCCGCGTGGCGAGGCGCCGCGCGGCGACACGGTCGAGATCGGTGCGATCGATGAGAACCGCATGCTCCTGCTCGAGGACGGCCACTGCCTCAAGGACCATGCATTGTCAGCGTGCAATCGGCCTGATTTGCGAGCGCATGCAACGATGATGGGGACGTCGCTGCACACGCTCGTGCAGATGGTCGACAACGGCCTCGGCGTGACCTTCGTGCCTTCGATGGCGATCGCGGCGGGAATCCTCGACGGCACCCAAGTCGATGCAAAGCCGCTGCGATCGGACCACGGCTTTCGCCGTGTCGCACTGGTCTGGCGCCGTTCGAGCGCGCGCGAGAACGAGTTCCAGCTTCTTGCCGCGGCGCTACGGCGGATCGTGCACGAGATCATTCCCGAGATCGAGTCCGCCGAGGCCGCGTGAAGGCAGGCCCGCCGCGGTGGATGGTGGACGTTGCCTATTTGGCCGGTTCGACCTGCCGTTCCGTGGCTGCGTCCTGCGCCGTGTCCTCGACGAGGTCGAAGCGGTCGGCGTTCATCACCTTGGTCCACGCGTTGATGAAGTCGCGAACGAACTTCTCCTCGTTGCCGCGTTCAGCGTAGACCTCGGCGGTCGCCCGCAGCTGGCTGTTGGAGCCGAAGATGAGGTCGGTGCGCGTCGCCCGCCACTTCTCCTGCTGGCCGGCCCGGTCGTAGCCGATGAATTCCTCGTCACCGCTTTCGTCGACCACCTTCCAGAAGGTGTCGTTGTCGAGCAGGTTGACGAAGAAGTCGTTGGTCAGCTGGCCCGTGCGGTTGGTGAAGACACCCTCCGGCGCGTCCTTGTGGTTGGCGCCGAGCACGCGCAGGCCACCCACCAGCACGGTCATTTCCGGGGCCGAAAGGCCAAGCAACGACGCGCGGTCGAGCAGCAGCTCCTCGGTTCGCACCGAATGCCGCGTCTTCAGATAATTGCGGAAGCCATCCGCCGCCGGCTCGAGCACGCCGAAGCTTTCGACGTCGGTCCACTCCTGCGTCGCATCGCCGCGCCCGCCGGTGAACGGCACAGCGACATTGAAGCCGGCGTCCTTCGCCGCCTTCTCGACCGCGACCGTCCCCGCGAGGACGATCGCGTCGGCCATCGACAGCGATCCGCGCAGCTCGTCGATTTTGGCGAGAATCCGCGCCAGCTCCTGGGGCTCGTTGACGACCCAGTCCTTTTGCGGAGCGAGCCGGATGCGCGCGCCATTGGCTCCGCCGCGATGGTCGGACTTGCGATAGGTCGAGGCCGATGCCCAGGCCGCCTTGACTAGCTGACCGATGCTGAAGCCCGCGTCGAGGATCTTGCCCTTGAACGCGGCGACGTCGGCCTCCGACGGCTTTGCGCCGGCCGGAACCGGATCCTGCCAGATCAGGTCTTCCTGCGGCACTTCGGGGCCAAGGTAGCGGTTCTTCGGACCCATGTCGCGGTGGGTGAGCTTGAACCAGGCGCGCGCAAAGGCGTTTTTGAACGCCTCGTGGTCGTTGCGGAACTTCTCCGAAATCTCGCGGAACTCAGGGTCTTTCTTGAGCGCCATGTCGGCCGTCGTCATCATCGTCGGCACGCGGTTCGACGGGTCATGCGCCGCCGGGGCCATGTCCTCCGGCTTCTGGTCGATCGGCTGCCACTGCTGTGCACCCGCGGGGGACCGCACCAGCTCATACTCATAGTCAAGCAGCAGGCGGAAATAATTCTCCGACCATTGCGTCGGCGTATTCACCCAGGCGCCTTCGATGCCACTGGTGATGGTGTGCTCGCCCAGTCCGCTTTCGTAGCTGCTGGTCCAGCCGAGGCCCTGCAGCGCGATGTCGGCACCCTCCGGTGCGTCGCCGACCAGGCTGGCGTCGCCGGCGCCATGCGCCTTGCCGAAGGTGTGCCCGCCGGCGGTAAGCGCGACCGTTTCCTCGTGGTTCATCGCCATGCGCTCGAAGGTGATCTTGATGTCGCGCGCCGACTGCAGCGGATCGGGATTGCCGCCGGGACCTTCGGGATTGACGTAGATCAGGCCCATCTGGA
>JBDTXI010000109.1:0-3708 GCA_040006255.1 Sphingomicrobium sp.
CGCGTCGGCACCTACAAGTCCGCGGTCGAGCCGTTCATCCGCAACGACATGTCGCCCGAGGCCAGGCAGAATTACATGGCGCTCGACCAGGCGGAGCTGGAATCGTGGCGCCAGGCCATCCACCAGGCGCGGCCCAAGGCCAATGTCGATGCGTTCCTCAAAGACATGAACGGCGCCATTGCCGCGGCCGGCGGCGACATGGCCAAGGCCGCTCAGGCCAGCGGACTGATCGACCGGATCGGCGACCGGCCGGAGTTCGAAGCGCGCCTCGCGCAACTCGGCGGCAGCAAGGACAATGCGCCGGGCGGGTACAAGCGCATCCGGCTCGCCTCCTACATCGCCGACAAGGTCGAGCGGAAGCCGACGGGTCCGATCGGCGTCATCACCATCGCCGGGATGATCGTCGACGGCAAAGCGGCGCCCGGCACCGCCGGCGGCGACACGATCGCCAAGGAGATCGAAGACGGCATCCGCAACAACAGCGGCGTCAAGGCGCTGATCGTCAGGGTCGACAGCCCGGGCGGATCGGTGCTCGCGTCCGAGCGCATTCGCCAGGCGCTGCTGCAGGCGCGCGGAAAAAACATCCCGGTTGTCGTGTCGATGGGCAATGTCGCGGCTTCGGGCGGTTATTGGGTCTCGACCCCGGCCAACTTCATCTACGCCGAGCCGTCGACCATCACCGGGTCGATCGGCGTGTTCGGAGTCTTGCCGAGCTTCCAGGGCACGCTGCAGAAATTGGGCATCGGCGCCGACGGGGTGAAGACGACCCCGCTCGCTGGTGAGCCCGACCTGCTGCGGGGGCCCTCGCCCGAAGCCAACAGGTTGATCCAGACGGGCGTGGAGGCGATGTACGGGCGCTTCCTCAACATCGTCGCCGCGGCGCGCCACAAGACTCCCGCGCAGGTCGACCAGATCGCGCAAGGGCGCGTGTGGGACGGCGGCGCAGCGCACCAGATCGGGCTGGTCGATGGCTTCGGCGGAATGGAGGAGGCGATCGCCAAGGCCGCCGAGCTCGCCCATCTCGGCAAGGACGAGCGCAGGATTCGCTACCTGGAGCCGCCAACGAGCTTCCGCGACCAGCTGCTGAGCTCGCTGGCGACGCAGAAGGACGACGACAGCGCAGTCCCCGGCGACGCGTTCGGAGCGCTGGCTCGGCAGCCGCAGCAGCAGCTCGCCGAGGCCATCGCCGAAGTGCGCTCGGTGCTCACCGGTCCGAGCATCCAGGCGCGCTGCCTCGAATGTCCGCCGGTCGCACGGGCGCGGCTCGACAAGCGCGACCTCAGCCTGCTCGAGCTGCTGAAAGCATGGCTGTCCTGATCCGGCTTGCGGGAAATGTGCGGCGGCGCGTCCCTCGGACCATCGTTGCTGCCGCCGCAATGCTCATTTCAGCCGCCGCGGACGCGCAGGCGGCGGCGCCGGCGCAGGCGCCAAGTGTAGCCAAGTTGTGGCCCAACGGAGCGCCGGGGTCCGAAGGCCATCGCGGGGAAGCCGAGCGGGCGCAGGACTGGTGGGTCAAGAACATCCACGATCCGACCGTGACCGCCTTCCCCGCCGATCCTGCGCACAACAGCGGTGCCGCGATCGTCATTTTGCCAGGGGGCGGGCATCACGAAATCGTCTGGACGACGGAAGGCGTGACCGTCGCCCGGGCGCTCAAACGGATGGGCATCAGCGCCTTCGTCGTGAAGTACCGGCTCGCCGGTGAGCCGGGCAGCACCTATTCGGTCGAGCGCGACGAGACCGCCGATGTCCGCCGGGCGATGCAGTGGGCGCGGGCGCATGCCGGCGATTACAGCATCGACCCGCACCGGATCGGTGTGATGGGCTTTTCCGCGGGCGGCGAGCTGGTCGCAATGCTCGCCGATTACGGGATGACCGGAGCCCCCGCCGGGGGCGACGTGCTCGACCGCGTCAGCTCCCGTCCCGACTTCCAGGTTCTCGTCTTCCCCGGTCCCGCCGCGGTTCGCGGGCCTGTGCCGAAAGACGCGCCGCCTGCGTTCCTGATCGCCGGGAGCAAGGACGAATGTTGCGGACCGCCGACCGTTGCACTGTACGAGCGTTTGCAGAAGGCGGGCGTTCCGGCCGAGCTGCACATGTACGCGGACAGTGGACATGCCTTCAATCTGGATGAGTCGAACCGGATTTCGATCCTGCACTGGCCCGATCGTCTCTACGACTGGCTCGCCGACAGCGGTTTCCTGGACGGGCGGAAGCCGGTTCGCTAGCCGATTGGAGCGTGAACATCTCGCGCCAGCGCCGTGCGGTTCCGGTGTATCTGCCCGCGGCGATGAGCGCACGGATACGAATGGCGACCGATGCTGACGCGGCGGCCATTGCGGCCATCTACCGGCCGTATGTCGACGACAGCCGAATCAGCTTCGAGGAAGACGCGCCCGACGCGGACGAGATCGCGCGAAGGATGGCGAGCCCGATCCATCCGTGGCTGATCGTCGAGGATGAAGGACGCGTGCTCGGCTACGCATCGACGTCACCCATGCGTAATCGTCCCGCTTATCGCTGGAGCGTCGAAAGCGGCATCTATCTGGATGCGGCCGCTCGCGGCCGCGGACTGGGACGCCAATTGTTGAGCGCGCACCTCGAACGGCTCAAGCGGCAGGGGTTCGTCACCGTGATCGCGGGGATCGCGCTGCCCAACCAAGCCAGCGTGGCGGTGCATGAAAAGCTCGGCTTCACATTATCCGGAATCGAGCGCGGGGTTGGCTTCAAGCTGGGCGAATGGGTCGACGTCGGCCGCTGGCAGAAGGACCTCGCGCCGCGCAACGCCGCTCCGCAGGAACCGCGGCCGTTCGTGAAAGAATAAGCGCTAGGGAACCTCGCCGGCGACCAGCTCGTACGCTTTGCGCTGTTCGGGATTGCCAACCTTCGGCGAGGCGGTGGTCACCTCTTCGAAAAGGGCAGCGTCGATCTGGCGCCAGAAGGTTTCGCTGCCGGTCTTGTCCGTGTCGTCGAACACGAGCCTCGCGCCATCGCCGTGCATCGGCCCGGATATGTGGAAACCGGTCGATCCTCGATAATCGTAATACAAGCGGCCGCTCTTCACTGAGAAGACGGACTCACCGGTGTAGATGACCTTTCCGTCTTTCCGGACCGCGTGCTTGTCGCGGATCTGGCCGGCGGTCGTCGCCGCGAAGCAGTGGGTGTCCGTCGGCCCTTCCTTCAGAATGGTGCGCCAGCAGTGGCCGACGAGGAAGTGGAGCGGCTCGAGCGCAGCCGGAGCGCTGGCGGCGAGGGCAAGTGCGGCGACAATCATCAGCGGCCTCCCGCCGACAGGAGGCCAGACCGGGGCCGCGGCGTCAACTCAGATATGGATCTGCTTGCCGGTCACCGCCATCGCCGCTTCCTTGAGCGCCTCGCTGTGCGTCGGGTGGGCGTGGCAGGTGTAGGCGATGTCCTCGGATGTCGCGCCGAACTCCATCGCCTGCGCGGCCTGGGCGATCATCGTTCCGGCGAGCGAGGCGATCATCCACACGCCGAGCACGCGATCGGTCTTGGCATCGGCGATCACCTTGACGAAGCCGTCGGGCTCGCGGTTGGTCTTGGCGCGGCTGTTGGCGAGCATCGGGAATTTGCCGATCTTGACCTCGCCATGTTCTCTGGCCTGCTCTTCGGTCAGGCCGACGCCGGCGATCTCGGGCATGGTGTACACGACCGACGGGATCACGTCGTGGTTCACGATCCCGGTGAGCC
>JBDTXI010000110.1:0-7711 GCA_040006255.1 Sphingomicrobium sp.
CCTCCGCCGAATCCCACAGCGACTTCTGCAGCGACTGGCGGGTCTCGCGGATCATTGCTTGGCTGGCAATCATCTCGCTCACCGTCAGCCCGGCTCCGAAGCGCTTGACGATGCGCCGGAACGGCAGGTCGGTGACGCCGGTCATCGGCGCCAGGATGACTGGCGCGTCGATGGGGATGGGGCCGACCTGAATAGGCTTGATGCTGCTCATGAGTTGGCGCGAGATAGAGGAACGGCCCTTGGCGGACAAGGCAAGGGGGCCTAGACGCCCGCCCACATGACCGTCACCGCACTCATCGTCGCAGCCGGCAAAGGTGAGCGCCTGGGCGGTGGCGTGCCCAAGCAATATCGCATACTTGGCGGCAAGCCGGTGCTGCGCTGGGCGGTCGAGGCGTTGATCCGCCATCCCGCGGTGAACGCCCTGCGGGTGGTGATCGGAGCAGGCCATGACGCCCTCGCCGAAGGGGCGCTCAAGGGGCTCGATGTCGGTCCGTTGATCGAAGGGGGCAGCGAACGCGCCGACTCGGTTCGTGCCGGGCTCGATGCGATCACCGCCGACGTCGTGCTGATTCACGATTCGGCGCGCCCATTCTGCCCGCCCGCGGTCGTCGACCGGCTTCTCGTCCCGCTGGAGTTTTGTGCGGGCGCGGCACCCGTCCTTGCGGTGGGCGACACGGTGGCGAGAGCGACCGATCGGGTGAACGAGGCCGTCGATCGAAGCGGCCTGGTCCGCGTGCAGACCCCGCAGGCGTTCCGCCTCGACGCTCTGCGCCAGGCCTATGCGTCCTGGTCCGGCTCCGCCCCGACCGACGAAACCACGGTGATCCGCGCAGCCGGCATGGACGTCGCCGCGGTGGCCGGGGATCCGGCGCTCGAAAAACTCACCACCCCGGCGGATTTCGAACGTGCCGAGGAATGGCTCGCGTCGCGGCTGATCCCGCGCACCGGCATGGGCTTCGACGTCCACGCCTTTTCCGGTGAGGGTCCGATCATGCTCGGCGGCATATCCGTGCCCCATTCGCGCGGGCTCGCCGGGCATAGCGATGCCGACGTGGTTCTTCACGCGATCACCGATGCGCTGCTCGGTGCGGGCGGCTTGGGAGATATCGGCGAGCATTTTCCACCGTCCGACCCTACATGGGAGGGCGTGTCGTCCGATCGCTTCCTTCACCATGCCGTCGACCTGCTCCGCTCGATCGGGGCGATCATCGACCATGTCGACTGCACCATCGTCGCCGAGGAGCCCCCGATCGGGCCGCATCGTTCCGCCATGCGCGAGCGAATTGCCGAAATCGCCGGCCTCCAGCCGGGCCAGGTGAGCATCAAGGCGACGACCACCGAAGGGCTGGGCTTTACCGGACGCCGGGAAGGCATTGCCGCTCAAGCGTTGGCAAGCATTCGCATGGGACGAGGCTCGTGAAAGACGCGCTCCTTCCTAACGTGCTGGTCAACAAGGCGCGCGAGGTGGTCGAGGCCAATCGCGCCGCCGGCCGCCGGGTCGCCGTCGCCGAAAGCTGCACCGGCGGGCTCGTCTGCGCCGCGCTCACCGAAATTCCCGGATCATCCGACGTATTCGAAGCGGGCTATGTGACCTATTCGAACGCCGCCAAGCTCGCGCAACTCAAGGTCAGCGAGGACGTCGTCGACACGTTCGGCGCGGTCAGCGTCGCAACCGCCTGGGCGATGGCGCGCGGCGCGCTTGCCGCGTCCGATGCTGACGTTGCCGTTGCCATCACCGGAATCGCCGGACCCGGCGGTGGAACGGCGCAGAAGCCCGTTGGCACGGTCGTGTTCGCGCGCGCAGAACGCGATTCGGACCCGGCGCAAATCATGGCGGACAACAAGTTCTTCGATGAAACGACGCGGTCGGGGGTGCGCCTTCAGGCGGCGCTTTGCGCGCTTGAGCTGTTGATGCCGTAAAGCGCTTTGGCGCGCTGTTCAAAGGCATCGGTCATCCGCCGCAACGCGCGGTCGAACATCGCTCCCGCGAGGCTTTCGAACAACCGCGACTTGAACGCGAAATCGACCGAGAAATGGACGTTCGTTCCGCCGTCCGCAGCGGGGTCGAAGGTCCATTCGTTGTGCAGATATTTGAGCGGTCCTTCGATATAGTCGACGCATATTCGCTCCGGCCGATCTTTCACCACGCGGCTGGTAAAGCGTTCCTTGAAGGCGTTGAAGCCGACGACGAGGTCGGCGATGGTTTCTCTCTCGCTCGATGAGCGCACCCGCACGGCGACCACCCACGGCAAAAACTCGCCGTAGCGCTGCACGTCCGCGACCAGCTCAAACACTTGCTCGGGCATGTAGGGCAGGTAACGCGTCTCACTATGCCGGGGCATTGTCCCTTGCCCTGGCGAGGTGTTCGGCGCGGGCCGTTTGCATTTTCTTGAAATCGTCACCGGCGTGATAGCTCGACCGCGTCAATGGCGACGCAGCCACTAACAGGAAGCCTTTCGCGCGGGCGATGGCGGCATACGCATCGAAAGCCTGAGGAGTGACGAATTCCTCCACCTTCGCATGCCGCGGGGTCGGCTGGAGATATTGGCCCATGGTGAGGAAATCCACGCCCGCCGAGCGCATGTCGTCCATCACCTGGTGGACTTCGAGTCTCTGCTCACCAAGGCCGACCATCAGGCCCGACTTAGTGAACAAATGCGAGGCCCGCCGCTTGACGCTCTCAAGCAGCCGCAGTGAGGCATAATAGCGCGCTCCGGGGCGGATCGTCGGATAGAGGCGCGGGACCGTCTCCAGATTGTGATTGTAGACGTCCGGCCCGGCATCGACGATCGCGGCAATCGCCTGCTCGCTCTTGTTGCGAAAATCCGGAGTGAGGATTTCGATGGTGGTTGACGGCGTCCGCTTGCGCAGCGCCGCGATCACCTTGACGAATTGCGACGCGCCGCCATCGGGCAAGTCATCGCGGTCGACCGACGTGACGACAATATGCTCCAGCCCGAGCTCGGCCGCCGCGGTCGCGACATGCTCCGGCTCAAGCGGATCGACCGCGCGTGGCATCCCCGTCTTGACGTTGCAGAAGGCGCACGCCCGGGTGCAGGTGTCGCCAAGGAGCATCACCGTCGCGTGCTTCTTGGTCCAGCACTCTCCGATATTCGGACAAGCGGCCTCTTCGCACACGGTGGCGAGGTTGAGCTCTCGCATCAGCCGGCGCGTCTGGTGATAGCCTTCGCTGACGGGCGCCTTGACCCGGATCCAGTCGGGCTTGCGCTGCTTCGGCGCGGATTGCCGAAGGTCGGGGACGGGAACGTTCATGCCGTGCCAGATAGCGATTGGCGCCCGAGGTTGCCAGTGTGCTTGCCACCTCCGGAAGCGGCCGGTAGCGCACCCCCATGCCGCAACTCGAACAATTGATCGAAGGCTATCGCCGCTTCCGCGAAACCGACTGGGCGCACGAGCGCGAGCGCTGGTCCGACCTGGCCGAGGGCCAGAGCCCCAAAGTAATGATCCTGTCCTGCGCCGACAGCCGGGTCGATCCGGCCCAGATTTTCGACGCCCGGCCGGGCGAGATGTTCGTCGTGCGCAACATCGCCGCGCTCGCCCCGCCCTATGAAACGAGCCGCGGGTTCCACGGCGTTTCGGCCGCGCTCGAGTTCGCGGTTGCCAAGCTCGACGTCGGGGAGATCCTGGTGATGGGCCATGGCCGGTGCGGCGGCTGCGCCGCTGCGCTCACCGGCCAGTTCGATGACACGCCGCCGGGCGAGGGTCACTTCATCGCCGACTGGGTGCGGATGCTGGACGATGCGCGCGACCGGGTGCGCGCCAGGCATACCGAGCTCGACCGCGAAGCCTTTCTCGAAATGGAGCGCGAGGCGGTGAAGGTCTCGCTGGCGAACCTGCGAACCTTCCCGTGGATCGTGGAGCGCGAGGCCGTTGAGCGCCTCAGCTTACACGGCGCCCACTTCTCGATCGCCGAAGGGCGCTTGTACGTGCTCGACGAGGCGGAAGAAAACTTCCGCCCCGTCTAGCCGATTGCTCAATAAACAGGTGAATTCAGACGGTGGTCGGCGCCCGGACTAGCACCGGATGTCGTAGCTGTAGCGCGCCTGTCCGTACTGGTCGACGTAATAGCAATAGCCGCGGGTATCGCGATAATATTGCCGTCCGTTGACCGTCGCGCCGAGCACGCCGCCGAGAATGGCGCCGGCAATCGCGCCCTGGCCGACGCTGACGCCCGGGATGACTGCACCGGCGATCGCGCCGCCGACCGCGCCGGCAGCCGCGCCGCCCACGACCCGCCCGGCCTGCCCGTTGGGAGCCTGGCCGTAACCGTTGTTATAACCGTTGTTGTAGCCGTTGTTGTAATACGGGTCATAACCGTACTGATTGGGATATGTGGCGCAGCCGGTCGCGGCGACGCTGCCGGCAACCATCACTGCAAGTCCTAGCTTTCTCATTTTCGTGTCCTTCCAACTAAACTCATCCCCAGTGCCGCTATCAGTGCGCCAGCGGGCGTTTCGTTCCCGCATCGATCATCTGGCGTTCAGCTACGGAACACCCGGCGCGCCCAACTGTGGTCATTGCGCGACACTGCGGTAGAGAAGCGGGGAAGGAGTCGCCGATGCGTGAGAGAAATGCCGAGCAGGAACCCAATATCGCTTTGCTGATCGACGCCGACAACGCGTCGCCCGATCATCTCGACGAGGTTCTGTTGGTCCTTGGCGAGCTCGGCACGATCAACATCCGCCGCGCCTACGGCAATTGGGCGAAGGCGAGCCTCAAGAGCTGGGGGCTGCTGACCGGGCTCCATTCGATCATCCCGATGCAGCAGTTCGACGTCATCAAGGGCAAGAGCGCGACCGACATGCGCATGACCATCGACGCCATGGACCTCCTCTACCGCGGCAATGTCGACGGCTTCGGGATCATGTCGTCGGACAGCGATTTCCTGCCCCTCGCCCAGCGCATCCGCGAGGACGGCCTGCAGGTCTACGGCTTCGGGACGGCCAAGACTCCCCTCTCCTTCCAGCAGGCCTGCAGCCGCTTCTTCGACGTCGGCGCGCTCGCGCTCGACCAGGAAGAGCAGCTCGAGCAGCCGACCTTCGGCAAGGGCCAGCGGCCGGTGGACAGCGAGCTGCTGCAGGTGCTCGGCGCGGCCTACAAGGCGTCCAAGCGCGACGAGGAGGGCTATACGCCGCTGGCCGAGCTCGGCCAGCGCGCCAAGGCGGTGTCGAGTTTCGCCGCCCGCAACTACGGCTACACGCGACTGTCGGAGTTGATCAGGGCTGTCCCCAACTTCGAAGTCAAGAGCGGCGCGGACGGGCGCCTCCTGGTCAAGAGATTACGCTAGCACCGCGCCCTTCGGGTCAGAGCAAAACGAGACTGACCGTCACTTCTTCGCCGGCGGCGATATTCGCGGCGCGCCGGATATCGGCTTTCACGGGCAGGAAATAGCCGCCGCTCTTCATCGGGAACACCGAGGTCCGCCAGTTGACGCCGTTGATCGCCGCGCTCACCCGCGCCGAGCGGAAGCCGCGCCGGACGGCGAAGCACTGGGCGCGGATATCATCCGACTGCTCATCGGGGACCGAGATAAAATGCCAGCTCCCGTTCTCGCCGGTCCAGAGCCACAGCGGCGCGGTGATCGTGATCACGCTCTCGTCATCCCGCCCGTGAGCCGCCGGATGCGGGTTTCTCGCAGTCGTAGCCGGGAATACGCCGCCCTTCAGCGCTGACCTCGATCAGCGTCGCCAATCGCTTCGCCCGCGTCTCGGGCCTCTTCGCGCTGGTAATCCGGTGAAGCACGACCTTGCGGTAGCCGGGCGGGCGCTTCTCCCAGTCCGCCCACGCGCCCTTGTTCTTGCGGAACAGGGCCTCTTCTTCGGCGGTCAGCTCTTTCTGCTCGTTCTCATAGGCGTAGACCCCGATCTTGTGCTTGTTCTCCTCGTAAGCCCGCACTCCGGCCGGCATCATCTTTCCCTCAGTCGTCAGTACCTCGTATCGCCCGACGTTGACCTTGCTCCAGATGCTGCCCTTGCGCCGCGGCGTGAAGCGGATGGTGTAGGCGTCATCGCCGAGCGACTTGCGAATGCCGTCGATCCACCCGAAGCACAGCGCCTGATCGCGCGCCTGCGGCCAATCGATCGAAGCCTTGCCGCTGCCCTTCTTCCAGAAGCCGACGAGCAGCTCGGGGACGGTTTCGTGATTGGCCTTGAGCCAGCGGCGGAAGTCAGCCTCGGTCGCAAAGAAGGTGGGTTCCTGCGCCACGCTCGTCATGTCCGCGCTTGGCTATCCTCAAAGCGGCTGCTTGGATCCCGGTCGTGCTCGTATCGCCGCTCGAGCGGAAAGGGCGGCAGCCAGCTTTCGCGGCGCGTGGTCCAGCTCTCATAGGTCGGCATCAGCTGATCCGGAGCATCCAGCGCCCCAAGGTAGACTTCGATCTCATCGCCGCTGCGGGCGAAAACCGACGAGCCACAGCGGGGGCAGAAGTGACGGCCCGAATAGTCGCTCGTCTGGCCCGCCAGCGTCACCGCATCCGCAGGGAAGATCGCCGACGCGTCGAACAGCGCGCAATGATGCTTGCGGCAGTCGAGACAGTGGCAAAGGCCTACGCGGTAGGGCGATCCCAACGCGACAATCCGGACGTCGCCGCACAGGCAACCGCCGGTGAATCGGTCCATGCTGCGTCTCCTTGTCATCCCGTTTAGCTATCGCGTCAGCTTCCGATACGTCATCCGGTGCGGCCGCGTCGCTTCCTCGCCGAGCCGGCGGATCTTGTCTTCTTCATACGCCTCGAAATTGCCTTCGAACCATTCGACCTGCGCATCGCCTTCGAACGCCAGGATGTGGGTGGCCAGGCGGTCGAGGAAGAAGCGATCGTGGCTGATGACCACCGCGCAGCCCGCGAAATTCTCCAGCGCGTCCTCGAGCGCGCGCAAAGTCTCGACGTCGAGGTCGTTGGTCGGCTCGTCGAGCAGGAGAACATTGCCGCCGTTCTTCAGCATCTTGGCGAGATGGACGCGGTTGCGCTCGCCGCCTGACAGCTGCCCGACCTTTTTCTGTTGGTCGGGGCCGCGGAAGTTAAACGCGCCGACATAGGCGCGACTGTTCATCTCGAACTTGCCGATCTTCATGATGTCGAGTCCGTCCGACACCTCCTCCCACACATTGTGCTTGGGATTGAGCGCGTCGCGCGACTGATCGACGTAGCCGAGGTGCACCGTCGGGCCGATCACGACCTCGCCGGCGTCGGGCTGCTCCTGGCCCGTGATCAGCTTGAACAAAGTGGTCTTGCCGGCGCCGTTGGCCCCGATGATCCCGACAATCCCGCCCGGCGGAAGCGAGAAGCTCAGATTCTCGAACAGCAGCTTGTCGCCAAAGGCCTTGGTCACGCCCTTGACCTCGATGACGTTGCCGCCGAGCCGCTCGGGCATCTGGATCAGGATTTCGCCCTTGGCCGGGGCGCGGTTCTCCTGCGCCTTCACCAGTTCGTCGAAGGCCTTGATGCGCGCCTTGGATTTGGCCTGCCGCGCCTTGGGCGAGCGCCGTATCCACTCGAGCTCGTCGTTAATCGCCTTCTGCTTGCCGGCTTCCTCACGCTCTTCCCGCGCGAGCCTTTTCACCTTCTTTTCCAGATAGGTGGAGTAGTTTCCTTCGTACACGTAGTAACGTGTGCGATCGAGCTCGAGGATCCAGTTCACGACATTGTCGAGGAAATAGCGGTCGTGGGTGACGAGGATGACGTTGCCGGGAT
>JBDTXI010000111.1:0-18697 GCA_040006255.1 Sphingomicrobium sp.
CCCGTACGCCGCATTTCGAGTGCGGTGCTTTCGACCACTCAGCCACCTCTCCGCTTCGAGGGCGCGTTGCCGACCGCTGCCGGCTCGTGATCGCGAGGCGCGCCCTAGCAGCGGCCCCGCGCCTTGCCTAGGGTCGGGTAGCGCCTAGATAGCATTCCATGACCCCTTTTGAACCTTTCGAACGTTTGCCCTCCATGGCACAGAAAATCGACATGCCGCTGGCCCGCTTCGCCATCGGCGATGTGGTCAAGCATCGCATCTTCGACTTTCGCGGCGTGGTGTTCGACGTCGATCCCGAATTTGCCAACAGCGAGGAATGGTACGACGCCATCCCCGAGGCGATCCGGCCGTCGAAGGACCAGCCTTTCTACCACCTGCTCGCCGAGAATTCGGAATCGACCTACGTCGCCTACGTCAGCCAACAGAACCTCGTCCCCGACGAAAGCGACGAGCCGGTCGACCACCCGGCGATCGCGGCCATGTTCGACCATGTCAAAGGCAGCCGCTACCGGCTGAGGCCCGAGCACCGGCACTAGCACCATTACGGAGAACTGCGAGCGGTGCGGTTGCGCGCGCGATGACGGCGGCGCAGTTGACACGCCTTGCCCCCTGCCATAGTCGGCCCGCTTCCCCGAGCGGTGGCGTGTTCCAAGGTGCGCGCACGCGCGGGACGTAAGAATTCTAGCGAAGAGAAGAGCCAATGTTCGCAGTTGTGCGCACGGGCGGCAAGCAATATCGCGTCGCCCCGGGAGACAAGATCGTTGTCGAGAAGCTCGACGGCAATGCCGGTGACCGGGTGACTCTCGGCGATGTCCTGCTCGCCGGCGACGGCGGCGACTTGAAGTCGACCGACGGCCTTACCGTCGCGGCGGAGATCGTTGCCCAGGCCAAGAGCGACAAGGTTACGGTGTTCAAGAAGCGCCGCCGCCACAATTACCGGCGCAAGAAGGGCCACCGCCAGCAGCACACGATCCTCCGCATTGTCGCCGTCGGCGATCACAAGGCGGAGAAGAAAGCGGCGCCCAAGGCGGCCGCTGCTGCGCCTGCCAAGGCCAAGGACAAGCCGGTCGAAGGCCTACGCTCCGACGAGGGCGCGGGCGCAGGAGTCGGCAAGCCGACCGCGAGCCCGGCCCCGCAGGACGAGGCGCAGGCCAATCCACCGGCGGAGAGCGTCGACGTTCCGGCCAAGGCTGCCCCGAGCAAGGCTGCCCCGAGCAAGGCTGCCCCGAGCAAGGCCGCTAAGGCGGCGAGCGGCAAGAAGACCACAGGCGAGGCCAAAACGGCCAAGGCCTCCTCGACAAAAAATGCTGCACCTGCTAAGGCCGCGGCCAAGAAAACTCCGAAAGCGAAGTAATCCGGCATGGCACATAAGAAAGCAGGCGGCTCGTCCCGCAACGGCCGCGACAGTGAGAGCAAGCGCCTCGGCGTGAAGAAGTTCGGCAGCGAATCCGTTCGCGCCGGCAACATCATCGTGCGCCAACGCGGCACCAAGTGGCACCCAGGAAGCAACGTCGGGCTCGGCAAGGATCACACCTTGTTTGCGCTTACCGACGGCTTGGTCGCGTTCCGCGACGGCAAACTTGGACGCAAGTACGTCCACGTGATGCCGATTACGGAAACCAGCGCATAGGAACGGTCAGAAAGGGACCGTTCCCACAAGGGGGCGGCCCGGACGAGATCTCAAGGATCGAAGCCACAAGGGAGAAGAGGGAAGCCCCCTCTCCTCCCTTCTTCTGTTTCTGAAGGGCCAAATTCTTCTCCCGAAACTGTCATCGGCGGCTGCCAGGCCGCCGAAAAGGGAGACGAACGATGTTCGCGAGAACGCCAAGACTGCTGCTGAGGCCGGGCTTCCCGGAAGACGCTCCCGCGCTTGCCGCGGCGATTGCCGACGAGGCGATCGCCCGCAACCTGCTCTCGGTGCCGTGGCCGTACCGCATGCGCGACGCCGAGGCCTTTCTCGCCAGCCCGCGCGATCCAATCCTCCCGTCCTTTTTGATCTTCGAACGCACCCCGGCCGCTCCGCAGCTGATCGGCTCGTGCGGGCTTGGGCGGCGGCCGTCGGGTGCGGTCGAGATGGGCTATTGGATCGTGCGCCCGTTCTGGAGCCGCGGCTTCGCCACCGAGGCCTGTTCGGCGCTGATCGAAATCGCCGGGGCCCTCGGCCTCGCCCAGCTCGAAGGCTCCCACTTCCTCGACAATGCGGCGTCCGCGCGGGTGCTTGAGAAGCTCGGCTTCGAGCCGGTCGGGATCGTCGCTCCGCGCATGAGCTGCGCCCGCGGCGGCGAAGTCCCGGCGCGGCTGATGCGGCTGCGGCTTCGCGCGGAAGTGCTTGCGGAAGATTCCGAACAGCTGGCGGCGTAACACTCCTCCGCATCGCATGGCGATGGGGAGGGGAACCATTCACCTCAGAGTGAATGGTGGAGGGGTAACTGGCGCTGGCGTCTTTGACCCCTCCACCATGCTCCGCATGGTTCCCCTCCCCACGAGCTTTGCTCGCAGGGAGGAATGCGATCTAGGCCGCCCTGCGCACCTTCCGCTTCGACTCCGGCACCGCGGCCGCGCCGGCGTCGTAGACCGCGAGCAATTGCCGGTCGTCCTCGTTCCACGGGTGGAAACCGGGGAGGAAAAACTTGAACCACGCGCCGGCGATCTTGCGGAACATGCCGGGGCGCACCCACAGATACCATAGCAGCCGGGCCCAGGCGCGGACGCCCGTCACCCCGTCCTGGCGCATCAGTTCGAGCGCGCCGGCGGTGCGGTCGACGAGGAAGTTGCGGGTGACGAACAGCATCACCTTCGCCTTGACCTTCCAGCGCTTCGAGCGCGGCCAGTCGCGGGTAGCGTGAAGCCAGGTGTCATAGGCCACGGCCTTGTGCTCGATTTCCTCGCACGCATGCCAGCGCCACAGCGCCGCCGTCTCGCGCTCGCCGCCCGCGAGGTGGCGCGGATTGGCGAGCAATTGATGGGCGAGGATGGCGGTGAAATGCTCGAGCGCCATGGTCGCGGCGAGGCTGACGATTGGCGGCTTCGTGCGCGTAACTGCAAGCCGTTTCTCGACCTGCGCTTCGAGCCTGGACAGGTCGTAGCCGGCATCCGCGGCGCGCCGGTTGAACGCGTCATGCTCGCGGCTGTGGATGATTTCCTGCGTGGTGAAGCTCTTGATTTCCTCGGCCAGCCGAGGCGGCGCGCCCTCGCGGAAGGCACGCACGCTCTCGACGAAAAAGGCCTCGCCGACGGGGAAGGTCGCCGACAGCGCGTTGTAGATCGCGGTCGCTTCGACGCGCCCGCCGTGCCAAAGGCGGGGAGCCGCGGCGTCTCGCCCGAAACGGCGGTCGCGCGGCGTGATGGTCAGGTCGCTTGGCTTAGGCAGGCTGATCGTGCTCATTCGCGGAAGGTAGAATAACTGACATCAATGTCAATAACCGGCAAACGCCTGAGCCCCGTACAGAGCCGATCCGCCGCGATCAAGGCGGCTCGCCGCCTTTTGCTCAGCGACGGCCCCCAAGCGGTGACGTTGAAAGCGGTCGCGGCGGCGATCGGGCGTACGCACGCAAATCTGCTCCACCATTTCGGCTCGGCGGCCGGGTTGCAGGCGGAGCTGGCGCGGTCGATCGCCCAGTCGGTGACGACGAGCATCGGCGAATCGGTCGAGCGCGCGCGCGCCGGCGAGACCGATGCCCGCGACATCGTCGACCAGACCTTCGATGCCTTCGGCCGCGAAGGCGCCGGGGCGCTCGCGGCGTGGATGATCCTCACCGGCAACCGCGACGCCCTGAACCCGATCCTCGATTCGCTCCACGGCCTCGTCGCCCAGTTGAGCGCCGGGCACGAGGATCACCAGGTGGCGCAGACGACGCTTGCCCTCGTCCTCAGCGCGCTCGGGGATTCGCTGCTCGGGGCGCCCATATCGGAAGCGCTCGGGCTCGACCGCGATACCGCGCGCGCGCTTGCCGCCGACCGCTTGCGCGCCCGTCTCGACCTTTACCGCGACCCGGAGATGCCAGCGGAAGACCGGTAAGCGGCTAAAGTCCGACGCTAGTAGCGAGCGTCTCCGCCTCGCTGGCGGTCGGCCTGGTCGATGGCGAGCAACAACTCGTCGAACGGCGCCTCCCGCTCGACCGGCCAGGCGCGAGTCAACGCCGAGCCTAGGCCGCCGTCAAAGCCGCCCCCCAGCCTTACGGCCACCGCACCTTCCTTCGTCCACGGTTCATGTTTGTACTGATTCATATCAGCCCCAACGCACGCGCGAATCCGATGTGCCAAAGGTTTCGCCTCAGTATCATTTGCCAACTCGCCTTGCCTAAGCCCGGAGGACGTGCCAGCTTGCCGCCGCCGGTCCGCAGAGTTTCGCGGCCGGCGGCGCGTACAGTTTCCCGGGGGAAAGGCTGTACTGATGGGCGGGGCGGCAGGGCATGGGATCAGCGCCCGATGATCTTCAATTCGCTGACCTTCCTGGTCTTTTTCGCGCTCGTCCTGGCGCTGCACAACATGCCGTTCAGCTGGCACCAGAAGAAGATCAACCTGATGATCGCGTCGTACCTGTTTTACGCCGCGTGGAACCCGCCGTTCGTCATCCTGCTCTGGGTTTCGACGGTGGTCGATTGGTGGGCGGCGCAATGGATGGTCCGTGCCAAGCGCGAGCGCACGCGCCGTATGTGGATGCTGACCTCAGTCATCGTGAACCTCGGGATGCTCGGCTACTTCAAATACGGCGGCTTCCTGCTCGACAATTTCGTGACGATCGCCGCTTCGCTCGGCATCATCTACCATCCGCCAGGCTGGGACATCGTCCTTCCGGTCGGCATCAGCTTCTATACCTTCGCTACTTTGTCCTACACGCTCGACGTCTATTTGCGGCGCTCGGCGCCGGCCGGAAGTTTCCTCAATTACGCTTTGTTCGTGACCTTCTTTCCGCACCTCGTCGCGGGGCCGATCATGCGCCCGACCGAGCTGGTCCCGCAGTTCGAGACTCCGCGCCGGGCGAACGCCAACCAGATTTTCTTCGGCCTCGCGCTGCTCACCCTCGGCCTGTTCCAGAAAGTGGTGCTCGCCGACGGCTTCCTCGCGCCCGTGGTCGAGGCGGTTTACGATGCCCACGGGCAGGTCCCCGGAATGCTCGACAGCTGGGTCGCGACGCTCGCCTTCGCCGGGCAGATCTTCTGCGATTTCGCCGGTTACTCGACTTCCGCCATCGGAGTCGCTTTGTGCCTCGGCTTCGCCATGCCCGACAATTTCCGCTTCCCGTACGGGGCCATCGGCTTCTCCGATTTCTGGCGGCGGTGGCACATCACCTTGTCGAGCTGGCTGCGCGACTATCTCTACATACCGCTCGGCGGCAACCGCCACGGCCACGCCCGCACCTACGCCGCGCTGATGGGGACGATGCTGCTCGGCGGACTGTGGCACGGCGCCAACTGGACCTTCGTCGTGTGGGGCGGGCTGCACGGCCTGTATCTGTCGACCGAGCGCTGGCTGCGAGCGCGCTTCAAGGGCTCCACGCCCGGCCGCGCGTCGCTCCTCGGCTTCGCCCTGCTCACCTTCTTCCTCGTCAACATCACCTGGGTCTTCTTCCGCGCCAGGACCTTCGCCGGGGCCGGCGTGGTGCTGACCGGGATGGCGGGGATGGCGGCCAAGCCCGACCCGCTGATCGCCGGCGGTCCGATGATCATCGCCATCGCCATCGTCTCGGGCATCTTCGGAACGCATCTGGCGATGCGCGACACGACGCTGGAGGCGGTCATCGAGCGCACACCGTCCATCGCGCTGGCGAGCATCTGGACGCTGTTGTTGTTCGCCGTCATCATCGAGCAGGGGCAAGGCAGTGCCTTCATCTATTTCGCCTTCTGACGCTCGCAAGGCCGAGGTCGGCGGCACCCGCGAGGGCGCGCTTCCGCCGGGCCTGAGGAAGACCGCGGCCGACCGGCCGGGCCAGGCGCAGCCCGTCCCGACGCGCGACATCCCGCTGCGGCCTTGGGCGGAGATCGGCGCGTCGGTTTTCCTTGCCGTCGCGCTGCTCATGACTGCCTGGGAATGGCAGGCACGGACGCGCATCGGCCTGCGCGCCGGCGACATCGACGACAGTCCCCAGGCATGGGCCGAGCAGCGCCGCCTCGCAGACTCCGCGCCCGTCACCATCGTCGGCGACAGCCGCATCCTGTTCGACACCGACCTCGACCGGTTCCAGGCGATGACCGGGATCAGGCCCGTCCAAACCGCCATCGTCGGCACCAACGCCCGAGCGCTGCTCGAGACCTATGCCAACGATCGCAAGTTCCACGGACTGCTGATCGTCGGGCTTGCCGACCTAAGCTTCTTCCGCCCCGAGGGCGTCGGCCTCGGTGGTTCCTATCTCAAGGGTTTCAGCCGCAGCGGCAAGCCGTCGCAGCTCAGCGGCCTGTGGCTAGACCGCTGGCTGCAGCGCCATCTCGCCTTCATGGACGGAGAATATCGGCTGAGCCGCTGGATCCTTCACGCCGACCACGGCATCCGCAAGGGCGCCTACGGGCCGTACGACGACGTGTGGAAGATCTCGGAGGTGTTCGACCACCGCCAATATTTCATGTGGGACCGGATCGAGACCGACGCCTATCTGCGTGACCATGCGCGCCACGCCTGGAACGTGTTCAAGGGACCGCCGCTGCCGCCCTTCATCGCCCGCAACGTCATTGCCCGAAGCGCCGAGGCGGTCCGACGGATCCGCGTGCGCGGCGGCGACGTGATCTTCATTCGCCCGCCCTCCGCTCCCGAGCTTCGCGCGATCGAGGACAAGCGCCTGCCGAGAGCTCAGGGCTGGGACCTGCTGCTCGCCGCGGCGCGGGCCAAGGGCATTCACGCCGACGATCTGCCGCAGGCGCAAAACCTCGTCGTTCCCGAATGGTCGCACCTCAACCACAAGTGCGCGACGGTATTCACCGACGCCTACGTGCGCCGCCTGGTGCAGCTCACCGGACGCCTGAAGCTGCGCGCCGATGCGCCCCCGCCGCTCAGCCGCGCCGACTGCGTCTCGCCAGCCACCCCCGCGGCCGCCAAGCCGGCCTGAGCACGCGGCCGGAGAAACTTTCCCTCTCCGCCGGCTTCGCCTAACTTCGCCATTCTATGGTGCTGAGCACGCCTCAAGCTGACAAAAGCGGGCAGTCGCCGGCCTCGCTCGGCCTCGCCCTGGCCGCCCTTCGAGTTGGCAATATCGGCGGCGCCCGACAGATGCTTCAGGACCGCCTAGCGCTGCATCCGGCGGACGCCCATGCGCTGGAGATGCTGGCCGAGCTGGCGGCGGGGCAACGTTCGATCGAAGAAGCCACGATTCTGCTGCGCCGCGCAGTGGCCGCCGATCCGTCGGGGCCGCGGCGGCTGGCGCTGATCGCGCATTTGCACCGCCATGCTCCGGCGCTGGCGCTCGATGAGATCGAGCAGCTCCCGCAAGCCACGCGAGGCGAATTCGAGGTGCGCGCGATTGAGGCTTCGGTGGCCGGCATGCTCGGCATGCACGACCGCCAGATTCTCCTCTATCAAGCGCTTGCCCGCGAGCGGCCGGGACAAGCGGGGTTGTGGGTCAGCCTCGGCAATGCGCTCAAAACCGTCGGCCGCACCGGCGAAGCGGTCAAGGCGCTGCAACGCGCGATCCGCGCCGACCCCGGCTCGGGCGACGCCTGGTGGACCCTCGCCAATTTCAAATCCTTCAAATTCTCGCCGGGGGACATCGGCCGGATGCAGGCCGCTCTGCGCGGCCCCATCAGCGAGCATGACGCGCTCCACATCCACTTCGCGCTGGGCAAGGCCTATGAGGACCGCGCCGAATACGAGCGGAGCATGCGCCATTATGTCGTCGGCAACGGCATCCGCGCCGCCTCATTCGGCCCGGACCAGGTCGCCGTCACCGAATTCGTCGATGAATCGCTGTCGACCGTGACCGGGGAGTTTTTCGAGCGCCTGGAAGGCGCGGGCTGCCCCGATCCGGGGCCGATCTTCGTCGTCGGGCTGCACCGGTCGGGCTCGACCCTGATCGAGCAGATTCTCGCCAGCCACCCCGAGGTCGAGGGCACCACCGAGCTGCCGGTGATGCGCAGCATCCGCGACCGGCTCACGCGCTCGAGCGGCAAATCGCTGGCCGCAGCGATCCGCGATCTGCAGCCCGCCGATGTGCGTGCAATCGGCGGGGAATATCTGCATCGCTCGCGCCCGTTCAGGCAGACCGACCGGCCATTCTTCGTCGACAAGATGCCGGCCAACTGGATGACCCTCGCGCTGATTCGCGCGGCGCTTCCCAATGCCCGCATCGTCGATGCCCGCCGACACCCGATGGCGTGCGGTTTTTCCAACTTCAAACAAAATTACGCGTCGGGCCTCGGCTTCTCCTACGACCTCAGGTGGATCGGCGCTTTCTACCGCGATTACCGGAGCTTCATGAGCCATTTCGACGAGGTGCAGCCGGGCGTGGTGTGCCGTGCGCTGAACGAGCGACTGATCGAAGATCCTGAAGGCGAGGTGCGCCGAATGCTCGACCATCTCGGCCTGCCGTTCGACCGGGACTGCCTCGAGTTTCACAAGAACGACCGCGCCGTGCGCACGCCGAGCGCGGAGCAAGTGCGTCGCCCGCTCAATCGCGACGGCGTCGAGCATTGGCGCCACTACGAACCGTGGCTCGGGGCGCTTAAGGAATCGCTAGGCCCGGCCTTGGACCACTGGGCCGACTGACCACCGGTCAGGGCGCAAAAAAGGGGCGAGACGGAAATCCCGCCTCGCCCCGATTTTAACGCCTGAACGCTTTTAGTTGCCGCGTTCGCCCTGCTGCGCCGGAGGTGGCGGCGGAGGCGGTGGCGGCGGAGCCGGACAGGTGTCCGTCGCCAGGATCACCGACCCGTCGGGGCACGTCTGCGTCGCTGGAGGCGACGGAGGCGGCGGCGGAGGTGGTGGTGGCGGCGGTGGCGGTGGTGGTGGCGGCGCGAAGTTGAAAATCAGACTCGCCAGCAGGCTGTGGCTGCGGAAGTGAGTCGACGCCCGGACGACGCCGCCGGCACCATCGTCGAACGTGCGGCTGGCTTTGCCGGCGTCGAAGTAGCGATATTTCAGGCCGATATCGATCTGCTCAGAAATCGGATAGCGCGCTTCGGCGAGCAGCTGCCAGGCAAACTTGCTCTTGCTGACGCTGGTGGTGAAATTGTCGAAATAATAGTCACCGTCCGCGGTGGTTACCGCGGCATCAACGCCCAGACGCTCGGTCGTGTGCGACCAGCCAACGCCGCCGCCGAGCGAGAAATTGATCCCGGCATTGCCACCGAAATCGACAAGGCCGTTGACCATCGCCGACCAATTGGTCGTGCGGCCGCTCACGTCGAAAACGGTAGTGCCGTCGGTAATCGAGGTGCTCTTGCGGTTGGCGCGCTTGTAGGCGAGCTCGCCTTCGAGCCGGAACATGCCGAAATCGTAGCCGCCAACGGCGTCGATATCGTAACCCATCTTGTGCTTCGAACCGACGCCGAAGCTGCAATCGGTGATATAGGAGCTGTAATAGTCGCAATAGTAACTGTCGGTCGCGTCGATCTGTGCGCTGCTCTTGGCCCACATGACGCCGGCGTCGAATCCAACATAACCGCTGTGATCACGCGCCGCGGCAGGCGATGCAATGGCCACCGCTGCAGCGGCGCCTAGGAGATATTTGCGCAATGTTCGTCCCCCGTTTTCAAGTTCGCCGTTTGACTGGCAGACGTCCGGTAAGACGGAAGCTTAGCCGCCGTAAACAATACAAAGGTTAATGGATCGCCAAAATGGCGCCGTCCCGGGATCTCGTGGCGGGAGGTTCCACTGTGCGCCCGCATCGCCTAGTCCGCGCGGGACCATGCATTTCCTCGATCAGGCCAAGATTTTCGTGAAATCCGGTTCCGGCGGACCGGGCGCGGTCAGCTTCCGGCGCGAGAAGTTCGTTGAGTTCGGTGGACCCGACGGCGGCGACGGCGGCAGGGGCGGCGACGTTGTCATGGAGGCGGTGGCCGGCCTCAATACGCTCATCGACTTCCGTTACACCCAGCATTTCCGGGCGCCCCGCGGCAAGGGCGGGGCCGGCGCCAATCGCACGGGCGCAGGCGGCCGCGACCTTGTAGTTCGCGTGCCGATAGGAACCCAGGTGCTCGCCGACGACGGAGAGCGCACCCTTCTTGCCGACCTCACCCGCGAGGGCCAGCGGATAACCCTGCTCCACGGCGGCATCGGCGGCCGCGGTAACGCCAGCTACAAGACCTCGACCAACCGCGCCCCTCGCCAGCACCAGACCGGCACTCCGGGCGAGGAGATGTGGGTATGGCTGCGGTTGAAGCTACTCGCCGACGTCGGGCTCGTCGGCCTGCCCAATGCCGGCAAGTCGACCTTCCTCAACTCGGTCACCAACGCCGACACCAAGGTCGGCGATTACCCCTTCACCACGTTGCGCCCGCAACTGGGTGTCGTCCGCCACAAGGGCCGCGAGTTCGTGCTTGCCGACATCCCGGGGCTGATCGAAGGCGCGGCGGAAGGCGCCGGCATCGGCGACCGCTTCCTCGGGCATGTCGAGCGCACGCGCCTGCTCCTCCACCTCGTCGATGCGTCCGAAGGTGATCCCGCGGAAGTCTATCGCGTCGTCCGCGACGAACTCGTCGCCTACGGCGCCGGCCTCGAGCGCAAGCCTGAGATCGTCGCGCTGACCAAGACCGACCTTGTCGATGCGCAGCGGCTCGGGGAGATCGTAGGCGCAGTCGGGAGCGCGGCCGGGACTGCCCCCCTGCCCGTCTCCGCTCCGCTCGGCGAAGGCGTCGAGCACGTGCTCGACCGGATCATCGGAACTCTGTCCGAAGCACGCCCCGAACCGCAGAGTAAGGAAGCGGAGGACGAAAAGCCCTGGTCGCCGCTGTGAGGCTGGCGGTCACCGGTGGCACCGGCTTCGTCGGCTCGCACCTGATCGACGCCGCGCTCGCCGCGGGCCACACAATTCAGGCTCTGACCCGCCGCGAGCAGCCCGACCGCGAGCGCGTGACGTGGATCCCCGGCAGTCTCGACGACCGCGCCGCGCTCGAACGGCTCATCGCCGACGGGGACGCAATCATCCACGTCGCCGGAGTGATTAGCGCGCCCAATGCCGCCGGTTTCGAGCATGGCAATGTCACTGGCACGCTGGCGATGCTTGCCGCCGCGACCGCGGGCGGGGTCAAGCGCTTCGTCCACGTTTCCTCGCTCGCCGCGCGCGAGCCGAAATTGTCGCTCTACGGCGCTTCGAAGGCGAAGGCCGAGGATCTGGTTCGTTCGTCCGGGCTCGATTGGGCGATCGTCCGCCCGCCTGCGGTCTACGGCCCCGGCGACAGGGAAACGCTCGAGCTGTTCAAGATGGCGAAGCTCGGGCTGATGCTGATGCCGCCGAGGGGCCGCGTGTCGCTGATCCACGTCGGCGACCTTGCGCGGCTGCTGCTCGCGCTGTCGGCTTACGCCGCGCCCTCCAACATCCTGATCGAGCCGGACGACGGGAAACCCAACGGCTGGTCACACCGGGAGTTCGCCCGCGCCCTTGGCCGCGCAGTCGGAGGCAAACCGGCAATCATATCCTCTCCAGGAATTCTCCTTCGCCTCGCCGCGCGCGCCGACCAATTGGTGCGCGGCCCCAACGCAAAGCTCACCGTCGATCGCGCCGCTTACTTCTCGCACCGCAACTGGGTGGTCGAGACCGAGCGCAGCTGCCCGCCCACGCTATGGCGACCGCAAATCGCGACCGAACAGGGCCTCGCCGAAACGGCCGCTTGGTACCGGGCCGACGGATGGCTGTAGCGGCTAATCGCCGCTTCTGACCCATTCGGATGTGGACGCGGTAATCAGTCCGCCAGCACGAGCACTCCAACGCGATGCTCGCAGCTTTGTCTCTTCTCTGCGCCCTCCGGCGTATCCGCGTGAGGAAAGGCTGAGTGGAAGCAGTTCCGAAATGGCGTCGGAGTTTTCCAGAATTCCGCCAACTTGAATGCGAGCAGCTCATCGGTGGTCATGCCCGGATAGTAATACCAGCGCTGCTGGGGACGGAAACGCAGCGAGAGATGGCGCGATTGGCGGTTGTCGGGGGCGATCCCCGTCATTCCGACCGGGACCACATCATCCGCCTCGACACTGGAGGGATCGCATAAGGCGAGCGGCATATGTTCGAGCGGGCCGCTCATGTTTGTCGTTCGCCAGAAATCGATCCAGATCAACCCGGACACGTCGGGCCGTTCGTAGAGCGTGCGCCACCATTGCGCCGCCTGGTCGTTCGAAAATGCCCCTATGTTGTGAACATAATCGTCAAGGTCGAGACCCCCGTCCGAATGAACGCCATCCGCGTACTCAGGCGTCGCCGTGCCGCGACCGCGTCGTAACACCTTGGGGCCCTGCTGAATTTCGACTGTCTTTCCAGGGAGGAGTCGCTTGCGGATTACGCGATCGATTTCAGGCTGATAGATTGCGCTTTCGTCGTCCCAGTCGCCAACGGCACTGACGTGAGGCAACAACACGAAGGCGTGCCGGGAGAAGAATTCAGCCTCGGAGCCACCTTCGGCCGCCTGGAGCGCACGGGCATCCATGATCGTGAGCTCGCGACCGCTTGGGTCCATTCCCGGCGCCAGGGTGCCAACAGGAAATTGCTGCCGATCGTCGAAAGCGAACTGCGGGCTGTAAAGACCGTTGAAGTGGGCTGTCGTTAGCCGGGCCTTCGGGTCCACTCGTCACCTCCATGCCGGCCCACGCCGAGGACCGCGCGCCCGGAAGCTGCAGAAGCGCGCGGGCTGCTTCCGCTCCCAAGCTATCACGGAAATCGGCTGCGTGTCTGCTTTACACCCAGCAGCAGTCCGTATCGGGAAGAACTGGCGCGCCCGATAGGCGCCGCAATCGCGCCCCATTGCGTTGCTTAAGCAGTGGGTCAGCACTAACGAGCCAGCATGCCAGACCGCCAGTCAACCTACGCCAAAGTCGTCGAGCTGATCGTCCCCTTCAACAAGAACGGGGCGGCGATAACCGAGGCGACGCGCTTCGCCCAGGACCTCGAGTGGGACAGCCTCACCGTGCTCGATTTCGTCGCCAATATCGAGGACGAGTTCGACGTCATCATCTCAATGAACATGCAGGCCGAGATCGAGACCGTCGGCCAGCTGATCGACGCGTTGCAGCGGCTAACCGCTTAGGTGACTGACCTCTTCTCCAAGTTCGATCCGCTGATCGCGCAGCGGGAAGCCCTGCTCGCGACCGGCCTAACCGACCCCTTCAACCTCGTCATGGAAAAGGTCGAGAGCCCGACGGTCGCCATTTGCAACGGCCGCCGCACGATCCTGCTTGGCACCTACAATTACATGGGAATGACCTTCGATCCGGATGTCATCGCCGCGGGCAAGAAGGCGCTCGACGATTTCGGCTCGGGAACCACCGGGAGCCGCGTTCTCAATGGCACCTACGTCGGCCACTGCGCGGTCGAGCAGGCGCTCAAGGATTTCTACGCGATGGACCACGCGATGGTTTTTTCGACCGGCTACCAGGCCAATCTCGGCGTCATTTCGACCATTGCCGGCAAGGAAGACTATGTCGTCCTCGACATCGACAGCCATGCCTCGATCTACGACGGCTGCGCCCTCGGCAACGCGCAGATCGTCCCCTTCCGCCACAACGACGTCGAGGCGCTCGAGAAGCGCCTTAAGCGGATTCCTAAGGGCGCCGGTAAGCTGGTCGTGCTCGAAGGCGTCTATTCGATGATGGGCGACGTTGCCCCGTTGAAGGACATGATCCGCGTGTCCAAAGAAAACGGGGCCATGGTGCTGGTCGACGAAGCCCATTCGATGGGATTCATCGGCGAGCATGGCCGCGGAGTGGCCGAGGCCCAGGGCGTTATCGACGACGTCGATTTCATCATCGGCACCTTTTCCAAATCGGTCGGCACGGTCGGCGGCTTCTGCGTCTCGAACCACCCCAAGTTCGAGATTCTGCGCCTCGTCTGCCGGCCTTACGTGTTCACCGCCTCGCTTCCGCCCTCGGTAGTGGCGACCGCCGCGACCGCGATCCGCAAGCTTATGGACAGCGCCGACAAGCGCGCGCACCTGTGCGAAAACAGCAAGCGCCTCCACGCCGGGCTGAAGCAGCTCGGCTTCACGCTCGGCACCGACGAGCCGCAGTCGGCGATCATCGCCATCATCATGCCCGATCTCGAGACCGGAGCGGCGATGTGGGAAGCGCTTCTCGACGAGGGTCTCTATGTCAATCTCGCCCGCCCCCCGGCGACGCCGGCCGGGATGACTTTGCTGCGCTGCTCACTGTGCGCGCTCCACAGCGCCGAGCAGGTCGGCGAAATTCTCGGCATGTTCTCTGCGGCAGGGCGTGCAACCAGTTGCATCAGCTGAACATAGTCGGTGGAACCTTTGGGTTTCGCGGAAAGGTTAACGGGGCTAAACTGCTCGCATGAGGGCGGTGGACGAGGAAGAAATCCAGTTCGACTGGCGCCGGGGCGGAGCTGCAGCGGCGGGCCTCCTCGCCGCGTTGGTTCTCGTCACCATGGTTTTCCTGGTAAAGTTCGCCAACGATGCGCGCGAGAGAGCGCTCGCCGCCGAGCGCCAGACCAACCAGGTCGCGCTGGTCGTACGCAACGTCAGCGCTAACGTTTCGCGCTCCGAAGCCGCGCTCGCCCGCTTTGTCCTCGACGAGAACGTCAAAACGAGCGGCAACATCTACGCCAGTGACTGGCAGCTCGCCGGCTACCAGATTCGCCAGCTCGGCGATCTCCTGAAGAACAATCCGGCGCAACAACGGCGGGTGTGGGACGTGCAGCGCCTTTATGCCCGGCGCGGCGGCGAACTCGCGCTTGCCGCCCAGGCCGCGCTGGCCAAGCAGGGCGACGCCGGAATCAGCTATTTCTACCAGGCTGCGACCAAGGGCTCGGGCAGGGAACTCGACGACAAGCTCGAGGACATCATCCGCGCCGAGCGGCAGTCGCTCCGCCAGCGCATCGAGCAGAGCCAGATCTTCGCCGCCCAGGCCGACCGCTTCACCGATTACTTAAGTTGGCTCGGAATCCTCGTCGGGCTGGGCGCGGTCTTCCTCGGGGTGGTCGCGGTGCAGGCGCTGCGCCAGAACGCGGCGGCGCGGCGGCGCATCGAATCGGAGGCAGAGCGCGCCGAAGTTCTCGAACTCGCGGTCCGCGAGCGCACGCAGGAGTTGTGGGAAGCCAACCGGGCGCTGAAGGCCGAGGCCGCCGAGCGTGAGGCCGCCGAGGCGCAGCTTCGCCAAGTGCAGAAAATGGAAGCCGTCGGCCAGCTTACCGGCGGCATCGCGCACGATTTCAACAACATGCTCGCGGTGGTGGTCGGCGGCATCGATCTCGGCCTGCGCCGGCTGAACGGCCCGCGGCGCGAGGTCATGATGCACCTCAACAATGCGATGGAGGGCGCGACCCGCGCCGCGGCACTGACCCGCCGGCTGCTATCTTTTGCGCGCTCCGAGCCGCTGCTTCCCGAGCGGGTCGACGGCAAGGAGTTGATCGGCGGTATGTCCGACCTGCTCGACCGCACGCTGGGCGAGCGAATCCGCGTCGAAATCGATCTCGATCCGGATAGCTGGCCGATTTACGTCGATTCGCACCAGCTCGAAAATGCGATCGTCAATCTCGCGGTGAATGCGCGCGACGCGATGGACGGCCAGGGGATGATGCGCATCGCGACCAAGAATGTGAAGCTCGCTGCCAACCAGGTCGGCGACATCCAAGGTGGGAATTACCTTAAGATCAGCGTCACCGACACCGGCTGCGGAATGCCACCCGAAGTGCTCGACCGGGCGTTCGAGCCCTTCTTCACGACCAAGCCGGTGGGCAAGGGCACCGGGCTCGGCCTCAGCCAGATCTTCGGCTTCGCGCACCAGTCGGGCGGCGAAGTCGGGATTGAAAGCGAAGTGGGCCGCGGTACCAGCGTTTCAATTTATCTGCCGCGCACCGAAGCTGCGGCCCACGCACGCCTTCATCCCGCGGTCCAGCGCGCCGATGCAGACGTCCACGTGCCGGGAGCGCGTATCCTGCTCGTCGAGGACGACCCGCGCGTGCGCACCGCCACCGTTGATGCGCTCGAGGATCTCGATTACGAGCCGGCCGCCTGCGGCAGCGGCGCCGAGGCCATCCAGTTGTTCCAGGCGCAGGAGTTCGACCTTGTCATCAGCGACGTGATCATGCCCGAGATGACCGGCCCCGAGCTGATCCGCTATCTCAAGCGCACATCCGCGCGCGATTTCGCGGTACTTTTCGTCACCGGTTATGTCGGCGAGGGCGAAAGCGACGACCTCCGCGGTCACGAGCTGCTACGCAAGCCCTTCACCGTCGGAGCGCTGGCCAACGCCGTCTCCGCCGCCCTCGCCCGCACCGCTAGCGAACCGCCCCGGACCTCAGCAGGCGCGGCAAGAGGCTGATCGCCGCGAGGAGCGGCCAGCGCCGCTGCCACGGCTTCAGCTGGATGTCGGTGCCAGCGTGACGATTGATCTTCCACGCGATGTACTCCGCGCCCCCGGCGAAGGTCGCGCTCGCCTTGGCTAGCCGAAGCACCGACAAAGCCTTGCCTTCGGCTCGCCGCCACGCCCAGTTTCCGCGGCTTGGGATCGCCGACGCCGCGGCCAGCGCCGGAGGCGCGAAGCGGCGGTAGCGCTCCGGATCGACCTCCACGACTGAGTGCGCTCGGCCCTTGCGTTCGGCGCGAAGCTCGGCCGAATATGTGAGCGCGAAAGCGCGGCGCCACAGCGCCAGCGGCTCCTCGTCCGGCTGCGGACCGGCCGCGGCGAGCAATGCCGGGGCCGCGCGGCTCACCGCTTCGATCGCCCGGCGCCGAGCGGCGGCGCCCGCCGACCACACCAGGCGCGAGGGCTGAGCGAACCGCGCCCACACCGAGACGCTGCTCGTCTCCGGCCCGTTGAGCCGGTGAAAGTCGGCTTCGCTAAGCACCGCATATTTGGCAGCGAGCCCGTCGCTCTTAAAATAGAAGACGTTGGGCGGGATCAGCCGGTTGGCCGTCGCCAGCCAGCTCTCTCTATAGGCCGAGCGATAGTCCGAGACGATCAGGTAGAAATCGAGCATCCGCCCGGCGAGCTCGCGCTCGCGCAGGCACGAGCCGTAGAACAGCACCGCGCGGCTGGCCGGCGCATGTTTTTCCGCGATCGCCCGCGCGATCGCGTTCACTTGCGGATCGACAGGCAGCCCCAACTCCTCAGCAACGAGCGCGCGCAACCAAGTCATGAAACGTGATTACGCCGCCAGCTTGACGAACGATAGCGGCTGCGCCGGGGTGAGGCTGATCGGCCGCCCCGTCTCGGCGCGGTAACTTTCGCCGTCGAGGATCACGTGCGAACTTTCGCCCTCGATGGTGATCTCGTCGGTTTCCTCGAAATGCACGCCGCGCACGGGCGAGCGCCCAAGCGTCCCGGCGAAGCTCGCCACGAGCCCGCGGATGAGCGACATCGGCCGCTCTTCGATCGCCAGGAATTTCAGCGTTCCATTGCGCCGGCCGCCGAGCTCGCTGTTAAGCAGCAGCTTTTCAAGGGTGGTCACGGCGAGCAACGAGAATTGCCCCGTCAGCGCATTGTTCTTCACGCCGCCCATCGACACCCGCATCGGCGTGGGATCGGGCGGCAGGAAGCTCGCCTTGGCCTTGAGGAACCACTTCGCCAGCAGCGCGAACGCGGTAATGCCGTGAGCGATCCCGGTGGGCAGCCCCAGCGGATAGATTTTGTCGCGGCAGTAAAGCATGGTGTCAGCGAGCCCGGCGCCGCCCAGAAACATGCCGATGATCGGGCGGTCGCCGCCGCCGTGACGAAGCGCAATCAGCTCGCGCGCGACGGTGTAGGGCGCAAGGTCGGTGCGGACGAGTTCCATCAACCGCTCGAGCGCCTCGATCGGATCGCCGCGAGCGCCGAGGTCGAGCGCGATGAGGTTCGTCTTCCCGCTCGGCAGCACGGCGACGGGCGGCGGCTCTCCCTGGAAATAGCCGCCGTTGTAGATTTCGGTGAGCGCTGCCTGGACGGTGCCGTCACCGCCGTTGATCGCCAGCACCTTTGGCCGCACCCGGGCGATGACCTTCATCGCTTCGCCGATCTGGTGGGCGTGTTCGACCTCGTAGTGGAAGACGTCGGGGTGGTCCGCACAATATTCGCGGATGCGCGAGAGCTGGGCGACATTGCGTGTCGATTTCGGATTGGAAAGCAAGGCGATACGCGGGCGCGGCGCGCGATCCACCGCGGCCGCCCCTGGATTCCACGGGCATACTTCCCCCGCAGGGCTTGTCATCTCGTCCGTGGCAAGCGATTTCATCATGAATTCACACAGCCGTTCGCTATAGGACCCAGGCGAACGACCGCGCCTTCGGCTCGCGAAGGCGCATCCGTCCGCTGTGCAACCTCGGCTGCCTTTGCGGCCAAATGATGGTGTCGGGACGGACTGAATTGCGGCAAATCGGCCTTATCGACCGTTATCTCGCGCGCTCGATCGCGGTGCCTCTCATCGGCTCGCTGATCCTTGCCGCAATGCTCCTGCTGCTCGATAAGATGCTGCGGCTGTTCCAATTCGTGGTCGATTCCGGCGGTCCGGTCAGCGTGGTCTGGCGAATGCTCGCCAACCTCCTTCCCGAATATCTTTCGCTCGGCATCCCCATCGGCCTCATGCTCGGCATCCTGCTCGCCTTCCGCAAGCTGGCCTTGTCGTCGGAGCTGGATT
>JBDTXI010000112.1:0-17886 GCA_040006255.1 Sphingomicrobium sp.
GCGCGACCAGCACGTCCTGCGTGTTCGAGGCGCGGAGCAGCCACCAGCCGTCGGGCGTGCTGACCCGCACCCCATCGGTGGCGTCCACCTTCGCGCCGTCCGCCGCCAAACGGTCGCGAACTTCCTCGACGATCGCGAACTTGCGCACTTCGTCGACCTGGAAGCGCAGCTCGGGTGTGGCCACGGATTTGGGCATGGCGTCCATGATGCCGGTGAGGCTGTTGCCGCTGGCGCTGACCGCCTCGATCAGCCGCACCGCGGCGTAGAGCGCGTCGTCGAAGCCGTACCAGCGGTGCTTGAAGAAAATGTGGCCGCTCATCTCGCCGGCGAGCGGGGCGCCGGTCTCCTTCATCTTCGACTTGATCAGGCTGTGGCCGGTCTTCCACATCAGCGGCTTGCCGCCGAGCTCGGCGATGCGGTCGAACAGCACCTGACTCGCCTTCACGTCGGCGATGATCGTCGCCCCCGGCTCGTCGCGCAGCACCGCCTCGGCGAGGATGGCGAGCAGCTGGTCGCCCCAGATCACGCGCCCCTTGCCGTCGACCGCGCCGATGCGGTCGCCGTCGCCGTCGAAAGCGATGCCGAAATCGAGTTGCTTGTCGGCAACGAGGCGCTTCAAGTCGGCGAGATTGGCCTCGACCGTGGGGTCGGGATGGTGGTTGGGAAAGGTGCCGTCGACCTCGCTGAAGATCACGTGATGGTTGCCCGGAAGGCGCTCGACGAGCATATCGAGGACCGGCCCCGCGGCGCCATTGCCGGCGTCCCACCCCACGCGGAACGCCTTGCCCGAGAAATCCTGCAACAAGCGCTGGACATAGGCCTCGCGGATATCGACTTCCTCGGTGGTGCCGTTGCCTTCGCTCCAGTGGCCCGACGCCGAGCGCTTGCCGAGCGCCTGGATCTCCTGCCCGAAAACCGAGCGGTCCTTCAGCAGCAGCTTGAACCCGTTATAGTCGGCCGGGTTGTGGCTGCCGGTGACTTGGATCCCGCCGTCGACGTCGAGGTAGTGCGTGGCGAAATAGAGCATCGGGCTGGGACCCATGCCGACCAGCACCACGTCGATGCCGCCTTCGGTGAGGCCGCGGACCAGCGCCGCTTCGAGCATTCCTCCGTGCGTGCGCCCGTCGCGGCCAACGGCGATGCGGCGCGCGCCCTCGTCGCGGGCAAGCGCGGCAAAGGAGCGGCCGAGCCCGTAGGCGTCGGCTTCGGTGAGCGTGTCGCCAACGATCCCGCGGATGTCATATTCGCGAAGGATGGTGGGGTTGAAGCTGTGGGCCATGCGCCGCTCCTGTCATCGCGGGCGCAGCGAAGCAATCCAGAATAGATGTCGGGATTAGAAGTCGGATTGCCGCGCCTGTCGGCTCGCAATGACGATCAGGCCGCCTGGCGCTCGCTCGCGTCGGGAATTCCCAAGCCCGCAATCATCTCACGCAGCTCCTGGCGAGCGGTGATGTGGCCGAGGCCGACGTCGCCGAGCTGCTGCAGGTCGAGCAGGGTCAGGCCCTTGGGAAATAGCTCGCGGTAGATCACGCGCTCGCCGAGGCCCGGGATCACCCGAAAGCCGACCCGGCGCGCCAGCTCGTCCAGCGCCGCGCCGACGCGGCGGAGGTTGTGCGATTCGACGTGCTGCAGCCGGTTTCTGAGCACGACCCAGTCGACGCCCTTGCCGGTCTGCTTGGCGCGCGCGGTGCGGCTGTTCCAGATGAGCTCGGCATAGAAGCTTGGGCGCGTGATCTTGTAATTTTCGGGATGCACCTGGCCGATGAGGTCGAGGTCGACGAAGCTGTCGTTCATCGGCGTGACCAGGGTGTCGGCCTTGAGGATTGCCGACCGCGCAATGGGGTCGTCGCGCCCCGGCGTATCGACGACGATCACGTCGGCCTTTTGCGAAAGACGGGCGATCGCCGCCGCAAACCCCTCTTCGCTATGGTCCTCGAGCACTTCGTAAACCGCATGTGGCAGCTCCTTTTCGAGCCGGCGCATGGTCGCGTCGCGGTTTTCGAGATAGCGGGTCATGGTCCGTTGGCGGCTGTCGAGGTCGAGCGCTCCGACGCGGTGGCCCGACGCGGCGAGCGCTATCGCGGTATGTACCGCCGTTGTCGATTTGCCGGTACCGCCCTTTTCGTTGGCGAAGACGATGAAATGCGGCTGGGTCATGGCTTGATCTTTTCCCCCGCGGCTAAGAAACGCCGCCCCAGGCGAGATTATCCGAGGCTCGGGCAGCGTGCAAACGGTTCGCACCAGTGAAGAATTGACGCGCGCGCTCGGCGAGTTGCGCGGCGGCAGGCTTGCGCTGGTGCCGACGATGGGCGCGCTCCACGCCGGGCACATAGCTCTGGTCGACGAAGCGAAGCGGCGCGCGGACGCGGTGGCGGCGACGATTTTCGTCAATCCGCGGCAATTCGGCGCGAACGAGGACCTCGCCCGCTATCCGCGGCAGGAGGAGCAGGATAGCCAACTGCTGGCCGAGCGCGGGTGCGACCTGCTGTGGATGCCGTCGGTCGAGGACGTCTATCCGCGAGGCTTCGCCACCACGGTCAGCGTCGCCGGCGTTTCGGAGCGCTGGGAAGGCGTGGCGCGCCCCGGCCACTTCGATGGCGTCGCGACTGTCGTCGCGAGGCTGCTGCTCTCCGTCCGCCCCGATGTCGCACTGTTAGGCGAAAAAGATTTCCAGCAGCTCGCCGTAATCCGGCGGATGGCCGCCGACCTCAATCTCGGTGTGGAGATCGCCGGCGTGGCGACCGCGCGTGAGCCGGACGGACTCGCCATGTCTTCGCGCAACGCCTTCCTCGGTCACGACGAGCGGAAGCGCGCGGCCGCCCTGCCTAAAGCGCTGAACGCCGCCCGCGAGGCGATTCGCGGGGGCGAACCCGTGGCAACGGCGCTCCGGCAGGGCAAACAAGCGCTGGTCGACGCGGGCTTTCTCAGGATCGACTATTTCGCGCTGGTCGATTCCGCGACGCTCGATCCGCTGGAGCAACCGGCCGGCGAGATGCGCCTGATCGCGGCGGCGGTCATCGGGACGACGCGCCTCATCGACAATGTGCCGGTGTGAACAAGGCTTGATCGCGTTAACCATTTCTTTGCCAACGCCTGACCAATCTCCAGTCAACAAGGGGACTGGGGGACAATCGATGGGTGCCATTAGCCAGAAGAGCGCGGAATTCCTGATCCGGAGCCGCATCGCCGACGCCCAGACGGGGGACGTCGATGCGTTGTTCGAGCTCGGAGTGACCTTTTCGACGGGACGCGGCGGCATCGCCGTCGACCTGATCGAAGCCCACAAATGGTTCAATCTCGCCGCGCTTTCGGGCTGCACGCGGGGGCAGGAATGCCGCGCCGAGATCGCCGTCGAAATGTCGGCGCGCGAGATCGCCGAAGCCCAGCGCCAGGCGAGATCCTGGCTCAGCACCTGCGGCTATCAGCGCCGCGCCGCCTAACTCACCGCACCAATATCGTAACGGCCCGCGGCGGGCCCGGGCGCTCTTTGCCCCAACTCATCGTTCCGATCTGTGCCGCCCGGACGCCCAGCAACACCAGATCATTGCGGACTTGCTCCGCCCGCCGGGCGCCGATCGCGAGCGCGTGATCGCGCGTCTCGCTCGGCTCCGCATGGCCCTCGACTCGCACGACCACTTCGGGATGCAGGCGCAGCCATGTCGCCTGCGCCTGCAGCGTCGCTTGCGCCGGCGCTCCCAGAATCGCGCTGCCCGTCCCGAAATAAACGGTATCCGCTCCGGAATGGACGAGAAAGTCGGCCCGCAGTGCGTCGATGCCCGTGAGCTCGGGCGGCTGAGCCGGCTGCGGCGAGGATCGCCCGAGCGGGATGATGACCGGCAAGCGCCTTTGCGCCGCGGCCGGGGGGGTCATGGCGATCGCGAGCAGGAGGAGAAAAGCCTTGCGCATGCTCAATCCATTACCCCCGACCAATCGGGGTCGGAGCCGCCCTGCGGGATGACGACGTTGCGCGCCTCGCTGCCATCGAGCGAGATGCGGTAAAGGCCGCTGCTCCCGGTCCCCTCGGCGCGCTGGAAGATCAGCTCGCGGCTGCTCGCTGCCCAGCTTGGCCCCTCGTCGCCCGGGCCCGCCGTCAGCAGCCGCTCTCCGCTGCCGTCGGGCTTGATGATTCCGATCCGCCGGCCGTCCGCGCCGCGGCGGGTGAAGGCGATCCATTCGCCGTCCGGGGACCACGCGGGCGACGCGTACGCGCCGCCGCCGAACGTCACCCGGCGCTCGTTCGAGCCGTCGGCGTTCATCACGTACAATTGCTGGCTCCCGGAGCGGTCGCTCTCGAACGCGATGCTCTTGCCGTCGGGCGAGAAGCTCGGATCGGTGTCGATCCCGGGCGAGGTGGTCAACCGTTGCGGGGCGCCCCCATCGACGCCCGCAACGTAGATGTCACAGTTCTCCCCGAGCATCATCGAAAAGACGATGCGCGTTCCGTCGGGCGAGAAGCGCGGCGCGAAGCTGATCGCGTCGTTCGCCACCAGCGGCCGCTGCGCGCCCGAAGCGACCTCGATCAGCCGCACCTGGGGCTTGCCGCCGGCAAGGCTGACAAAGGCGAGGCGCGATGCCTTGGGCGACAGGCGCGGGGTCAGCACCATCGTCTCGCCGGCGGTCAGATAGGCATGGTTGGTGCCGTCGCTATCCATGATGGCGATGCGCTTCACGCGCGCAGACGCGGCGCCGCTTTCCGCGACATAGGCGATGCGCGTGTCGAAAATGCCGGGAGCGCCGGTTACCGCCGTATAGGCCAGGCCCGAGCATTTGTGCGCCGCCCGGCTCCACTCTTCGGGGGCGACGACGAAGCCCTTGCGGGCGACTTCGCGGCCCTTGCCGACGTCGTAGACGTAGCAGCCGAAGGTCACGCGTCCGTCCTCGCGCGCCTGGATGAAGCCGGTGACAAGCATTTTCGCGCCCACCGAGCGCCACTTGGAAAAGGTCGGCGCGGTCACTTCGGGATAGGAATAATAATCTTTCTGGGCCGGCGGCAGCGGCATGATCTCCGAGGTGGTACGGAGGTCCTGCGCGATCGTCTTCGAAGCCTCCCAGGCGAGGCTGAGAGTCCCCCCGGCCGGCGTCGGCGTGTCGCTCGGCGTGCTCAGCGGCGGGATGGCAACCACGCTCGCCGCGGCCGTTCCCGCCGGCTGCTGCGCGTGCGCCGGAAGCGCGAGCGCCGCCAAGCCGAGCGCGAGGGGAAGCCGGGCGTAGGTCATTCTGGCTGCGCGATATTCCGGAATTTCTCGACCCAATCCTTCGGCTGCCGCTGCGGCAGGCCTTCGCCGTCGAGGAAGGCCGCCGTCAAGTGCGCGTCGGTCAACAATTCCGCTCCGCGCATGACTCGCTGATGAATGTGGACCGAGGATGCGCGGACCTGGTCGACCGTGCTGATGACCTGCAGGTCATCGCCGAGCCGGCCCGGGCGGCGGTAGCGGATGTCGACTTCAACGACCGCATAAGCGCTTCCCGTCGCGCGCAACGCGGCCGCCTGGTCCACTCCGACCGCGCGGATCATGTCCGACCGCGCCCGCTCCATGAATTTCAGATAATTGGCGTAATAGACGATGCCGTAGGCGTCGGTGTCCTCGAAATAGACCGTCAAAGCGAAATGGTGCGCGTTGCCGACAAAGCCGCCGCGATAGGGGATGTCGAGGGCGGAACTCACCGGGGTTTACCAACCTCGCCTACTTCGCGAATGAGGTCGCCTTGCGCGATAGCCAGGTCCGCGAGGTGCATTCCCCAGCCCGGCAGGAACATGCCGAGCACGGCGACCTCGCCGCCGATCCGGTCGGTGCGCCTGTCGCCGGGATTGTGGTTGGTGTGGATCCACAAATAACCGCGCGGGCCGTCGTTGATGCATTTGCCCGAGACGAGATCCTTGGCGTGCAGATATGCCGTCGGCGGCGGCCCTTCGGTCGACCATTGCACCGGGCCGCCCGGCACCGGCAGCGTCGAGCGGGCGAACCAGTAACTGTCGAGCTTGACCCAGTCGCGCGAGCCGGCAAGCGCCGGATTGACGCAGCCGACGGTCATCCCCGGCTGATCGGAATAACCGAAGATTGCGCCGGCGGGCGGGACGTTCTTTTCGCGGAAGCTGGTCCAGCTCATGACGCAGCCGGTTTGCCCAGCGCGGCTGCACAAGGGCGTCTTCTTGAAGGTGCCCCCGACCAACTTTCCCTGCGGCACGAGCACGTCGTAGCCAGGCAGGATGGCGAGCTTCATCCGCGCCGCGACGGCGGGATCGTTCTCGATCTCGTGCGCGATCAGCAGTTGCAGCATCAGGCTGCCCTGGCTGTGGCCGATGAGCACGAACGGCCGTCCCTGATTGCGCGTGCGGACATAATTGCGCCAGGCGGCGAGCACGTCGGAATAGGCGAGCATCGCCGGCGCCTTGATATCGGCCCCGGCCGCGTAAGCGGCGATGGAGGCGATGGTCATCTGCCGATAAACGGGCGCAAACGGGCGGCACACCGAAGCGAAACGAGCGAACTGGCTTTCCGCCGCCAGTTTCTCCTCACGTCCGGGAGCAAGGTCGCTGTTCATCCCGGGATCGCCGGATACCGTCGGGTAGACGTAGAAGCAGTCGATCGGCGGATCCTTGGCGACTCCGCTCGGCCTCGGCGAACCATAGCCGCCGACATTGAGCGGCGTCGTCGGCAACGCGGTCGAGCAAATGTCCGAGCGGCCCGGCAGGCAGAGCCAAGCCGAATCCCTGGCGTAATCGGGGGCGGCGGCCGGTGCGCCGGTCTGGGCGGGAGCGGGCGAAGCCGCGATCGCCGCCGCGGCGATGGCCATCTGCAGAAAACGCATTATTTGGACGCAGCTCCCTCGTCGAACAGGCCGGTCTGGCTGCCTTGGGGCGCGGGCAAGCCGAGATGGGCATAGCCGCGGCCGTTGAGACAGCGCCCTCGTGCCGTCCGCGCGATGAGGCCCAGCTGAATGAGGAAGGGCTCGATCACGTCCTCGATCGTGTCGCGCGGTTCGCTGAGGCCCGCGGCGAGCGTCTCGACCCCGACCGGACCCCCGCCATAGAGGTCCGCAATCATCGACAGATAGCGGCGGTCCATCGCATCGAGGCCGAGGCTATCGATCTCAAGCCGCGACAGCGCCTTGTCGGCAACCCCGGCGTCGATCATGTCGGATCCCGCCGCATGGGCGAAATCGCGCACCCGGCGGAGCAGGCGCCCGGCGATTCGCGGAGTCCCGCGCGAGCGGCGGGCGATCTCGCGGCCGCCGTCGCCGGCCAGCTCGACGCCGAGCAGCCGCGCTGCTCGCCGCACCACCTGCTCGAGCTCCTCGACGGTATAGAAATTGAGCCGCACCGGAATGCCGAAGCGGTCGCGCAGCGGCGTGGTCAGCAGCCCCTGGCGAGTCGTCGCCCCGATGAGCGTGAAGCGCGGCAGGTCGATCCTCACCGACCGCGCCGAGGGGCCTTCGCCGATCATCAGGTCGAGCGCGCGGTCCTCCATCGCTGGATAGAGCACTTCCTCGACCGCGGGATTGAGACGGTGGATCTCGTCGATGAACAGGACGTCGCCGTCCTCGAGGTTGGTGAGCAAGGCGGCAAGGTCGCCCGACTTGGCGATCACCGGGCCCGATGTGCCGCGAAAGCCGACCCCCATCTCGCGCGCGAGAATCCCCGCGAGCGTGGTCTTGCCGAGGCCCGGCGGTCCGTGGAACAGGACGTGGTCGAGCGGCTCGCCTCGGCTCTTTGCCGCCTGCACGAACACGCGAAGATTCTCGCGCGCGCCCTGCTGGCCGATGAACTCGTCGAGAGTCTTCGGCCGCAGCGCCTGATCGACATCCTCGGCCGTGCGCTCGGGCGTCGTGATACGGTCGGGGTCCGTTGCCATCGCTGTTTGATTCGCAGATGCATGGCCCAACGACAAGCGGGGAGCGGGGCATGGAAGTCGATCGGCGGACGATGATTGGCGGCGCCGCGGCTGCGATCGCAGGAGCGATCGCGGCGGGGCCGGCCGTGGCGCGGAAGGGGAATGCCGTCCCATCATGGTATTCCAACGCGGTCGTGATCGACGGGCTCGGCGGGATCAACGACCCCTATTCGCCCGACGATCAGCTGCGGCTGAGCGACCGTGGCTGGGCCGAGTACCGCATGACCGGGCTGACTGTCGTTCGCGACACGATGCTGCCGGTCGGCAACCATGCCGATTCGTGGGAGCAGTTCCAGAAATCGCTCGACCAGTATCACGCCTATTTCGCCGCCAATCCGGACCGCCTGAAGCTCGTCGAGAAGGCGGCAGACATCCTGGCCTGCAAGCGCGAGGGGAAGCTCGGGATCATCCTTGGCACGCAGGACACGGCGATGGTCGGGCCGACGCTCGATCGCCTCGCCGCGATGAAGAAAAGCGGCGTTCGCGCGGTGCAGCTGACCTACAATCTGGCGAATTTGAGCGGCGACGGTTCGATTGAGCCGCGCAACGCGGGCCTTACCAACCTCGGCCGCGACACGATTCGCCGGATCGAGGCGGAAAGACTATTGTTCGATCTCGCCCATGGCGGCGCCCGCACGATCGACGAGGCGATTGCCTTCGCCAAGCGCCCGCTGACGGTCAGCCATACCGGCGCGCGGGCGATCACCGATCATCCGCGCAACGTCTCGGACTCGGCGATCCGCGCCGTGGCGGACAAAGGCGGCGTGGTCGGCGTCTATTTCATGCCTTATTTGTCACGCGACAGTCATCCCACCGGCGGGATGCTGCTCGACCATATCGACCATGTGGCGAAGGTCGGCGGCGAAGACCATGTATCGATCGGCACCGACGGCGGCGTCCTCCCGCTCGTCCTCGACGCCAAGGCGATCGAGAATGCGCGCAAGGATTACGAGCAGCGCAAGGCCGCCGGGATCGCCGCCCCGGGCGAAGGCCCCGACGTGTTCACCATCGTCCGCGACTATAATTCGATCGACAAGCTCGAGCGGCTCGGCAGCGATCTGATGAAGCGCGGCTGGACCACGACGCGGGTCGAGAAGCTGCTCGGCCGCAACTTGCTCAGGCTCTACGGTGAGGTGTGGGGCGGCTGAGGCCCGGCCGCGCCCGTCACTGCGGTCATGCGAGGATCTCCACCGGCGTGCCGTCGGGCACGTTCTGGAACAGCCAGTCCATTTCCGGGTCGGTCACGGCGATGCAGCCGTCGGTCCAGTCGATCAAGCGATGGCGGCTGCCGATCTTTCCATGGCCGTTGGGCAGGCCGTGGATCATGATGTCGCCGCCTGCATTCGCTCCGCGCTGTGCCGCAGCGGCGGCCTGTTCGGGGGTCGGGTAGCTGATGCGCAGCGAGAGATGATAAGCGCTGTCGGGATTGTGCGCGCTGATCGCGTACACGCCCTCGGGGACGCGCCCATCGCCCGCCTGACGCTTTGGTTTGAGCTCGCCGCGGCCGAGCGCGACGCGAAACTCGCGGATGATCTGCCCTCCGCGGTATGCCGCCATCCAATGCTCGGACTTGTCGATGTAGATGCGATCGACCGGCCCGGCCGGCACGGGCTCGCATGCCCTGGCGCGATAATTCCAGGCGCTGCCTGAATCGAGGCACCGGTCGATCTTCGCGTAGGTGCTGGAGCGCGCCGCATAAGCCCCCAGCGGGACGAGGCCGACGACCGCCATCGCCAGCGCCAACGGGCGCTTCACTTCGCCGCTTTCCTCAACGCCAGCCGAACCAGCGCATCAAGGTCGGCCTGCGCGCCAAGCTCGTCGTGCGCGGCATTGACCGCGGCGCTGGCCTCGGCCGGCTTGAAGCCGAGGTTGGCGAGGGCGGAGAGCGCGTCGGCGGCAGCTCCGGCGCGGGGCGCGGCTGCGCTTCCCGCGAGCCCGACCATACCGAGCTTGCCGCGGAGCTCATTGGCGATGCGCGCGGCGAGCTTGGGGCCGACGCCATTGGCGCGGCCGATCATCGCCTTATCGCCTTGGGCGACCGCGCGGGTGAGCTCGTCGGGCGGGAGGACGGAGAGGATCGCCAGCGCGAGCCGCCCGCCAACGCCCTGGACGCTGGTCAGCGCGCGGAAGGAGTCGCGCTCGCTCGCCGACCCAAAGCCGAACAGGGTCCAGGCGTCCTCGCGCACCTGCAGCTCGGTGAGGATCAGCACTTCGCCGCCGACCGGGCCCAGCGCCTCGAGCGTCCGGCCGCTGCAATGGACCCGATAACCGACGCCCGCGACGTCGATCACCGCGCCATCGGCGGTCAGTTCGGCGAGAGTTCCTGAGAGCCTTGCGATCAACTTTGCGCCCCAACCACCGTTCGGGCTGAGCTTGTCGAAGCCCTGCCCATTCTTCAACTGTCTTAAAGAGAAATGCAGCCCTTCGACAGGCTCAGGGCGAACGGCTCTGGGTAGCTCGAGCCGAGGCAAGATGATGCGCGTGGGTGATCGCGACGGCGAGCGCGTCGGCGGCGTCGGGACCGGCGATCTTCGCTCCCGGCAGCAGCCGCGAGACCATCGCGTGGACCTGGGCCTTTTCGGCATTGCCGACGCCGACCACCGCCTTCTTGACCAGCCGCGCGGCATATTCCCCCACGTCGAGCCCGGCGCGCGCGCCGACCATGATCACCACGCCCCGCGCCTGGCCGAGCTTGAGGGTGGATTGCGGGTTGGCGTTGACGAACACTTCCTCCACCGCGGCGCCATCGGGGCGATGTTCGGCAAGGACCGCTTCGAGCTGTTCCGCGAGGGCCCACAGCCGCTGCGGAAGCTTGGCCGAGGGGTCGGTCCTGATCTGGCCGTTGGCGATATGCGCGAGGCGGTTACCGTCCGCCCGGATCAGCCCCCAGCCCGTGGTTCCGAGCCCGGGGTCGAGGCCGAGGATCTTCACGCGAGGTTCGCGAGCTCCTCTTCAGGGATGCGCTCGTTGCCCCACACGGTCTGCACGTCGTCGTCTTCCTCGAGCGACTCGATCAGGCGGACTAGCTGCTGCGCCTGCTCGCCGCGCACTTCGGCCTCGGTTTGCGGCTTCCACGCGAGCTTGGCGCTAGCCGCCTCCCCGAGCAGCGGCTCAAGCGCCTTGGCCGCTTCGTGCAGCTGGTCGAGCGCTGTCCATATCTGGTGGCCGTTCTCGTCCGACTCGACGTCGTCGGCGCCGGCCTCGATCGCGGCTTCGAACACCCTGTCCGAATCCCCTGCGCTCGCCGGATATTCGATCAGCCCCATGCGATCGAAGCCGTGGCTGACGCTGCCCGAGGCGCCGAGATTGCCGCCGTTCTTGGAAAAGATCGTGCGCATGTTGGTGGCGGTGCGGTTGCGGTTGTCGGTCAGCGCCTCGACGATCAGCGCGACTCCGCCGGGCCCGAAGCCCTCGTAACGCATTTCCTCGTAATTCTCGGCCTCACCGCCTGCCGCTTTATCGATCGCGCGCTGGATATTGTCCTTGGGCATCGACTGCGCGCGGGCGGCGATGATCGCCGCACGCAGGCGCGCGTTCGCCTCGGGGTCGGGTAGGCCCATCTTCGTCGCCACCGTGATTTCGCGGCTGAGCTTGGAGAACAAGGTCGAGCGCTTCTTATCCTGAGCGCCCTTGCGGTACATGATGTTCTTATATTTGGAATGGCCGGCCATGGCGCTTCCTTACGCCAGCCCGAGCGCCTGGCGATAGGTCTCCAGAAGTGCGTCCTGCTCCTGTCGCGTATGCGTCTCCAGCTTTCGCAGGCGCACGATCATCCGCATGATCTTCGAGTCATAGCCGTTGGCCTTGGCCTCGGCATAAACATCGCGGATATCGTCCGCGATGCCCTTTTTCTCCTCCTCGAGACGCTCGATCCGCTCGATAAACAGCCGCAGCTGATCGGCCGCGACGGTGCCTTCCGCCATGCTTCCAAAACTCCGATGCAAGAAGTGTGAAGCGCGGCTCTAGCGGGTTGAACCGCCATATCAAGCGGCTATGGCGGGCGCGCGCCCAGCCCAAGGAGAAACGGTGGCCGAGACTCTTCTTCCTCCACGCATGCGCAAGGTGAAGATCTTGGCGACTCTCGGCCCGGCCTCGGCCGACGCCAAGATGATCCGCCGGCTTCTGCTCGCCGGAGCGGACGCCTTTCGCATCAACATGAGCCACGGCGACCAGAAGCAGAAGGCCCGCCTGGTCGAGCATATCCGCGCCCTCGAAAAAGAGTTCAGGCGGCCGAGCACCATCCTGTTCGACCTGCAGGGCCCCAAGCTTCGCGTCGGCCATTTCACGGGCGGCCGCACTGCCTTGGCGGCCGGCAGCCGCTTCATCCTCGATCAGCAGGACAAGGCGGGCGACAGGAATCGCGTCCAGCTCCCCCATCCCGAGCTATTCGAGGCGATCCGTCCGGGCAACAGCCTCCTCATCGACGACGGCAAGGTCCGCCTCAGAGTGATCGAGGTTGATGATCGGCAGATCGTCACGGAAGTGATCGTCGGCGGCGCGGTCTCCGACAATAAGGGCGTCAACGTCCCTGACGTAGTAGTGCCGATCCCGGCTCTCACCGACAAGGACCGCGTCGACCTCCAGTTCGCGCTCGAGCAGAAGGCCGACTGGATTGCCCTGTCGTTCGTGCAGCGACCCGAGGACGTCGCCGAAGCGCGCTCGCTGATCGGCGATCGCGCATCGCTGCTGGCCAAGATCGAGAAGCCGGCGGCCATCGACCGCCTCAACGACATCATCGCGCTCGCCGATGCGGTGATGGTCGCGCGCGGCGACCTTGGCGTCGAGCTCCCCCCCGAGCAGGTCCCGCCCCTGCAGAACAAGATCGTCGCCTGCGCCCGCCAGTTCGGCAAGCCGGTGGTGGTGGCGACGCAGATGCTCGAATCGATGATCACGTCGCAAACTCCGACGCGCGCCGAAGTGAGCGACGTCGCGACCGCCATTTACGATGGCGCCGACGCGGTGATGCTGTCGGCGGAAAGCGCGGCCGGCCAATATCCGTGCGAGGCGGTGCAGATGATGGACCGCATCGCGCGCAGCGTGGAGCGCGATCCTTCGTACCAGGCGCGAATCCACTTCACGCAGACGCGGCTCGAGCCGACCACCGCCGACGCGATCGCGGGCTCGGCCCGCCAGATCGCGAGCACCATCTCGGCGACGGCGATGCTCTGCTACACCAGCTCGGGATCGACCGCGCGGCGCATTGCGCGGGAACGGCCGCCGGTGCCCTTGCTGGCGATGAGCGCGTCGATGACCACAGCTCGGCGGATGGGCCTGCTGTGGGGCGTGCACCCGATCCACACGCGCGACGTGTCGAGCTTCGAGGAGATGGTCGAGAAGGCCAAGCGCATGGCCCTTCGCCACCAGATCGCGAAAGGCGGCGACCGGCTGATCGTGATGGCCGGGATTCCGTTCGGCACCGCGGGCTCGACCAACGTGCTGCACGTCGTCCGGCTCAGCGGGGACGAGCTCGAACGCTATCGGGCAGACAAGTCCTCAGCGCGGGATTGAGGCCGATAAGTTCTTCGGCGATGGGCGGCGAGCAACGTTGCACCGGGCACTTCACGGCTTCCGGCGATGACCAGCAGCCGCCCTTTGCTTTCCCTGTCGCCATCGACCACCGGCGGGAGGGGATGAGCCGCGAGCGCGCCGTAGTCGAGCGGCCGCGGTATGGTCATCGGCTTCCGGCCATCGCGTCCGGGGCCGACGTCTTGGGCGCGCCCTCCGCCTCGAGCGGCGTGTCGTGGTTCCACAGGTTGCGCTGGGGCACGCACAACCCTTCCGGACCATCTTTGAAATCGTAAGCCGCGATGCCGCAATTGAGCACTTCGGATTGGCGGTCGATCTTGAGGATGGTCGCCTCGTCGAGCTCCTCGAGGATGTAGCGGAAGCACAGCACGACCACCTGGTGACACACGACCAGCACCCGCCGGTCGCAATAATGCAGGTTGATCGTGTTGAGCATCGAGCGAAGGCGCAGGATCACGTCGGCCCAGCTCTCGCCGCCGGGTGGCCGATGATAGAATTTGCCGAGCCGGCGCCGGTGCGCGGCTTCTTCGGGAAAGCGTTCGCGAATTCCGATCGTGGTCAGCCGGTCGAAGATCCCGAACTCGCGCTCGCGCAGGCGTTCGTCGATGATCGTTCGCGACGGTCCCTCGGCCAGCGCGCCCTGGGCGCAGATGATTTCCGCCGTCTGCCGCGCGCGAACGTAGGTCGACGACAGGATGACCTCGGGGCGGCCGTTTTCGGGAAGCGCGGCGAACCAGCGCCCGGCGGCTTCGGCCTGTTTCCTGCCGAGCTCGGACAGGGGCACGTCGACGTCGCGCACGTCGATGTCGATCTCATGATGGCCGGCGAGGTCGGCGGCGTCGCGGGCGACGTTCCCCTGGCTCTGTCCATGCCGCACCAACCACATTCGCTCAGGCCAGTTCTGGCTCATCTGCGCTCCTCCGGATGGACAATGAAGTGCGGGCCGGATGTGTTCCGCAAGCCCCCGTCCAGCGATCAGTAACCGGGCTCAAGAAGTCCTTCGATGACGTGATGCTGGATGACCGGTTCCAGTTCATCGGCGACCCGGTAGGTCAGGTGATCGTGCACGCGAGGCGGAAGCGAATCGAGATAGGCCGGCGTGACTTGAAGATCGTGGTGGTGGGCGTTGTTCGCGTCAGGCGCGTCGACTCCGACCACCAGCACCGGCCGCGGCTCGCTCGAGCGGTTGGCGGTTCCGCGGTGGATGGTCAGCGCCGAACGGGCGGAAATGTCCCCGCGCTGCGGAAGTTTGGGCGCGGCGCGCTCGATGTAGCGCGGCCACGATTCCCTGGGCGGAAACATGTCGTTCCTGCAGCCACGAATGTCGTCCCACTGGGTGCCGAGCGCGATCTCGAAAGCGCCGTGCTCGGGGCGCGTGTCGACCGTGGCGAGGTTGAACGCCAGCGAGTTCAGCCGGCGGCCCTGCAGAGTCGCCGCCGGCGATGGAAAATCGCGGTGCCACGGCTGGTCCTGCGCACCCGGGAAGGGAATATCGAAGCCGACCTCGACGATCTTATACTCTGGCCCGAGGACCGCTTCGCAGACCGCGACGAACCACGGGTGGGTCGCAATGTCGATGAACCCCGGCACTCTCTCCGGCTGGATCTCGACGTACCAGCGCTCGGGCCCGCGCGGCAGAGCTCCACCTTCGATATTCCGCGCCTCCGCGAACAGCGCCATGACATTGTCGCCAAGCTGGTCGGCCCATTGCGGGTCAAACGCGCCCTTCAGCGCGATGATACCGTCGCCGTACAGGTCGCCCATGATCGCCGCGGCGTCATAATCTGGGTTAGTGCTCACAAGTCCCTCGCCGAGTCCCGGCGGAATCTAGCAGCTTCCCGTGGCGATGCGATCGGGGTCGCGAAGGACTGCCGACCCTTCGACGAAATCGCTCAGCGCGCGCTCGAGCGGCCGCATCAGCAGGCCACGGTTGCTGGTCAGGCTGGTATCGACTGTCTCGTCCTCCTCGTCGGCATCGATGCGGATGAGACCGCGGTCGAGCCGGGCCATGTCCGCCGCTTCGCGCGCCAGCTCGTGCCAGCTGATCGCGCCTTGGTTGGTAAGGTGCCAGATGCCCTTTTCCCCGTCGAGCAAGAGGTCGAGCGTCGCGTGCACCAAATCTGGGACATAGGTTGGCGAAACGATCGTTCGGTCACTCGCCACGACCTCTTCGCCGCGCCTCAATTTTTCGATCGTCTCGAACAGGAAATTGTGGCGATCCCACGGGCCGAAAAAGGCGCTGGTGCGAATGATCAGCGCATCCGCGTCGATCGCCAATAGCCGCGCCTCCGCCTCGGCCTTGCTGCGCCCGTAGGCGCTGACGGGGGCGGGCTCGTCGGGCTCGACGTAGGGCCGGCCGAGCTTGCCGTCGAACACCAAGTCTGACGAGAAGGTCACGAGCGGAATTCCCGCTGCAGTGCAGGCGCGGCCGAGCAGTTCCGGGCCCGTCGCGTTAATCGCGAGGCACTCGTCGAACTTCGCGGCGGCTTCCCAGGTGCGGACAAAACCTGCGGCGTTGATCACCGCCCATGGTTTGTAGCGCGCAATTGCCGCGGCGATCGATTGCTCGTCGGTGATGTCGAGTTCCGCTCGGGACGTGAGCACGTGGGCCAGCCCGCGGTGCCCGCAAATGCGGGCAAATGCCTGCCCGAGCGTACCCGTCGCACCGGCAATGAGGATTCGCCGCGGCGTCTTGGAGCTCCGCGCGGGAAGCATGTCGTAGGACGGCCGCGCGTGCGTCCTTCCCGGGCGCTTCCACCAGCCCGGCAGGTCGAGGATCGGATGCTCGAACTTCTCGCCCCGGCCCAATTGCGCTGCCGCCTTGGCCATAAGCGTCGGGCGCGGCGTTTCAGAACGCGTGTCGAATGCGCCGACGTCGTAGCTCCCCTCGCGGCGCGTGAGCAGCGAACGCCAGTCGACCGTACCGAACATCGCCCAGACGGTCACCGCGCGCACATCGGCGCCGCGCGCCCGCTCGCGTTCGGCGGCGTCCCACATCTCCTTGAGCCAGCGGACCTGCTCCTCGCGCGAGCAGCCGTGATGAACTTCGGTGATGGCGATGGGGATCCGGTAGCGTTCCCACGTTTCGCGGAGGCGTGCCGCCGGCCCGAGCAGCGGCTGCAGCTTCGCCACCCGCACCGCTTCGACGTCGACGTAGCGCTTGCGGCCGTTGAAGCCTGGCGCCACGGCGGGATAGCGTTCGACCCGATGGTCGAGGAAACGCTCGCTGGTGAGGTAATGGTCGAAGCCGAGGATGTCGGGCGCCGCCGTGCCGGAAGCAAGCTCAGCCAGTTCGTCCTCGCTCGCCGCCTTATTGCGCAACCAACTATAAAAGCTGTGACCCGGGACCACGCGCCCGGCCAGCAAGTCGAAGCTTAGCCAACGGCGTTCGTTCTCATGATCGGCTTGGTATTGAAGCTCGGGCGTAGCGAAACTCTTGCCGACATCCTCGGTCGCAACGAGTTGCGCTGCGGGATTGACCTCCCGGATGGCGCGCATCGAACGGGCGATCGCGAGACACTGCAGCACCGTCGCGCGGAATGTCGCGTTGATGTTCTTCCTGTGCGGATACCAGTGACCGTAAAGGCACGAGAGACGCGCGGTCGTGAGCGGTTCGTTGACCGGGTTCCACATCTCGATCCACGGGTAGCGTTCGGCCACCTGCCGAGCGTAAGCCGCAAGCAAGTCCGGGAAGCCGTCGTCGAGATAGTTGGTGTAGCGCGGTCCGGAACCGTGATGGACGAGGCCGCCGATGACCTTGATACCGAGCTCCCGCAGGCGCTTGAGACGCTTGTCGTGCCACGAGAAGTCGAGTTCGGTGGGGCTTTCTGGCGCCACCGTCTCCCACAAGATGGGATAGCGCACGGCCTTGACGCCGAGTTCGGCCATCGCATCGATGTCGCTCATGCGCGACCAGTGACCGGTGTCGTGCAACTGGCTGCGAAACTCGTCGCCAATGCGGACGACGGTGCATTCGACTCCGCCCCACAGCTCGAGCGGTGGAGCGGCGCCGCTCATTCCGCGGCGACCGCCGTGGGTTGCGGTCGCTCTCGCATGCGCTTGTCGTCCATGCGCCGGAACGTAGCCAGCGCCTGACCGACGATCTGGTCCATATTGTAGTAGCGATAGGTCGCGAGGCGCCCGACGAAGGTGACGCCGTCGGTCGCATCCGCGAGCGCTTCGTAGCGCTTGAACAGCTCCTGGTTCTCCGGCCGCGGGATCGGATAATAAGGATCGCCCTCGGCCGACGGATATTCGTAGGTGATGGTCGTCACCGGCGCTTCTTGGCCGGTCAGCTGCTTGTACTCGCTGATGCGCGTGTAGGGCACGTCCTCGGACGGATAGTTGACCACCGCAACGTCCTGGAACTGCTCCTGCTCGAGCGTCTGGTGATCGAAGCGCAGACTGCGGTACGGCAGCTTGCCGAAGCGGAAGTCGAAATATTCGTCGATCGGGCCGGTGTAGATGA